>JAYOEB010000259.1:0-1585 GCA_038116775.1 Opitutia bacterium | reverse complement strand
GGAGTCCAAACCGGCGAATTTGGGATGCATCCCCGAATCAATCGCAATGCGGAAGGGACCGATTTCCAGGAGAGAGCAGTTTGCCCCTATACCTCCATGGCGGTTAAGATCGGTAAACCTCATGAGAGCGGTTTTTCTTCCGCCTGCATATCCTCGGGGATTTCCAGGCGGAACGGATTGAGGCGAACGTGTATTTTCCCGCCGTATTCGTCGACTCCGTGAAAAGAACCCGATGCCGTAGCCGAGAGATGGGTGACGTGGTAACTGTTGTAGGAAAAGCTTTCGCCGGAGGGAATGACCGGTGTTTCGCCCACGATTTTCTCACCTTCGACGACCGTTGTGGTGCCGTCGTCGTTGGCAAGTACCCACTTTCGACCCAGCAAGGTGACTTCTCGGTCCGAAAGGTTGCGGATGGAGATGAAGTAGATGAAGGCATGAAGGTTGAAGCCCTTGACTTTTGATTTTTCCCGATGATGAACCAATTTTTCCAAAGTTGCCTGCAAACCTTCCACTTCTTTGCTGTTATCACTCACGTCGATTCGATCGGAGAATCATACCATCTTCGCTCAAAAGACCAATCTCTTATTTCCGCCAAAGTCAAAAAGTGAAGAATTCGCTTGCTCAGACGAAGGAAGGAAGCACAAGGGAATGGATGCAAAAGTATGCACTCCTTTCTGTAAGCGATAAATCGGGTCTGGTTTCCTTTGCCCGCTCTCTCGTCGACGATCATGACTTTTGCCTTCTTTCTACCGGAGGCACATCCAAGCTTTTGAGAAGTGAGGGAATACCGGTAACGGACGTGAGTGACAGGACGGGGTTTCCCGAGATGATGGATGGTAGGATCAAGACCCTGCACCCCAAGATTCATGGCGGATTGCTCTGTTTGAGGGAAAATGCGGAACATAGGGCGGCCGCCCGAGAGCATGGAATCGAAATGATTGATTTGGTGGTGGTCAATCTCTACCCTTTCGAGGAGACGATTGCCCGTGAAGGGGTCAGACTGAAGGAAGCCATCGAGCAAATCGACATCGGAGGCCCATCCATGTTGCGGAGCGCCGCCAAGAACCATAGAGACGTCACTGTTGTCTGCGACCCCTCCGACTATGGGCGCGTGCTTGAGGCAATGTCAGGAGAGAGTGAGAATCTCCCCGAATTGAGAAGCGAACTCGCTCGGAAGGTTTTTGCCAGAACCGCGGCCTACGACGCTGCGATTGCAGCTTACCTGGAAGACCAGGGAAGATTGGAGCCAGACTTGGATTCCATCTCGGGTTTCTCCAAGGAATTGAAGATATCCTCTACAAAATCGATGAACTTGAGATATGGAGAGAATCCCCATCAGCAAGCCGCTCTGTACGGTGATTTCCTCGATCATTTTCATCAATTGCAGGGGAAAGAACTTAGCTACAACAACATTCTCGACATTTCCGCATCCGCTTACCTCATCGGCGAGTTCGAACGTCCGACGGTAGCCATTCTCAAACACACGAATCCCTGCGGAGTCGCCAGCGCGGATCATCTCGTCGAGGCTTGGGAGAAGGCTTTCGCTACCGATCGACAAGCTCCTTTCGGGGGAATCATCGTGGTC
>JAYOEB010000258.1:0-1607 GCA_038116775.1 Opitutia bacterium | reverse complement strand
AATCTAGGAGATCGATTGTTTGGCGAAGCCACCTCGGCACATGGTGCATATGGCCGGATTAGCCGCAAGTTAAGACAAGTAGTGGGAGATCATGCAGGCGGTGGCGGCAAGCAGATCAGAGAGACTCTTTCTGAGATTCGTAGCCATGCCTATCGTCTTAGGGAAACAACTTTGGATAACTGGGATTTTGAAATCGAGATCAGACCGCAGCTATTTACCTTGATGGAGGCAGAATTTTGGGAACCCAAAGCAGTTGAGGCCTTTGCGGAAGTGAAGCCGGCGAAGTCTGAGGGATCTCAGTGGATCAATGAAATTCTTGGTTCGGTTGGGGAGCCTTTGGATCTTAAGAAATACCGATCCAGAGTGTCTGAAACATTGGACGAGGTGGAGCAAATTACTCTTTCCGAAATGGTGGAAAAATATCCCTTGGAACGAGGAGTGGTTGAGATTGTATGCTACCGGGTTATTGCTGGTGAAGATCCACGACACGAAATTCTCGCCAACGAGACCATCAAAGTTGATTTAAACCGTCCTGCTCAACCTAGGTATGTTGAGGTTGAGCAACTCATCTTCCAAAGAAATAGCTTATGAATTCAGCCATTACCCACCGTCATGTTATCGTTCGTCTGTTGAACGGCCCAATATATCAGGAGGACTTGGACCTTTGGAGTCGCCTCGGAGCAGAATGGGAAAAAATCAAGGGCCATTTTGGAGAAATGGGTCTCGACGTTGCTCGCGATGATTCGGCCGGCTATGCCTATGTCAGGCAACGAGAAGAAGATTCAGATGATGATGAGAATTGGGATGATGTATCCACATCACCACTGCCAAGAGTTTTGCGCCGTACTCGTCTTTCCTACCATCAGACAATCTTCATGGTTTTACTGCGCGAGGAATTGATGCGGTTCGAGCAGAACCAGGAAGAGGGGGATCATCTGTACCGTTCCAGTCTTGATCTTACCGAAATGATGTCCCCATATTATCCTGAGCTGCACGATGAGAAAAAAGTTCATCGTCAGATTGCAGGATTGATCAACAAGTTTGAAGAGTGGGGGATTATTAAAAAAGTGCGCGATAAAGATGAGGGGCTCTACCGGGTAGAGCGTATCATCAAAGCAAAACTGCCCCCTGAAAAACTGATCGAGGTAAAAAACCAAATCAAACGAAGAGCTCCAGAACTGGACGAGGAAATGGAGGAAGAAGATGCTTGAGTCTCAGTTAGAACTTGAATTTTCACCGGATAAATCAACTGCCGGTTACCGTCTGCATGAACTGTCTCTCCTGAACTGGGGAACTTTTCATGATAAAGTTTACACCATTCGTCCCGATGGACGGACTGCCATGATTACTGGACGTAATGGCTCAGGCAAATCCACCTTGGTTGATGCACTTTTGACGCTACTTGTTCCCAATCGTGTGCGTAACTACAATGTTGCATCAAGTTCTGCCGGAAGTAGGGAACGAAATGAAAGAGATTATGTGCTGGGCGCTTACTCCGAAATCCACGACTCAGCCACCGGGCAGGGGCGCAAGGAAACCTTACGTAAACCAGGTGAAACCTACACCGTTCTACTCGCTCATTTTTTTAATGAAGCCTATCAGTCCGA
>JAYOEB010000257.1:0-1631 GCA_038116775.1 Opitutia bacterium | reverse complement strand
TATAATTATTGCTCGAACAGGGAGCGATCCAGTCCGAAATGACTTTCTAACTTCATTTTGATTTCCGAAGGAATTGTTTTCTCGGAATCAAAGGGGCCCCCTGGAGCAAAGCGGGTCATGAAAAAAGTCAGGGTCGCAATCACCCAAAGGGTAGGAATTGCTTGTAAAAATCTGGCCAAAACGAACTTTTTCATGGAACCTGACTATCTTCCAGATAGACGTATTTGTAAGGATGATGATCGAGCAGAGTAGGGTGCCATCCCTTGACTGAAGGATGGCGAAGGGTCAGATGAACGTAAAAATACAGGGGAAGGACAGGGGTTTCGCTAGCCAACAAATCCTCGCATTCTTGAAAACTTTCCCAACGAAGCTTTTGGGATCCAGAGGACTCCGCTTCTCTTAGCAATTGGTCGTATCTTGCATTGGACCATCCTGTCATATTCATTCCATCGCCCGCTCGCCACATGTGCAAGAAAGTATGTGGATCAAGGTAGTCTCCGATCCAACCGGCCCTAGCAAGGGTGAAGTCACCGGCTGCAATCGTAGACAAAAACACCTTCCATTCCATGTTGAGCAACTTGATTTCAATACCAAGGGTTTCCTTCCACATGCCGCTGAGAGCTTCTGCAACCTTTTTGTGGCCTTCCGAGGTATTGTAAGTTAATTCAACGGGAGGGAGTTGATTAAGATTTTTTTCATTGAGATAATCGGCGAGCAATGACCTTGCCAAGGCGGGGTTGTGAGAGAATTGCTTTTTAGGAAAGAAGCCCGCTGTGCCAGGAGGAGTGAAGGAAGTTGCTGGAGTCTGTCCGCCCTTTAAAACTTTTTCAACAAGGAGATTGCGATCTACCGCCAAACTGAATGCCTGCCGCACCCTCAGGTCGTCAAAGGGTGGAGACTTGAGATTGAATCGATAAAAGTAAGTTCCCAGATACGGCTCGAAGTGAAGCTCTTGAGGGAAGTGTTCTCGAAGATAATCGATACGGTCAGTTGACACGCTTTGCGTCAAATGAAGAAAGCCAGACCGATATGCCCGTTCCTCGGTATCAACAGCTTCAATGGGGTAGAACCTGATGCCTTGTAGACGAACGGTATCGGAATCCCAGTAAAGCTCGTTTTTGGTAACCGCTATGACTGAGTTGATTTTGTGTTCAGACAAGCGAAATGGTCCGTTGCCGATGAAATTGCCTGGTTTTGTCCAAGCAGTTCCAACCTTCTCGTATGCATCAAATTTTTCAATGGTCTGGCGATGCACTGGAAACCATGCGTAATGATTGAGCAATTCGAGAAAGTAGGGAATAGGATGTTCGAGAATCAACTCCAAGGTGTACTTGTTCAAAGCCCGAGCTCCAACTTGCGCATCTTCCCACGATTTAGTCCCCTGGTTGTAGAGCCTGGCGTTTTTCAAGGGATGCAGCATCGAAGCGTATTGAGCCCCAAGGCTTGGGTTGAGAATGCGACGAAATGAATAAACGAAATCCTCGGCTGTCACGGGGTCGCCATTACTCCATCTTGCGTCTCTGCGAAGAGAGAATTTGTAGACCAGTCCATCCTCTGATCGCTCCCATCCGCTGGCCACACCTGGCTCGGGCTTAAGCGTCTTGGGATGCTCGGTAACCAACCCTTCAAGC
>JAYOEB010000256.1:0-1811 GCA_038116775.1 Opitutia bacterium | reverse complement strand
TGGGTTGGGGATGCGACCCGCAACTGCTCGCTGCTACTGTTGGTAAAAAAACCAGTCAGAACCACCTCCCGCTTGTCCGCGATCCCATCGTCGTCAACATCCTCCATATAGAGAAGATCCGGGGCGTCGGTCACGTAGAAACCCTTTCCCCATGGCATAATTCCATTAGGGAAACTGAGCCCGTGAGCGAATTCCGTACGGCTCTCGAAGCGCCCGTCCCCATCCGCATCCTCCAGTCGGGCAATTCTTCCGAGCTTCGCCTTCGGCATACCCTTCCCGGGGTACGGATAGCCTCTACTCTCCGCCACGAACAGACGCCCCTCCGAGTCGAAGCAAAAGGCCACCGGATCAACCACCTCGGGTTCCGCGGCAACCAACTGCACCTCCAAGTCCTCGCTTTCCAATCGAAAGGAAGCCAACGCCTCGTCCGTGGAAAGGGGATCGCCTTGCAATTCCTTCACTATAAACAGGGCGACGAGCAAAAAACGATTCATCAAACTATATTTTGATTATTCTCAACATGTCGAGACAAGGGTAAAAAAACTCCAAGGCGTATTTTTTCCCACGAGTGAGCTTTTTCTTGCCATCGCCGACTTGGCTTAATGAGAATTTCCCAGTGAAATCAGTAACCATCCCTTTTTACGTCCTTCTTTGTGGAATCGCTTGTCATGCGGAATTTCAAGCGGGTGCCGTCGCGCTTGACGTAAGCCCCAAGCAATTCCCCGTGCTGGTCAACGGAGGCATGACAAGTCGGACTGCCTCGGGAGTAACCGACCCCATCTACGCCAAGGCCCTTGTACTGACGGACGGCAAAACGGAAATCGCCATCGTGGTGGTGGACAGCTGCATGATGCCACGACCGATGCTGGACGAGGCCAAGGCCTTGGCGACCAAGCGCACCGGAATTCCAAGTAACCGCATCCTGATCTCCGCCACCCATACCCACACGGCGCCCTCCACTCTCGGTTGTCTGGGAACCAAAGCGGATCCAAGATACACACCCTACCTGACGGGCAGAATCGCCGAGGCTATCGCCGCCGCCAAAAAGAAGCAGGAGCCAGCTCAGGCCGGATGGAACAAGGTGAACGCACAGGAATTCACTGCCTTGCGTCGCTGGGTGCGACGACCCGACCGAATCGGGATCGATCCGTTCGGCAACCCAACCGTACGGGCCAACATGCATGCGGGACGCAACTGGGACGACGTGACGGGCGAATCCGGCCCCGAGGATCCCGATCTCACCCTCATCTCGATACAAAGTCTCAAAGGCAAACCACTCGCCATATTGGCAAACTTTTCAATGCATTACTTTGGCGGCGCCAAGGCGGTTAGTGCCGATTACTTCGGAAAATTCGCCACGAACCTACGGAACATGCTGGATGCGGACGAAAACTTCGTTGGTATCATGTCGCACGGTTGCAGCGGAGATATCTGGCGACGCGACTACACGCTCCGCAACTGGGTCGTTGATCCGCCCACGAAGGAAGAACAGATGCAAATCGACTCCTATTCCAAGGACTTGGCTCAGCGGGCTCTCACAGGCTATGGTAAGATCAAGCACCGTCCGAATCTCGACCTCGCCATGGCCGAGACCCGCTTGATCCTCAAGTACCGCGTGCCGGACGCAGGGCTCCTCAAGTGGGCCGAGGCAATCGTCGAGGAGATGGGTGACCGCAACCCGAAGAACAAAACCGAGGTATACGCCTTCGAGCAGACCGTTCTCCACGAACGCAAAGAAACTGAAATCGTTTTGCAGGCTCTTCGCATTGGGGACATCACGATCACCACGACCCCGAACGAGACCTATGCCC
>JAYOEB010000255.1:0-1864 GCA_038116775.1 Opitutia bacterium | reverse complement strand
CCGCCAGACGAAAGCCCGGGACCGTATGATCCTCAATCAATCCATCGTCGAAAAATTAACCGATGAAGCACTGGAAGATTCGAACATCAGGGAAAAATACCTCTCCACTCTTGACCAGTGCCTGAGCAAACTATCCCGAGCTAATTCCAGTCTTCTCATTAGCGCATACGACCCCAACCATTCGATTAAAACGATTGCCCAAAATTTGCGAAGAACACCAGATTCCCTTTATCAAAAACTTCGGCGCTTGAGGTTGAAACTTACCGAGTGCATGAGCGCGGAATCCTCTCTTGAGCAATCGTGAAACAAGCAGACCAATTTTTAATCGACCGCTACTTCCAGAACAAACTTTCGGAAGAGGATAAAATTGCGATCAATCAATTATTGGATTCCAGCCGGGAAGCCCGTGACTATTTCAGAAAGGCAGCCCTTCTGGACAGCGCCCTTCATGAAAAGGCTTCTCTTCCTCTTCCAGAAATCAGCGCCCGCAACCAGCCCCACCCTCTGCTTCCCTGGATGGTTGCAGCTGCCTGCTTGGTTCTCGCAGTGATTGCATGGAACAAAAATTTGTCACGTGAATATGTATATCATGGTCAAAAGTTTACTTCCACCGACATCCCTCAAATCCAACCGATCGCCCGCTTGATTGATTTCTACAAGGCTGAGTTTTCCTCACAGCATAGCCCCAATGATTTGGCCCTGAACCAGGGATTGTACGAACTCAAATCCGGATTCATCGAGCTGCGATTCAAGAACAATGCAAGGATCTTGATGGAAGGCCCGGCCACTTTCTTCATCGAGGACGAATTAAATATGAACCTGACTCAGGGAAAAGTAAGGGCTGTGATTCCGCAGACGGCTCATAGGTTTACCGTTCGTACCGAAGATGCAGATTTTGTCGATCTCGGCACAGAGTTCTTTGTCTCCGCTAATCCCGCAAAAAAACTCAGCCAGATCGATGTTCTTTCCGGGGAAGTCAATGTAGTCGAGCCTGCATCTCAGGCACTTCTAAAAAACCTCAAATACAGGCAGTCCGCCCAATTGGATTCCGGAATCCTCAAAAAGTCTCCATTTGCGAACAAAGCCGATCTCCCCATCCCTGGTCAACTGGCCACATACCGCTGGCTTGACCGCGTCAAAGAATTGGCTCGCGACAGCAGTTTAATCGCCTACTTCCCCATGCTCGGCTGGGACTCAGATGAAATCGATATACCAGTTGACAAAACTGGTTTCCCTGAAGAGTTCCGGCCGAAAGAGATTTTGAACTGGCATCGCCTTCGAAACTATGCCTCCAATCCACGAGCCTCGCATGGGATTAAACGTATTTCTTCGTGGTCAAGCGGGAGATGGCCCAAAAAATACAGTCAGGATTTCAGTAGCCCTTTCGCCAGAGTGGATTTTGAAATTTATGGCAGTTTCGAAGAATTGACCATCGGAGCATGGATCAATATCAACCAACAGCCCAACGAGCTTACCTCCATCCTAAGCTCAGATGGTTGGATAACACCTGGAAAAGTCCATTTCAAAACCAACCGTGCTGGCGGCCTGCATTGCTCCATGCCCGGTATCAATTCCTTACCCACCGAATATGCCAGTACAGTAGTGCTAAACCGCTGGATTTTTGTAAGCGCGCAAATTCAAACCAATGAAGCGGGCACCACTTCCTTATGCCGGGCTAACGGTTTAAAGACTTCTCTTATGAAAGGCCCCATCACCAAAATTGAGCCAGGCAAAGTGAAAATGGGAAATTGGTACGATGACAACCTGAATAAATTTGAACGATACCTGTGCGGCAAAATCGATGAACTGATGATTTGGGATCGTTGCCTAAGTGCGGAAGAAATTAAAGGTTTATACGAAGCGG
>JAYOEB010000254.1:0-2033 GCA_038116775.1 Opitutia bacterium | reverse complement strand
TTTTCATGATATATTTTGAAAAAAGAGTACTGCCCTATACCCAAACCCCATTGAGAAGCTATGCAAGGGACTGATAGCAAACCAAGCGACTATACCGATTGGACAAGAGAATTGTGGTTTGGGTTGCTCTTCGTTTGCATCGGGTGGACGGTGTGGCCTCTGATGATTTACTTTTTGGGAAGGACCGTTGGCTTGGATTATTTTCTTTGCCTAAGTTTGCGAGAATGGGCCGAAATCAAGGTTTACGGACCCCTTTGTGATGGAGGTCTGAGGACTCTATCCCGAATCGGATTTCTTTTCTCCCCCTGGATGTTTTTTTTGTCGCTCAGGCTTTTGCTCGCCGTCAGCAAAAGAGGCGGATGACTTAGTCCAGAATAAGGTTTCCTTGAAAATTACAGAAATTCGCATACTTCCCTGAATCTTTCACAAGAGAATCATGGGTACCTTGCTCAAGAATGCGGCCTTTGTCCAAAAAGATAATTTGGTCGGCATCTCGTATTGTGCTCAGGCGGTGAGCTATAATAAGCGTCGTATTCCTGCAGACGTAATTTGAAAGCGCCAATTGAATTTCTCTTTCAGTTTCAACGTCCACGCTGGAGGTCGCCTCGTCGAGGATCATGATGGGCGCGTCCTTCAGTATGGCCCTAGCTAGTGTAAGTCTTTGTTTTTCTCCCATACTCAGTTGAATGCCGCGTTCGCCAACCAGGGTGTCCAAGCCGTTGGGAAGGGATTTGACGAAATCAAGGACCTTGGCTTGCTCCAAGGCCCCGGCAATTTGCTCCTCATTGCTTTCTTGGTTTGCCAGCAACAAGTTATCCCTGATCGAAGCGTCGAAAAGGAAGGGATCTTGAGAAACCAGACCGACCTTCTCCCTTAGTTCGGATAGCTTGAATTTACGAACGTCGATTTCGTCAATGGAAACGCAACCGCTCGAAACGTCGTAATAACGAAGAACCAAATTTGCAATTGTACTCTTTCCTGCCCCGGTTGGTCCAACCAGAGCGGTGGTTGAGCCATGCGTAATGTCGAAGCTAAGCTTATCGACAATCGAGCATCTTTCTTGGTCATAAGAAAAGGAAACGTCTCGAAATGAAATGGAGTGCTTAGATTGAGGAAATGGAGCGGGGTTGGAGCATTCCCGAATATTCACGGGCATGTCCAATATCTCGAAAACCCTTTCGCCCGATGCCTTACCGGCGGCAATGAGGTTGTTGATTGAAACCAGTTGCCGAACCGGTTCGTAAAACATATTCGCATAAAGCAGAAACGCAAAGAACTTGCCGGTTGTGAATTCTGGGTCCGTCTTCAGCAGATGTGCCCCCATTCCAACAACCGCAAGCAAGCCAAGAGAAGAAGTAAAGCTTGCGCTTGGTCCTTGTATCGACCATCTGTACATGGCTTTCAGCGACTTCTCCTGAAG
Organism: Opitutia bacterium; assembly: GCA_038116775.1. Taxonomy (GTDB): domain Bacteria; phylum Verrucomicrobiota; class Verrucomicrobiia; order Opitutales; family Seribacteraceae; genus Seribacter. The sequence continues at coordinate 613 of JAYOEB010000254.1, read as the reverse complement.
TAGTTTGCCGGCTTTTCCAAATCGTTTTTTTTCTCTTTCCGCCAAGGAAAATGAATGAATGAGGCGATTCCCTTGGATATCTTCGACTAATAAGGCATTCAATTCGCCGGATGCCTCTCTGACTTCCTTCCAGTTCCTTTTTGAAATCTTGGCGTATCTGAACGCCATTACCATGAGAAGCGGAAGGGGCAGGAAAACGAGAGCGGCCAGTCGAGGTTCTTGACCAAACATCATGAAGGTTACCCCAATCAGGCTGAGCAAGGCGATGACTCCTTGTTCCGTGCCGTCCAGAATGGCTCTCTCTACGTTTTGAACGTCTTCTATTACCCGAGAAGAGATTTCCCCGCTCTTGCGTTTATCGTAAAAGCTTATTGGCAAGTGTAGGAGTTTTTGGTGCAAGTCTTCCCTGAGTTTAAGAATTACTTTTTGTTCAAGTTGGTTGTTAAATCTGATTCTTAGACAGTTTAAGATCTCTTTAGCCAAAAAAATCATGGCGATCACCCCCACCCCATTTATCAGAAGTCCAGAGCTCGAGTCGTTGCTTTGGAAGATTAGATCGAGCACACTTTGAATCACCGTTGGCACGAGAATGGAAGCAATCGTCATGAGGCAG
>JAYOEB010000253.1:0-2057 GCA_038116775.1 Opitutia bacterium | reverse complement strand
GGTTCTCTTTGTGGATGATCAAGCGGAAGTACTGGATGCATTGAAGGTACAGGTGAATGAGATTTGTGAACCCCACTTTGCCAAGGATGCGGAAACCGGTTTGAAAATCTTCGAGGAGGATGGTCCGTTTACCATAGTGGTGACCGACCAGATTCTGCCGGGCATGAAGGGGGCGGACTTTCTGGCCAAGGTGATTCACCGGGACCCCTGCTGCACCACCATGCTCCTGACCGGGCATGCCAATTATCAGGATGCAATGAAGGCGGTGAACGAGGGCCACGTCTTTCGCTTGCTTGAAAAACCGTACTGTCCGAGAGCTCTGCAGGAAGCGATCCAAGCAGGGGCAAGGCAACGAGAATTATTGGAAGCCGAACAGGTGCTCCTGCAGGAAACTTTGGTGGGGGCAGTCAATGCGCTGACCGATACCCTGGCCACGGTGAAACCCCTCTTCTTTGGGCGTGCCCAGCGAGTGAAGAGACTGGCGGGAGAGGTGGCTCGGTATTTGAACTATCCATTTGTCTGGCGGGTGGAAACTGCGGCGGTGTTTTCCCAACTGGCTTCCATCACCCTGCCGGAAGAGGAAGCTGAAAACGTGTTTTTGCGCAAGCGTGTACGTCCGCAAATCGAGGAACTGGTAAAGAAGTTTCCGGAGGTGGTCACTCATTTGCTCGGCCATATCCCAAGACTTGGAAACGTCCGGGAGATATTGGATTGTTTGCTGGTAAGTCACTTACCCTATCAAACGCCGGACAAGGAAAACACCTTCAAGGCATACCAGATACTGGACGCTGCATTGGAGTACGATTACATGGAGGTGGAAGGCCATGATTCAGAGGTGATCCTGGCCACGCTCAAGGGAGGGCACAAAGAGTTCGACAGCAAGGTGATCGAAGCGATGGCGCAATTGCTCCATAAGTCGCGCACGCGTTATTTGGTGAACGAATTACCTCTGAACGATCTACGGGTGGGCATGCGACTGGCGGAGGATTTGAAACTGGAAACCGAAATGCTGGTCGCCCCCAAGGGAACGGACATCACCAGGCATTTCCTACAGGTGTTGCACAATTACGATTCCTGCTACGACCGCACGCCCTTCCCCAAACTGATCAAAGTATTCGTAAAGGCAGGCGAAACCGAAGAAACTGCCTAGCGCCCGCCCCGGTGTTGACCGGTGCGACGGCGGTTGCTATGCCCTCCACCGGGCTTAGTAAACCCGCCCGATTTTTGTGGACGAAAGGAGGAACGTCCCCCACCACCCTTGCCTTTGGCAGGACCATGACTCGGACGAGCGGCCTTGGGAACGTAAGAGGGATTGAACCCGGAGACTTTTTTGCGATAAATGGTTTTGCGGATCTTGCGCTCGAGCAAGCGCAAGGGCCCCTGGTCTTCCGGAGTTATAAAACTGATGGCTTCGCCCTCGGTGTTGGCTCGACCCGTCCGGCCAATCCGGTGAACGTAGTCCTCTGCATGAGGGGGAAAGTCGAAATTGATCACGTGAGTGATGCCTTCGACGTCGATCCCACGGGCCGCAATGTCGGTGGCCACGAGCACCCGGATCTTCCCGTCCTTGAAATCCTGCAGGGCCCGGGAGCGCTGGTTTTGGGTTCGGTTGGAGTGAATCGCCGCGGTTGGCACCTTGGACTTGCTCAACTGCTTGGCCACACGATCGGCCCCATGCTTGGTGCGGGTGAAGACGAGCACGGAATACAAATCGTTGTCCTGCAAAAGATGTTTGAGCAACGAAAGCTTGGCGGACTTGGGCACCTCGTGAATGCACTGCTTTACCGTGTCTGCTGGATTGGTACGCCGGCCGATCTCCACGGTTTCTGGACGGTAGAGAAATTCCTTGGTCAGTTTTTCGATCTCACGCGACAAGGTGGCGGAAAAAAGCAGGGTCTGCCTGCCCTTCTTGGGCAGGTCCTTGACGATCTTGCGAATATTGGGGAGGAAGCCCATATCGAGCATACGGTCGGCCTCATCGAGAACGAAATATTCAAGGCCCGAAAAGTCAGCACATCCCTGCCCCATCAAATCCATTAAACGACCGGGAGTAGCGA
>JAYOEB010000252.1:1278-2067 GCA_038116775.1 Opitutia bacterium | reverse complement strand
AGAACGAATCGGCACCAAGTGCCCTGTCAACCCTTCCTCTACCAAGTCTTCTCCGCCTCCGTTTCGAGTTACAATAATGGGCACACCGCAAGAAAGTGCCTCCTGCTGAACTAAAGCCCGACCTTCGATGATGGAGGGCAAAACTAAGACATCGTGTTCTTTCATGATCTTTCGGACCCTTTTGTTTGTCCTAGGATGAAAATAGTTGAACCCTGGAAATTGCTTCTTGTAAAACCCCAAAGGCATGGAAGGTTGACCCAAGATGGAGAGTTTAATTGGTTCAGCTTTTAATAGTCGCATTGCTTCAAAGACATCAGCAAGACCTTTCCGCTGGCTCATTGAACCAACGAAAAGAACTTTAAAATCATTGATTGATCTCTTTTGGACATTCGATGGTTCTAAGCTAACTGTTGGGCTGCCGAATGGGGCGATTTGACATGGAATGCGGTTGCGAATCACCTGAGGGATGGACTCTAGAACGAATTCGCTCGGACAGGTTATACAATCCGCAAGTTCTAATTCTTCCTCTTTTCTCAGTAATTTTTCTTCGGATTCTAAAGTACTTTCCAGTGTTGGTGCCCATTCAGGATACCGTTCGGCTTCCTCGGCCAACAGTCTCCTACTCGTTGCCCAATAAGTAATTGGCAACTCATATGAGCATTGAATGCCAAGACATTTGGCTCGCTGAAAAGACGCATGGGCTCCATCCTCATAAGCATGAATAACCTTCGCCGATCCACGATTCATTCTTTTTGCGACTTCCAGATCCAATTTTCTGTAACTTAGATC
>JAYOEB010000252.1:0-1268 GCA_038116775.1 Opitutia bacterium | reverse complement strand
GTCTTCTTTTTGAAGGTTGATTCCCTTTGGAGAGAAGTCGGAAGACTTCGGGCCACCATTGCCTTGAAATCTTGGAGTCGGGAACCTCGTAGCCTCGGTACTTTCTTATTTCCGAATAAAAAGAACCGCATCCTTCGCCGAAGCCGATTGTGGTAAAAAAACGGTCGAGTTGCTGATTTTCATGAAGTTTTGTCAACAAAGCGCGGACGAAAGAGTTTCCCGTTGGATGGGAGACGATGAAGCCTGCACGACTGATCATTTGGCAAGCTTGCGGTTTTTAGACCAATGATGAATGGGTTGTTCCACCCAAACGTAAAAAACGAAAGCTAAGAAAACTACAGGTATTAGGTACAGTAAGGAAACAAGAAAGTTGGCGGGTTTCTCTGCAAAGAACTCACGATGCCAGTATCCAAATAATTTAAACAATGGAAAATGAATCAAGTATAAAGAAAAGGAGATTTTACCCAGCCAAGATAGCAATCGGAGAAGAAAAAAATCTCCGAAACTGCTAAAGAAGCGGTTTTTTTGAAGAAAGAAAATGAAAAGGCAAAAATAAAAACCAGTCCATAAGCCATATTGTATCCAAGTTTCCCAAATTCTTAATCGGCTAAACAGTGCAAAAACAAGAAGAACCGTCAAAACCGCAGCCAATGAAAAAGTATTGAATGAATGGAGTTTCTTATCGCGGTAGAGGGAAGCAACCCAAGTCCCGAGAAGCCAGGAAGGCCAGAGGAATAAAGCAGTGAAGGAAAGCCATTCCTTTCCTTGTTTTGTGAGGTAAACGCAAATTCCACTCAAAAACAAAGCCGTCGCCATAAGAAAAATGGGTCTCCTAAGGATGGTCAAGAGCCAAAAGGCGAGTGGGTAGAGGATATAAAATTCAATTTCCAATGGGATTGTCCAGAGCGATGGATTAGAAAGAAATTGTCCATTTTGCGGTGGATAATTCTGAGATATTGTAGCGACGCGAAGAATTCTTTTAGGATCCCACGTTTGATCCCCCCATTTAACGTAACAGTAAAAACTGATGACTGAAGTAAGGAGAAGAGCTATAAGATAAGTGGGGTAAATTCGCCAAAACCTACGGATTGAATAAGTCTTCCAACATGGCTTTGCCATCGGTGCGGTGTTCGGATAATGGATGCAGAAACCGCTGATTAGGAAGAACAGCAAAATCGCATATCCCAAAAAAGGGGTAGGTATGGAAAGCCAAGCCATGGCCTTTGCAAAAGTTGAGTATTCCTGGGGGTAGCTGGTTATGCGCCACC
>JAYOEB010000251.1:0-2402 GCA_038116775.1 Opitutia bacterium | reverse complement strand
AGGGAATGCCTCGTTCCCCCGTGTTCAAAATCAATCCTGATTTTTTCATCATCGACTTGCTCCAACAAGATTATGGATACCCCGGTTCGAACAATCATCCCTTCTTCCTCGAACTTTTGCAGGACCCAACGCGACGCCTGCTCCGGAAACTCCCGTAGTATGCGGTCGCTTCTTTGCAAAAGAATGACCTTCGACCCCAGTCTTCTCAAGAACTGGGCGAGTTCGCAGGCAACGATACCACCACCCAAGACCACGACTTCTTGCGGGACTTGCGAAAGGTCCAGCACATCGTCGCTTGTCTTGAAGGCAACCTCCCTTAAACCGGGAACGGGAGGAATGGCTACCTTTGATCCTGTCGAAATCAGAAAACGATGGCCTTTTACGATCGTTCCGTCCGACAATTCCAGGGTATGATCATCCAAAAATCTTCCATTTGACCGAAAGAGACTGAAGCGACCGTCTTCCAATTGCAGACGACGATACTCCGCGAACTCAGCGATTATCTCTTTTTTTCTCCGCTGCATGGCAACTGCGTCGGCCCGCAGGTTGCCTTCCTCAAAGCCAAAAATCCTGCCTTTGTTGGCCAGATGAAGCACCTCCGCCGAATAAAGCAAGGTCTTGGACGGCATGCAACCACGCAAAATGCACAAGCCCGCAAGTTGAGAACCGCCGTCCACCACGGCCACGGCACCCCCACTCTCGGCGAAAGTCCTCGCCGCCGCATAGCCTGCGCTGCCTCCGCCGACGACCACGAAATCAAAAGTTTGCGGTTTATTCATTTTTCATGATCCGTATGATCTTGGAACTAGGAGATTCCAATGGCTGAAGAGGAAAGGAGTCCGATCGAACCCCGAGTCCAAGCAATATTGACGTTTGAAGAATTTATTTGATTAAGTGTTGATTTTTAGAATGATGTATTAACCCCGAACCATGATCAGACAAGAACAATATAGTGAAGGCGACGTCGTACTCCCAAGCGGAGAGCTAGGCAAGGGGTTCTGTATTTTGGAAAGCGGTACCCTCGAAGTCATACGCGACGACAAGATCCTCAGTGAAATCGACGTAGTTGGCTCCATTTTCGGCGAACTGAGTGAAATTCTCGGAATGAAGAGAGATGCGACCATTCGCGCCAAGACTCCCGCCACCGTTCGCCACGTCGAGGAAAGCATCGCTGAAATCGTCGCCAAAAACCCCAAGGTCGCCATAAAGCTCATTCGCACTCTCGGGAGAAGGCTCTACCGCATGAATCAAATCGCCACCCGCGGCGATAATGAGAACAACATCTTCAAAAAGGCAAGCGCCGCCAAGGAAGAAAGCGGTCAGGCCGACCGCATCAAGATTCTGGTCGTCGACGACAAACCCGCCATCGCCAAGCAATTGAGTGATATGTTCGCTCGAAGCGAATGGTTGGTGGAGTCGGCCACCGACGAAGCATCCGCGCTAAAGGCATGCGAGCACAGCGGTTACTCCGCGATTCTCATCAGCATGGCTCTGCCGGGAGACAGCGCGGTCGACTTGCGTCGCAAACTCAAGACCAACCACAACGTCTTGAACACGCCTGTCATCGGCATGATCGTCATGGGAGACGAAAACGCCCAGAAAAAGGCCCTGAATTCGGGATTCGCCGATTGCCTGACCAAACCCTTTGATCAAAACAAGACCGAGGCCCTGATGTATAAGATCATGAACCTGGACTCGTCTGCTCGCTACTTCAAATTCATCGAGGATCACCTTTACTTCAAACTTCCACCTGAATTGTCGAATTTTGTCATCAACGACATCAAGGAAAACATGGATACCCGGATCAAGAACACCATCAACGAAGGCATTCTAAAATTGATCATCGACGTATCGGAGCTGGAAGAAGTGGGAGAAGAGGCCATTGAAGTCGTGGGCGAATTCGCCGAGAAAATCGAGGATATGAAGCTTCCGATGCGTGGCGCCATCGTCGCAACCGGGGAAGACGCCGACATGTGGAATAATTTGGACGGTTGCGAGGAATGGGGAATTTCGAGCAGGCAAAGGATTACCTTTCCAGACCTCCAGACGAAGAGGACGAGGATTAGTTCGAGCCCTCTTCCCCCTTGTCCCCAACTACCTTCCCATGATCGAGGCGGAAAAGGCCAGGACTTGTTTCCTCGATTTGCAGGAAGGTCTATGCAAGCGGTTATCGAAGGATGACCCCACGGCCACCGTCACCCGGGATCATTGGGAACGACCGGAAGGAGGCGGCGGAAGAACCTATTCGATTGCAGGAGGAGAATTGATCGAAAAGGGAGGAATCAACTTTTCGGACGTGGAAGGAAGCGAACTGCCCCCGACCGCCACGCAAAACCGTCCGGAATTAGCTGGTTCAAGATTCAGGGCGATGGGAGTGTCCGTAGTCTTTCATCCTCATTCCC
>JAYOEB010000250.1:0-2421 GCA_038116775.1 Opitutia bacterium | reverse complement strand
GGGGCGGGGACCTTCCTCAGAAAGCCTGTAGGTTAGGTGATTGATTTCCTCAATATTTTCAGAGAGCTTGTTATTCTCTTCGAGCATTTTGTTGAAATCCTTTGTGGCAAAGAGTTTCTTCCATGCGCCATCCGGTAGTTTCGCGCTGACTGAAAAATTCTTAAAATTAAACTTGGTTTTCTTTTCGAGGTAGTCGGTTTCGAAATAGTACTCACGATTGCTGCTTAACCGAAGCCGCCCGATCGTTGTGGGTTTATTGAAGCTAAGTTGCAACCATGGTTGTTGTTTGTTTTCTTTGTTGAAACTGGCCTGCCAGCGTTGAGTGCCAAATTTTCCATCAATGATTCTTTCAATGGGGAACCGGTTCCCCTGCTGAGCAAAGGAAGGATCGGTCGTCACCTTTGTCCCGGTAGATTGATGGGCCAAGTTTTCATTCTCCGCAGGAAGTCCAAAAACCTCCAACTCATCCAATGCGACATACCCGGAAGAAAAATCTACCCGGAGTTCCGTTGCCTCGACCGGAGGCCAATGAATTTCCTTGTACCCTCCCCAATCCTCTTCCCAAAAGGCATGATGGTTTCGCAAATTGGAACGGTTACGGGCAATCTCCTTCCAAATAGACTCAGCCTTTTCCTTACGGGGATGATCGCTGGAAAATTCCGGAAATCTGCTCCCAAACTCGATATCCTGAAAGACTGCGGTCATGGAATAGTAGTCCTGAATCGAAACGGGATCGAACTTATGATTGTGACAACGGGCACAACTCATGGTGACTCCGAGCAGAGAGGCCCCCACTGTCTGAATAATCTCATCCATACGGTCGGCACGTGCCTGACGAATGGCGGCAGGTTCCTGCCCCACGGTAGCAGCTGGCACATGAGGGCCTGCAACCAGAAAGCCAAGTGCTTCCCCAACCCCAAAACCATCTCCAGCCAATTGTTCTTTGATGAACCGGTCGTAGGGCAAGTCATTGTTGAATGCACGAATCACATAATCCCGATACACCCAGGCAAGCTTTCGGTAGAGGTTAGACTCGGACCCGTTGGTTTCCGCCCAGCGAATTACATCCAGCCAATGCTGGGCCCACCTTTCCCCAAAATGAGGGGATTCCAACAATTCTTCGACTAAATTTACAAACGCTTGATCAGGCGTTGAATTATACTCCTTGAGGAATTTTTGGACACGCACTGGCTCCGGCGGCATACCGGTTAGCACAATCGATGCCCGACGTATCAATTCCCGTGGAGTTGCTCTTTCGTTTTGCGGAATTTTTTTTGCTCTTAAACGGGCATCCAAAAAAACGTCCACTGGATGTTTGGAGGATCTCGGGACTAATGGACGCTTAATGGGTTGAAAGGACCAGTGGTCTGTGCCCGCTTCCAGTTTATCATCCATTTGCCCGGGCCAGACTGCTCCCTCTGCAATCCATTGTTCAATAAGCTCTATGTCTTCTTCAAAAAGCTTGTCATCCTTGGGAGGCATGGCGATATCAGGATCGTCACTTTTGATCACTTCGATGAGATAACTTGCCTCAGGCTTTCCCGGAACCACTGCCGCCATCCCAGAATCCCCCCCTTTTAAAAGAAAAATTCGTTTGTCTGTACGAAAGCCCGACTTTTCTTTGTCGGGTCCATGACAATCATAACAGTAATCCTCAAACAGTGGTAATATCTCGGATTCAAAATCAATACTTCCGAAGACAGGGTTGGATAACATCCCAACCAAGAGGGCAATAACACGGAAGTTCATAAAAATTTTTTTTCGTTAATTAAACAAATAGCAAAACTTTATGTTTTTTTGACTTTAATTTATTAATTTTATTCGCAGAAAACTCAATGAGTCATCTCCCACAATTAAAAAATTCATTGGAGGATTTTTATTTTTGCATATGACCAGCCAGGCTCTGCTCGGTTCTGATGGGGTCGGAATCTCCATGTTTCGTTAGCATTTTTTGGAGAGCATTTTTCAGCCTATGCCCAGTCTCTTTGTGATCTGGATGGTCAAACAGATTTACCAATTCAAAAGGATCCTCGGTTAAGTCATATAGTTCATACTCGGAGCGATAGTGAAGTTTGTGAACCAATTCCTTTTCAAGCTCGTCCTTGTCAGGCTTCATCACCCATGATCCAGCCGAGGTAAGCGTTTTAATTTTTTCGGGACTTTCACTTTCCACAAAGCTCAAAGCTTGGGAAAGCGTAACGTTGGATGTGATTCCTTCTTTGAAGTTTGGGTTGAAAATTAAAGAGTGATGCTTATCCCGGATGGAGCGAATGGGAAAGATTCGCTCCCTATTGTCAACGATCCGACAATTGGTAAAAGCCCCGTAAACAAACTGATGAACCGGCCCTTGTATGCCCCTGATCAATGAGGCGATGTTTTTTCCATCACAGTCTCCTTGCTTTAAATCACCACCCAGTTCTT
>JAYOEB010000249.1:0-2431 GCA_038116775.1 Opitutia bacterium | reverse complement strand
GTGGAAGTTCGATTTGTTTGGAACCGGAACTGGAGGGTTCGTCCTCCGATTCTTCGAACAAATTCGACAGGCTTCGGGCGAAAGTCATTGAGTTTTCCGGCAAGGTCGAATTTCAAGGTACGAGCTTTCAGGATTTTCAAGAACAAAGGAAGTTTGATCTCATCGTGATGGCGAATTCCATTAATCACCTGAATGAAAAGGCGACCATCGATCTTCTTGAAAAAGAAGAATCTCGTCAAATTTACAGTCAATTGTTCCGCAAGGTCCATCGTTTGCTCAAAGACGGAGGCACGCTGATCATAACCGATTGCAACCGTTATAATTTTTTCGACTTGATCGGCCTCCGGAGTCCATTCATGCCAACCATCGAATGGAGCAAGCACCAGTCTCCCTACACCTGGACGAAGCTCCTTAGGGAAGTCGGCTTCAAGTCACGAAGCCTCAAATGGACTACCCCCAATGCCTTGGGCGTAATCGGTAGAATTCTATTTTCCAATCCTTTCGTCGCTTACTTCTTGTTGAGTCATTTTAGGATACAATTCGTCAAATAGCTTTTGAAGCTTCTACTAGTCATTGATTCCTTGGGTTCCGGCGGAGCTCAAAGACAAGTCACCAACTTGGCCATCGGATTAAAGGAGAAAGGCCATCAGGTTGAGGTGTTCAACTATTATCCGAAACATGACTTTTACAGGTCTGCTCTAGAAAATTCTAAAATCAAAATCATCGACTTGCATGGGAAGGGAAAAGGATTCTCCATCAAAGTGGTTCGTCGGTTGTCGATGGCTCTGCGGGCCGGAAAGTACGACCTCGCCATATCCTTTCTGAACTCGCCGAGTCTTTATTTGGAATTGAGCCATTTTTTCAGTCCTCTCACACCAAAGGTCGCCAGTGAAAGAAACAGCATTATGGATCATCGTGGTCGAGGATTCCTCAGGCATTTTCATCGATTCAGTTCTTGCGTAGTCGTCAATTCGAAGAGTCATTTCGAAAACCTAAGGCAAGCCTATCCATTCCTCCAAAACGAATTGACCGTAATCTACAACGGGGTGGACACTCGGTTGTTTAGTCCCGCGTCCTCACGAAGCCGGGATGATCAAACGCTCAAGCTTTTGGGAATCGGCCGTATTTCCCCCCAGAAGAACCTGATCCTTCTCATCGAGTCCTTGCGCACTTTTTATCAGGCTCACGATTGGGTTCCCGAATTCAATTGGGTCGGACGAGTGGATCAAAGCTCCAAAGCCCAGAGGGCTTATTGGAACTCGATTGAGGAAGCGCTGGGCAATCTTCCCCCCGAAGTGCAAGGAAAGATCAATTTCCTAGGGGAGCAAAAAAACGTCCCCGAACTGCTGAACGAAGCGGATGCCTTGATTTTGGCTTCTTCCTTTGAGGGACTTCCCAACGTCGTTTGCGAGGCTTTGTCCTGCGGGCGTCCGGTTTTGGCGTCCGACGTTTCCGACAACCGAATTTTAATTGAGGATGGGATCAGGGGATTTTTGTTTGATCCTTCCTCGCGAAACTCAATCGCGGAATCCATCGCCAGATTGGCCAAGCTAAATCCGGCTCAAAGGATTGAAATGTCAAGGCGTTGCCGGGAGTTTGCCGAAAAATGCTTGGCCAATGAAATTATGGTCGGATCCTACGAGAGGTTGTTTGCAAAACTTCTGGAGTCGAGGGTAGTCATTTGAAGGAAATAGACGGAATGGATGGAGCGAGCCCCAAACCAAAAATTCTGGTCGTCGGGGCCTTCCCCAAAAAGAAAAATATTCACGGTGGTTTCGTCACCGTGTGCAGGGCATTGCTCCAGTCTTCTTTTGCAAAGGAGTTCAGCCTGGTTTTGATCGATTCGACTCAAGTGAGCAATCCTCCCCCTGGAATCCTCCGGCGAAGCGTTTATGCAGGCAGGCGCTTTGTTCTTTTTTGGGCCAGACTGCTTATCGGCAAGCCGGAGGTCGCCCTTATCTTTACTTCCAGCGGAATAGGTCTTTTGGAAAAGGGAATCATGGGCAGAGTCGCCCAGTTTTCTGGAATTCCAATCCTGATGTTTCCTGGGGGAGGCTATCTTTTGAAGAATTACGACCAATCGATGCCTATGCGAATTTTTTCGAGTATTGGTTTGAGAACGGCTGACCGGATCATTTGTCAGGGGAGGCAATGGCAGGAATTTGCGGTCGAAAAACTCGGATTTTCCGAGTCCGATGCTCCGGTTGTGGAGAATTGGACGGCAACGGAGGAGTTGCTGCAAATCGGAAGGGATAGAACCTACCGAAAAGAATCGGATGAAAAAGTATGCGTTCTTTTCGTCGGTTGGTTGGACCGAGAAAAGGGGGTTCTCGAAATACTCGAGGCGATTTCCGATCCTTCGCTCTCCAAGATGCTGGCGATTACCTTCGTCGGAGAGGGCAATGCGTCCGAGCAAGCCCGCGAATTCGTC
>JAYOEB010000248.1:0-2435 GCA_038116775.1 Opitutia bacterium | reverse complement strand
CCCAGGAAATTTTCACTACAGGCCGGTTTGGTTTTAAAGTAGAGCCACTTGGTAGTGGGTTTAGTCCGTTGGTGTTGCCTGACATTACTGCCTCATACTGTGCTTGTGTCACCTCATATTTACCCAGATAAAAACCGCGAGTCAGTGTAACCTCGTGAACAGGTTCTGCTACGCCTAGCTGACCCATCATAAAAGTGCCTGGTTCCACCCAGATCATTTCCAAACCAACCGTGGCATTGAGCTCAACAGTATGGTTTTCCTTGGATGGTTCGTACTTGTCCAGCACCGTAACAAATACATCTAGGATGGCGGAGGCATTGCCATCGGACACGGAAACGGTCAGTTCATAAACATTGTCGGTGTTGTTATCCTCCGGATTTTCAAAGTCCCGTGCAGTTATGAAATTCAATACCCCCGTGATGGTGTTGATTTGAAAGAACTGGGAATCCTTGGAATTTTCAATGGAGTAAGAGAGGGTATCGCCATCTGCATCGGTGGCATTAAATTCGTAAACAAAAGTCTCGTTCTCCAGTACGCTAAGGTTGCCATCTGTCTGGAACTGGGGGGCCTGGTTTTCATGAACATCCTGCAGGGTGAGAGTGAAATCCTTTTCGATCGTGGCATTGAGCTCGTCCTTGGCTTGTAACCGGATTAGGTAGGTGGAGGCATTGGTCTCGTAATCAAATAATGCTGCAGTTTTAAGAGTGCCGTTTTGATCGAGGGTAAAGAGGTGGTTGTTTGTCGATCCATTCTCATCCACCAAGTGGTAGGTGAGGGAGTCTCCGTCCGGATCGGTGGCGTTAAACTCGGCGAGGGTGGTGCCAATCGGTAAGTTTTCATTAAAGGCAAGAGAGCCGGTGAAGTTCAGATCGATCGGCTCTCGATTGGGGACGTATTTGAAGGCGAGACGGAAACCTAGAGTCCAACTCGGTTGGTTCATGGAAAATTCCTTACGAAATGCGGAGCGTATGTTTTCAGGGTTAGAACCAAAATTACCACCACGATTGTGTGAGTTATAACCATTATATGGTCCGCCTGGGTCAATTGCCACAGAGGTTGAATATTCATAGTATGGGCCACCGATCCATTCGGAAACATTTCCATGCATATCAAAAAAGCCCCACGCATTGGGTGCGAAAGAACCAACGGTTGTTGGTGTGCTCGTTGCGTATTGCGCTCTGCTTTGGTTTATATCATCCCCCCAGTTATAGGCGGTGGTTGATCCCGCACGACAGGCAAACTCCCACTCCGCCTCAGTCGGCAGGCCGTACTTCCATCCGGACGGCAAATTTCCTGCATCTTTTTGAATCTGATTAAGGGTATCGATGAAAGAGGCTAAGTTTGTCATATTGATTTGCTCAACCGGATTTTCAGGTCCCATCCAACCCCAATTACTAGGATTAGTCTGGGTGACTGCCTGAAACTGGCCCTGCGTGACCTCGTATTTACCGAGATAAAAGCCTCGGGTAAGAGTAACTTGGTGTTGAGTCTCGTTTTCATCACGACCTTCTTCCGTTTCCGGACTGCCCATCATGAAGGTGCCGGGCTTGACCCAGATCATTTCCAGCGAGACCGAGTCGTTCAAATCGACAAAGTGAGAAGGACGGTTCTCCCGCTCGTAACGAAGCGATACTTCATGAGAGGAAAAATCGCGGCTGTAGATGCGCAAATCATCCAATGAACCGGAGTAATATTCCTCGAAGCCGAGCTGTTTTCCCAGTTGAAAGGTGCCGGTGGTGGGGATCCAGCAATCGGATGCGGAGAGGGTGGAAAAGGCAAGCAAATCGCCGTTGATGTAGCTTTTTACCCGCTCGTCGTCGTAGGTCACGACCAGTTGGGCCCATTCGTTGAGCACATAGGCGTTGTCCTTTCTTGCGCTGATGGAACTGCTGCCCCAGAAACCGGCGCTGATCTGGGAATTGTTGCTGGTGTGATTGAGCCCGATGGTGAACCCTCTTTGGGCGACCGATTGTCCCGCGGCGATAAGCCAACTCTTCGATTTCTCAACGTCCGGCTTGAACCATAAACTGATGGTGAAATTGCGTTTTTCGGAAAAATTGGAATCGAATGTCCAGTGGGCATAATCTCCTGCTCCATTGAAATAAAGGGCTCCCTCGTTTCGTCCGAATCGGTCAGGCGCGGGCGAGGTGCCGACCAGTTGCAGATGGCGCTCGTTGCCCGAACGGTCCATTCCGTTGCCGTTGAGCGGATACCACAGGGATAGGGCCCGACCGATGGGCGTGCTGTTGGCGTCGTTCATGTCGGATCCCGCCCGGTGTTCGGACCAGTCCAAATATCCGTCCTCGTCCTGGTCCATGTCGGTAAGGTGGAAATCGATCCCGCTCAAATTGCCGTCCACAAAGACCGGATTGAATGCACCCAGAGTCGCGTTCCATTCGCCGAAGTGCTCGAAGGGCTCACCCGGATTGACGTTG
>JAYOEB010000247.1:0-2455 GCA_038116775.1 Opitutia bacterium | reverse complement strand
GGGCGGGCGCGTGACAAGCTCGTTCCACCACCGTTTCCAGGTCAAAGCAGCCTTGTTCGACCATTTCCAGCATCAGCAGCAAAGAATGCTGCAACAAGGGAAGACCGGAAGGTGCCTGGAAATAATCGGATTGCTTCTCCTCCCAAGTATGGGGGGCGTGATCGGTTGCCAGAACCGAAATGCGTCCGTCCGCCACGGCCCGGCGAATAGCGTTGCGATCGTTTTTCGTTTTGATCGCCGGGTTGCACTTGATGAGAGAGCCCAAGCGCTCATAACTCGAATCATCAAACCATAGATGGTGCACGCAGGCTTCCGCCGTGATTTGCCTGTCACCCGGGGCGAAGAGATCGAGCTCTTCTTCGGTGGTAAGGTGTAGAACGTGAAGCTTCGCCTGCTCCCTTCGGGCCAGTTCGACGGCGAGTCGAGAGGACTTGAGGCAGGCTTCTCGAGAACGAATGACGCCATGCTCCCCAAAAGGGACTTTCTCTCCGAACTTCAGGCGGGCCTTTTCTTCTTGGGCAAGAATCATGGGGGTGTCCTCGCAATGAGTTGCAATGATCGTGGGCGCATTCCGAAAGATTCCTTCGAGCGCGGCTTCCTGGTCCACGAGCATGTTTCCGGTCGAAGACCCCATGAAAACCTTAACGCCTGCGATTTTAGAAGGGTCTGCCGATTTTACCAATTCAAGGTTTTCGTTGCTTGCTCCCAAAAAAAAGGCGTAGTTGGCCAGCGAGTCCTTGGCGGCGATGTCGCACTTTTCCTCAAGCCTCTCCATGCTTAGGGTGGGGGGGGAGACGTTCGGCATTTCGAAGTAAGTCGTGACGCCACCTGCGACCGCAGCCTGAGATTCGCTGTGAATGCAAGCCTTGTGAGTCAGTCCCGGTTCGCGGAAGTGGACTTGGTCGTCAATCAGTCCGGGCAAGACGAGTCTTTCGGAAGCATCAATGATCTTACAATTGCCGATGGGGGAAATTCGAGGAGCGATTCTTTCAATTCTTCCTTTTCGGACCAAGAGGTCTTCTTGGGAGCGCTTGCCTTCACTGACGATGGTTCCCCCCGAAATCAAAAGATCTGTCATTTGCTTGAAACTCTTACTTCCACTGCCCGTTGCCGAAAATCTGATATTTGTAGGTACAAAGTTCTTCCAAACCCATCGGTCCGCGGGCATGCAGGCGATCGGTCGAAATTCCGATTTCAGCACCTAATCCAAATTCAAATCCATCCGTGAACCTGGTGCTCGCATTCCAGTAGACCGAAGACGCGTCGACCTCATTTAGGAATTTTTCCGCGTTTTCCTTCGAGGCGGTTATGATCGACTCGCTGTGACCACTGCCGAATCGGTTGATGAAGGAAATGCCTTGATCGATTGAATCCACGACTTTGACGGCCAGTCTCAAATCCAGGAATTCCTCCGAAAATTCCTTTTCCCCCGCGGGATGAACCATAAATTCTCCCAGCAGGGACATGGCTTTCTCGTCCGCGAAGATTTCACACCCTCTTTCAGTCAATTCCTTGACGCAAGCGGGGAGGAATTCTGCGGCCACCGACTTGTCGACCACTAGGTTTTCGATCGCATTGCAGACTCCGGGACGGCCGCATTTTGAGGAAACGGCGATTTTTTGGGCCATTTCCAGATCGGCGCTGGCGTCGACGTATAAATTACACACGCCCTTGTAGTGCTTGATTACGGGAATGCGGCTGTTTGCAGCCACGAAGCGAATCAGTCCCTCACCGCCGCGCGGAATGATGCAGTGAAGGTATTCGTCCAAGCTCAGGAGGTGATGGAGAGCTTCCCTTTCGGGTGTGGGGATTAGTTGAACCGCGTCTTTGGGCAAAGGAGAGGATTGCAGGGATTCGGTGATGATCTCCGCCAAAGCTTGGTTGGAATGGCGGGCTTCTTTGCCGCCTCGAAGGATGGAGGCATTGCCTGATTTGAGGCAGAGACCCGCGCAATCAACGGTGACGTTCGGGCGTGACTCATAAATGATGCCAACGACTCCGATCGGAACTTGGATCTTCCGAATCTCCAAGCCATTGGGGCGTTTTCTCGAATCCAGAACCCGGCCAACCGGATCGGGTAGGGCAATGAGTTGACGCATGCCCTTTGCCATTCCATCAATTCTTTCATGGTCCAGTTGAAGTCGGTCGATCATCGCCGGACTGAGGTCGTTTTCTTCGGCGGCGTCCAAATCCTTCTGGTTTTCCTCCAGCAAGAGCTTACGATTGGATTCAAGGCCTTTGGCAATGCTTTCCAAGGCCAAGTTCTTTTCGCGTTCGCTGCAGGCGCAAAGAGCCAGAGAAGCTGCGCGCGCTCGGGCGGCGATCGATTCGACGAGTTCGAGTAAATTCTTCGACATTTCCAAATTCTAACGCATGGAGGCAATGGGGTGAAGAGTATTCGAACTTGCAGGCGGAGATAATCACAAAAAAGAGCCCCGGGGTTCGGGGCTCTTTG
>JAYOEB010000246.1:0-2507 GCA_038116775.1 Opitutia bacterium | reverse complement strand
GAATGAATTTTTTCGTAAAGCCTGCCTCGGAGGCTCCCTGGGAGTGGCCGATAGTTATGCAGCCGGAGACTGGGATACCACGGACCTGGTTACCTTCTTTCGGTTTTTTCTTCAAAACCAGAAAGTAATGGACGGCATGGAAGGGGGCTGGGCCACCTTGTTCAATCGAATCGCCCGATGGTCTTACCTTTTGGGGCAAAGAAACACCCTTCGGGGGAGCCGCAGAAACATTGCCCTGCACTACGATCTGGGCAACGACTTTTACGAATTGATGCTCGATCCCACCATGACCTATTCCTGTGGGATTTTTGCTTCTGAAAACTCCACACTGGAAGAAGCGTCCCTTGCCAAGTACGACCGCATCATCGACCAACTTGAGATCCGCAAACATCATCAGGTACTGGAGATCGGATGCGGATGGGGAGGCTTCGCCGAGAGATTCCATGAAAGGACAGGCGCCCGTCTGACCGCCACCACCATCTCCGCGAAACAATTCGAATATGCCCAAAAACGGTTGCAGGGCAAAGAACGCATTCATCTCATTCAAGAGGATTATCGCAAAGTGACCGGTTCCTTCGATCGCATCGTATCGATAGAAATGATCGAAGCCGTTGGTCACGAATTCCTGCCCACTTATTTTTCGAAAATTTCAGATTTGTTGACTCGGGACGGAGCCGCCCTCATTCAGGGCATCACCATGCCCGATCATCGCTATGACCAATATCTCAAGGAGGTCGACTACATCCGTACCCGGGTATTCCCGGGAAGTTGCGTACCCTCGGTTTCCGCCATGATCAGGGCTGCGGTCGAAGATTCCGATCTCCGCCCCGCCGGCTTGTTCGATTTCGGATACCACTATGCCCGCACCCTTCGCGAATGGCGTTTGCGATTTCTTGAAAACGAAGAGCGCATCGAAGAGTTGGGTTACGACGAAGCCTTCAGAAGGGCTTGGATCTACTACCTTTGCTATTGCGAAGCCGGCTTCGAGGAGGGTTACACCGGCGACGTGCACCTAATGCTTGCAAAGCCGGATTGCAAACTGGGACGAGGAATGCCCCGATGATGCCCAAGCAGAACGTCCTCTATGACTTGATCATTTTTCAAGCCGCCTGGTTTTGCTGCGTACTCTCCAGCCTCAGCCCCCTGCCCGGTCTTTTGCCCATCTTCGGATTGGTTCCCGTTCTTCTGCGCTCCATATACAGCCATGGCTTGCTTGGGCTTTTTCCCTTCGCACTGACCTGCGTGGTCATGGGTCTGGCAGGCGACGCCTGTTTGGTCCACTTTGGACTGATTAGCTTCTCCGAGTATCCTTCCCTTCTGGGAGTCCCCTACTGGATGCTTTTGCTTTGGTTGAACTTCGCCCTGATGCTACGCCCGCTCTTCGAGTGGTTCCTCGACGGCAAATGGCGGTGTCTCCTGGGGTTTTCAGTCGGGGGAGCAATCGCTTATTACTCGGGACATAGGCTCGGAGTCCTGAATTTCGAAGCCGGTTGGCATTCGGCTCTGGCCGTTGCCTTCGAATGGGCGGTCGCAAGCCTCGTTCTTAGGTATTTGCATCTGGGGTTCTCGACCAAGCCCATTTATCATGACTACTCTTGAATTACTTCTTTATGGGCAAGTCGCTTGCTCCCTGATGATGTTTGCGGGCTGGTTGATTTGCTTGAAAATCGACAACACTTCCTACGTCGACGTCTTTTGGTCCTACGGAGTTGGGGTTTTGGGACTTTCATACCTCGCTCTTCTTTCGGATGATTGCGAGCCGGCTCGCCTCGCTCTCCTTCAGGGATTCCTCGGAGTCTGGTCCTTCCGTCTGGGCACCCATTTGCTGCGGAGATGCTGGAGAAAGCCGGAAGATGCCCGCTACGCCTACCTGCGAAAATATTTGGGCAAGCGGGCAAAGCTTGGTTTTTTCGCCTTCTTTCAAATTCAGGCTTTCTGGACGGTTCTCTTCGCCTCTCCCTTCGTCATCCTCGTTCAAAATCAATCTCCTCTAGGTCTCTGGGATCATGTCGGGGCAATCGTTTGGATCATTGGTTTCGTGGGAGTCACTCTCTCAGACAAACAACTGAGAGCTTTCAAGCTCGCTCACCAGCACAGTCGAAAAGAGGTCTGCGACATCGGGCTATGGAAATATTCGCGTCATCCCAATTATTTCTTCGAATGGATCCTCTGGCTGAGCTACATCCCTCTCGGCATCAACGCAAGCGGATGGATCTGGCTGTTCCTGATCCCCCCCGTTCTCTATTTGTTTCTCACCAAAATCACCGGTGTTCCCTTTGTGGAAGCCCGCAAACTGGAAGCCAGTGGAGACGCCTACGAAACTTATGTCAAAACCACATCTTCTTTTTTTCCGCGATCGCCACGAAAGGAAGATTCTTAAACCATGAGCTTAACTGACACCTTTATCGACTTCGCCGAACGCGGTCTCATTCCCGATTTCCTGATTCGGGCCGGTATCCGCAATCTTTGCCGCAAACGCCTCCAACAATGCCGGACGGATGATTGCG
>JAYOEB010000245.1:0-2516 GCA_038116775.1 Opitutia bacterium | reverse complement strand
CGTTTGAAGATGGGTTCCACCAGCGCCCGGTACTCGGTATGGTCGGGCGGATCCAACTCGATGGGGATCTGTCTCATCGATCGCATCTTTTCCTCGGTGTGCGGCACCACCTTGAAGGGATGATCGCTGCTGAAGGTTCTCCAATCCATGACCGTCCTCCTCAACTCCTTCAGACCAAGAACAAAGGGAATCTCCTCGCCCTTGAATCGCGTCAACCGTATGCCGTCCCGCAACCGATCTTTCTGAAAGGGGTCACCGTCCATGGTCATTTTTCAAGGACGCCGCAGATATGGCCTCAACTCGATCATCACTCGCCAAGGACAAAGTCAAGCCTCGTAAATTTGTCCATTCCAGGGACCTCGACGACCAGCTGATCGTCCTCAACCTCAAAGGGGCCAAGCTCAAAAGTCTGCAGTCTCTCATCACTTCCATCCTTCAGGCTGATATTCCGAGTTTGCGTCCGCACCAGATACTTTTGTCCGTCTTTGAAGCCCTCTCCTCTAAAATCGCGCTTAGAAGCATCATGGTTGAATCTCTCGCCCGCTTGGATGGTGGCCGGAATGGCAACTTTGGCGGGTTTCTCTCCATTTCCTCCGCTGGCATAGACCAGCACGGTGAATTTTTTCTGGGTTCGATTCCAAGTCGCCACCCGATAACGCTCACTCCCGGTAAAACCTGGGCCTGCCACCGCGACGTCATTGCCCCGTTCTCCCGCCAAAGCATGTCTGATGACCTCGTCTCTGCCACCTCCGGCTTGAGCAAACCACTTCCATGCATAGAACATCAAATGATTCGGATCGGATGGGTTGAGATAATCTTCAATGGTAAAGATCTCACCTTGTCCATCCGCAACCTTGAAGTCATCATCCCCGCCTCGTAGGGATACTTTTCGAGTGATCAGCCCTGGTCCCCCGTCCGATGCGTCGATGACCAAATCCGGTCGCAGTTTCCTCACCCGTCCGTTGTAATCCCTACGCTTGGTCAAACCCATCGACCAAGGGCTTTCATTGTCGGTCCATAGGAAGTTCATCACGTTCATTCCTCGCTCCATGCATTTTCCCATGAGTGTGAGGGTTTTGTGAAAACCATCCACCTCATCCTTGCGACCGTCTCCATTCACGTCGGCGCTCAACTCCATGGCACCGAGTTTCCCATCATCCCAATTAACCCATGCCTCGGCGGAAACGATCGGCTTTTGCGAATAACCCTCCCGGTCCATCTTTTGCCTAACCAAATCATAATTCCCCCACGTAGAGGTCACGAAACTGCCGTCCATCATTCCGTATCCATCGTGGTGATCGGAGACGTTGACGTTCAAGCAATCCACCAGTCCCATCAATTTTCGGTTGCTGATTAATCTCTCGAAAAAGTCGTCTACGGCTTCTCCCCCGATTCCCTTCAGCCCTTGAAGAACCGGACAACCTTGACAGGGCGAACAGCCTGAAGTCGAAACCAATACCGGCATGCGGGGCCGTGCATCATATACTTTACGAATTGCTTCGGCCCCCTTGATGAAAATTTCGTCATGCAGAAAATCAACGTCCGCCCCCGGCATAATGCTTTTTAGGTTGGTTTCATGACCCAGTTGATAGGAATGCACGCGCCCCTTGAAATGCTTTGCGAGACGGGTCAGAAAGGCATTGAAATGATCTTTCTTCGGTCTTTTTCCTCCATTTGGAGCAATCTCCGAGGCCCATCCCGGTACTCCAAAAAAAACAAATTCCACCTTGAGCCCGGATCGAATGCATCCATCGACCACCTGATCAAACATCCTGAGTCCCGAAGATGGGTTCTGCAGATAATCCGTATTGGCTAAAGTAGGTTCCACTTGCTGCCAAGCGACCCAAAACATCACATAGCTACTGATTTCCGCAAGCATGGGTCGCGTAAGTTCATACTCATTGTTGAGTGGTCGGGAGGAAGAGGGCTGCCAACGCACTCCAACCTGCATGTGATCAGTCGTCCAGTCGTAGGCGGAGAGCTGGAAAAAGGATCCAAAAGAGAATAGGCACAAGAAATAAAAACGCATTTTTGCTTTGAGATATGAGGATTAAGAGGTTTACGAATAAAACCCACCCAAAGCAGTCGAACAAGGATTATCGAAGCTACAACACGGATTTCCCGTTCGAAGGACGGATTCCAGGCATGGATTGCATCGAAACCCACAAGGCTACGCGGCATGGGGAAAAGCCCTCCTTCCGATTCTCCAAAAATATGGTCTCTGATCCCAATCAGTCGAACCTTGCCAGAATTTCCCTGTAAATAAAATTTGCTTTTGTTGACAAAATAAATTTGCACTCTTGCTTTTTGGTCCAAGGATGGAGGGTAGATGAGTTTAGTCGCCCGTATCAAAAACGAAATAGGATCGCGCCTGGAAAAAAGTGAGGATCTGCAAATCCCACTCACTGTTCAGGGATTGAGTGAACATTATGGGGTAAGTTATACCCCAGTAAGAGAAGCGATTGGGGAATTGATCGAGGTCGGATTGATCCGCAAAAAAAGCAATGGCCGTCTGG
>JAYOEB010000244.1:508-2520 GCA_038116775.1 Opitutia bacterium | reverse complement strand
GATACCATAGTGAGGCTTGAGATCAGGCCAATAAAAAGCGCCTCCACCACAAAGGTCGTGAGCATAGTAAGAGACAAGATAAAGCTCACCGATCGCCTCGCGAGCGCTTCGCTGCACAAGGTCGACGGCGACTCCAAGGAGCTCATGATCGGTGTTATCGAGCTGCCCTCGTTTTATGGTTCCAGCGGGCAGGGCCCCAAGGCAACGGATGATGTAGAGGAGTTAATCGTTACGCTTAAAGATAAAAATATAGACGGATTGATTTTGGATCTGCGAAGAAACGGAGGCGGCTACCTAAGCGAAGCCGTGAATCTGGCGGGACTCTTTATCTCCAGAGGCCCGGTAGTCCAAGTCAAAAGTACCGACGGAAAAATTCGAAAAAAATTCGATTTTGACCCCAAGCTAGTCTGGAACCAACCGCTCATCATCTTGGCTTCTCGCTACAGCGCTTCCGCTTCGGAAATCGTTGCGGGAGCGCTTAAAAATCATAAGCGAGCCATTGTTGTCGGCGACAGCGCCACTCATGGCAAGGGAACTGTGCAGTCTTTGCTGCAAATGAACTTACCTTTCAACTTCATGCAATCATCCAAAAAAGGCAGCGCCGCAAAAATTACCATTCAAAAGTATTACCTTCCATCCGGAGAAAGCACTCAAATCTTTGGCGTGAAGAGCGACGTTTCCCTTCCATCGGTCAATGAGTTTCTGCCGATAGGCGAATCCGACCTTGATAATGCTCTTGAGTGGGACAGCATACCTCAAGTAAGTCACCGCAGACCGGAGAACGAGTTTGCTTACAGAGATTCGGAAGTTGAGGAAATAGCAAGACTTAGTGGCATCCGCCAGAAAAACGAACCCGAATTCGCCTACCTTCGTAAAAACATCGATCTATTTAAGGCTCGGAAAAACAGGAAAAGCAGTACCCTTGATCTAAAAACCAGGCTTGCCGAGAAGATGTCAGATGCCAACCAAACCGAACAATTGAAGAAATTATACGAATCCTTTGATGAAATTTCATTTCCTCAAAGCAAGATTCAACTGAAAATCGTTCAAGATCAAATTGCCAAGTCCAAATTGGCGAGAGGCATTCAGGGGGCCGACG
The DNA here is from genome assembly GCA_038116775.1 of Opitutia bacterium. GTDB lineage: Bacteria > Verrucomicrobiota > Verrucomicrobiia > Opitutales > Seribacteraceae > Seribacter. Next base: position 1,421 of record JAYOEB010000244.1, on the reverse strand, counting down.
AAGAAAACGTTTCCGATGGCAATTTCAGCATCCCGGACTCTCTGGACATCGGACTTCACGAATCTCTTCGCATTATGTCAGACTGGGTAACGCTTCGAGAAAAGTCTCCGCTTTCCAAAAACAGTTTTCATGAGGCGGATGAGATTTGAATCCCCCTGGCGCATAGAAACCTTCTTATTCCAGCAAAGTCACGCACGATCTCGAGTTCGGCAAAAATCTTTTCCGAGTAGTCATAAACGAAGTCAGCCTGGCCTTTTCCCATTTCCATAAAAAAATAACCATCAGGCTGCAATATTTGTGGAGCGATTTTTATAAGGGCCTTGATGTGGGACAACCCCCCTTCTCCAGAAACCAAGGCTCCCCTTGGGTCGTGTATCCTAACTTCAGGCTCACAAGAAAGCCAGTCCTCTTCGGAGAGGTATGGAGGGTTTGCAATAAGCAGGTCAACCCGATCGGAATCAAAACTTTCCAGAGTCCAGTCAAAGAGTTCAAAACGTATTTTTTCTGAAAGTCCGCTTAGATCCGCGTTTTCACGAGCCAAGGAAATGGCGTCCGCGGAATTGTCCATGCCGAGCCCGACTGACTTTTTCATATGCTTGCAAAGAGCTACAACAATCGCTCCCGAACCAGTTCCAAGGTCAAGGATCTTTCCCGCGAAAGAATCCCCGACTCTTTCCATTACAATCTCTACGAGTCTTTCCGTTTCCTGCCTCGGTATCAAAGCTCTGGAGTCGCAATTTATCAAAATTTCACAAAACTCCACGGTTCTCATTAGGTGTTGGAGCGGAACCCGCCTGCCTCTTTCCACGACTAGCTTTCTAATCTCAGCGACCAATTCCGGGGGCACAATCTCTTCAAAGTCCAAATATATTTCCATTCTGTTTTTTCCGCTCGCGTGAGAAACAATCCACTC
>JAYOEB010000244.1:0-498 GCA_038116775.1 Opitutia bacterium | reverse complement strand
GCGTCGCACTTTGGAGAAGGAACCTTTTTTTTGGCAAGAAATTCATGAGACATCCTGACGATGTCTCCGTAGGTATGAAGGTCGTTACTCATTGCCCTTAAGCAAGGCCTCGAGGCATAAGTTCTGATGAAACTCGTGAAGACCGTCCAACAAATGATCCAAGTCTCCCATGAGCGATTCACTCAAGGCATGGGACGTATAATTGATGCGGTGATCGGTTATTCTGCTTTGTGGAAAATTATAAGTTCTTATGCGCTCGCTTCTATCACCAGTCCCAACTTGATCTTTCCTTTCTTGGGCATATTTCTCACGCTCTTCGTTCTGTTTCATCTTCAGTAGTCTTGAGCGCAGAACGGTCATGGCCTTGTTCTTGTTTTTCAACTGGGATCTTTCATCCGCGCAATAGACGGTGATTCCGCTTGGCTTGTGAACTAATTGAACGGCCGAGTCAGTGGTATTGACTCCTTGACCGCCCGGCCCGCTAGCGCGGCAGACACT
>JAYOEB010000243.1:0-2564 GCA_038116775.1 Opitutia bacterium | reverse complement strand
GATAAATTGAAATTCGCGGGCTATGGGTTTGCAAGTCCGCGGGATCGATACAATAATGCGCCAGTGTGAGTGAGATTCAACGACTAAGAGAAATTGTGGAAAAATTGAGAGGTCCGGATGGCTGTCCGTGGGATCGCGAACAAACCCATCAAAGTCTCGTACGTTGCCTCTTGGAGGAGGTTTCCGAGACCCTGGAGGCCATAGACAACGAGGATTATGAGTTGATGAAGGAAGAACTGGGGGATCTTTTGCTCCAAGTGGTCTTTCACTCTTTGTTGGCCGAAGAAAAGTCGGAATTCGATTTGGAAGAGGTGGCTCGGGGCATCAACCAAAAGTTAATTCGTAGACATCCGCACGTATTTGGAGACGAGCAAGGCCAGATGAAATCGACCGATGATGTCATTGATCGTTGGGAAAAGATAAAGGCGGAGGAAAAAAGAGCCCGAGGGGTTCTTACGGACGAATCCAGTATTTTCAAAAAGCTGCCCCCTCGAATGCCTGCCCTGCTTTTCGCTCTGGACGTCTACAAGCGGGCGGCTAAGGCCGGGCTTGAGGCCCAAGGCGACTGGAACGAAAAAAATGTCGAGAAATTAGCAGATGAAATGGATGAGGAATCCTTGGGAAAGGCTTTTTTTGAGTTGGTGGCTGCGTGTAGAAAAGCAGGAGTGGATCCCGAATCCGTTCTTCGAAGGTTTGCTTCCGTCCAGGTTGGAAAATTGGAGACTCCGCCTGCTTGAAAGCTCAAAAAATCGAGAGATTCACCTGGCCCTTCGCTGATGGTGTTTTCGAGGTTGATTGCCTAATCCGAAGGTCCGATAAAGCCCGCCGCATGATTCTAAGGGTTCATGACGCCGATAAGGTCAGCCTGACTCTTCCCCGACGCACTTCCATAGGCGAAGGCAGGCAGTTCTTACTACGGCAGGGGAAATGGATTAAAAGAAAATCAGAACAGGCCCCGAAACCTCTTACCCTCGGCAAGTTTTTCGGGGAAGGGGCTCAAGTTTGGCTGGAACCGAATCCTCAGACCCTCACTCTTGAGTTTGATGAATCGGTCTCCCGTCTTCAAAGATTCGTCGAGGCTGAAAAGATTTCCTTGGTATTGGCTCGAGACGAAAAAATCGAGCAACGCTTGCTGCGGGAATGCCTTCGCCTGGCCAAGGCGAGCTTGCCTCGGCGTCTTAAAAGCTGCGAGGAAGCCGCCAAGCTCTGGTCGAACCGTTGTAGAGTCGGGAACCAGCGCTCCCGTTGGGGTTCCTGTTCGAGCAAAGGCACGATTTCCTTGAATTGGAGAATCATTCTCCTTCCCTACGAATTGGGACAATACGTACTTTTTCATGAAATCATTCATTTGGAGCAGATGAATCATTCTCTTGAGTTTTGGAATCGCTTGGAAGAATGCGTTCCCCATGCGAAGACCATGGATAAGGAATTGTCCAGAGTCGGAAGAAACCTCATTCGGGTGGGTCACCCGATCAGGGGGTTTGCCTGACCCTTACCTTGGTATCGGCGCCAATTCCCAGGAAGCTCTTCCACCCAGAGATCGAAGATAGGGAAGGGCGTCCTTTTGTTCTTCGGCGACGTCGACTGGGGTGATCCCCTCCAATCCATAGCGTGGATTGATTTCAAGACCGAAGGAAAGGGCGAGCCTGACCATTTCCTTCATACCGGAAAAAGCGGCGCCATGCATCAGGGTATATCCGTCTTTGGCATTGATTTGAGGGTCAGCCCCTCGTTCGAGGAGAAAATTCACCGTTTCCATCTTCCCGGAAACAACCGCGATCAGCAGCGGAGTAGCCCCGAAAGCGTCCTGTTGATTCACTTCGAATCCTTGGGCGAGCAGACTCTTGATGCCTTTGATGTCTCCCATGCCCGCGGCAAGATGCAGAGGATGATTCCGGGCAACGCCGATCTGCGTCAGTAAGTCCACGATTTCCCGGTGTCCGCCGGCGGCGGCGAGATCGAGCATGTTGGAACCATGGGCGTCCACGGCATGAGGATCCGCGGACAGAGCAAAGAGTATCTCCAGCATTTCCTTTTCTCCGCGCAGGGCCGCGGTCATGCCCGGAGTTTCACCTTCGTCGGTTCTGGCGTCGACCTCGGCCCCATCTTCCAAGAGAAGTTCGAAGACCTCCATGTTTCTTCCCCAAGCCGCCGAATGCAAGGGTGTGGAAAGATGCCTGCCCCGAACGTTCGGATCACCGCCATTACGCAAGAGATAGTCCACGAATCGACCGTTGCCCTTGTAGGCGCAATAATGAAGAGGAGTGTGTCCGAAGCGGTCGTTGGCATTGATCAAGGCTCCTTGCTCGACCGCTTTGGCCAAGCCCTCAAAATCGTTGCGAGCAATGGCTTGGTAGATTTGATCGTTTCGATCGTCTATGATTTTTTGACCCATCAAATCGAGGGCTACCTTAAGACCCTGTGAGTCGACATCCCTGATTTGCAATTGGCCATGCAGACCGTCCGGTCTGGAAAAAAGCTGCAGGTTGGAAAATTGATCGAGCATTTGGAGTTGTTTGTTTTCCTCAAACAGCAAATCATTTTCCTTGCGCACGGTTCGAGTG
>JAYOEB010000242.1:0-2650 GCA_038116775.1 Opitutia bacterium | reverse complement strand
TCATCAACCTGGTCGTGGCGGGTTTGGCTGGAGTGGCTTTGCCTCTCTTACTGGATAAGATCAAAGTCGACCCGGCGATTGCCTCAGGGGTTTTCGTAACCACCATCACGGACGTAGTGGGATTTTTCGCCTTTCTTGGGTTAGCCTCCACCTTTTTGCTCTGAACGGTCTTACGGTTGTTTTTGCAATCAAGGCAAAGCAGAAGGAGCCGGTCATAAGCCTCGCCAAAGCTCTCCTCCATTTGGCTGAAGTTTCGTCTCGAGACGCGCATGTTAAAAAATAAGAATTTATTTTGACTAAAAACGCATTTAGTGCATTTGTGTATTTATTAATTATCTTCAAGTCATGTACAAGCACGTCCTTTCTCTACTCTTCATTACCTCCATCGCAACTACCGGAACCTGGGTTTTGGTTTATTTCGCATGATATTGGGTCCATCCTTTGGGATTTCAACTTAAGAGCATGCATCTACACGTCTATCGGCGCGAAAGAGTAAGTTTTTATCTTCTTAGTGATTCTCCCGACTGGTGCTGGAAAACTTTCCTCATGGAGGGAATTTTCGAATACAAACCGATTTGGATCATTAGAATCACCCGGGAAATGAATTCGGCGAAGAGCGTTTGCAAAATCTTCAAGTTCGGCGAGCAAGGCTGAGGAATTTCGAATGGTCGGGTCGACTGGATTCGAACCAGCGACCTCTGCGTCCCGAACGCAGCGCTCTGCCAGACTGAGCTACGACCCGTTTCCTGAAACGACATCCTCAAGCTTAAGCAAGGGAATGGCAAGGAAGATGAGAATTAAAATCAAAAACAAAGAAAATTTCTCTTCAAAAAGTGGAAAATCGAGTGAAGTCGATGTATATTCGATTGTGAAAAAGAAAGATACAGAGCCACCCCTGGAAGAGTTCAAGTTTCACTATCGCAATTCGGGTTCCGTAGAATTTTCCGACAAGTATTTTATGGCTCATGACATTGATGAGGCGATCGGCATGTTCGACTATGCTTGCGTCAAGAGGCACCTCGACACCGAAGTCACGCAAATTTCAAAATGGAACCGTTGGAGTTCCAAGTGGGAGAAATTCGACCTTAGCGAATATCATTCGGGCAAACCCGGCTTAAACTTGTGCTTTAAGTTCGAAAAACCGGAAAATCGTATCAAGTTCGACCACTGAAGGCCGAGACTCGCACGTGAACTGCTCTGTGCATAGATGGGATCAGCCCCGCAAACGAAGCTTTCTCAGCAAGTAAAGTCTTCATCATCTCATTTTGATTTTGATCGCCAAGTTCACCTTCGATCTGCGGTTTCATTTTTTGGTGAAAAGCGAAAGCGAAAAATAAGAATCGATGCGAGTGCGGTGATCGAAAAATACCAAGGAAACCAACCCAGCGCCTCCACGAAGACGGCATCCTGTTGATTGTCCTGACTGGCTGCGACCACAGGATTCACGCCTTTAAGCTTGATCCAGGCAATCAGACTCGAGTACAGCAGGGACACCGCCCCGTAGGATAGGTTGGTGGAAAGTCCCCGGAAACTAAGCACCGTAGCCCGCCGGTCGGAGGGCGCTTGTTCGTTGAGGTAGCGGCTGCTCAGATAATTCATCGACTGCATGGTGGCGTAGAGAAGGACTGCTGGAAGTATCCCCCAAAAAGGAATCGCTTTGGAGATGCCGAGCAAACCAATCATGAGGAGGACGCAGAGAACGAAGAAGTTCTGAGCGGGGGTACGGTGTTCGGCCATTCTTTTGGCAATCCGGGGAACGAAGTATCCCATCAGCGACATACCCGATGCGACGAGACCGAAAGTCGCCAGAGGCAAATCGATCACACTCCAATAAGCGCTGGCAATGGTCAGAAACTGCCGAATTACGTTGTCGAGGGTCATGGAGGCCAAGAGAATGCCAAAGGGCAAGGGAGTCTTCCAAACCCATGACCCTCCCGAGATAGTGATGCGGAACGAGCGCCGTATGGTTTCCGCAAAGGCGCTTGTTTTTAGGGCCCCTCTTTTTTCCTTCATTCCCATTGCCGCGGTCAGAACGATTAGAGAGGATAGAAAGGTCAGGACAACGGGCGCTTTGACGAGCGTGCTGGCAGAGAAGGCATAATCGATGCCCGCAAGGTGAAGACAATGGTTGACGAAAGAGGAATCGTAAAAGGCGGAACCAGTCATCATTGCGAAGAAAAAAGCCAGAGAGGTGAGGCGTTGGGCTTTTTCCAAAATTTCCCCCCACTCCTGTTCCCGCCCCGCTTCCTTGAGCGAGTCGTAGGCGAGGGCCTCGTCGGCTCCGCTGACTGCCGCCTCGGCAACACCGCTGATGATCCGGTTGAGGGCAAAGAGTACGAAAACCGTGGAACCCCCTTGCATGGGGGCAATGAGCAGAGCCAGCATTTCGATGACCATGCAGAGGGCGGCCCCGACTAAAAGACGTTTCCGACCAATGGTATCGGCTAAGGCGCCGGATGGCACTTCCAGAAAAATGATGGAGACCGCCCAAATGCCGTTGAGAACTCCGAATTCTTCCCAAGTCAGACCATGTTCCAAAAAAAACAAGGCGAAAACCGGGTAATAGAACCGGGCATTGAAAAACATCCGAAAACAGATGAAGCGCCTAACGTTGGCCCGAACTTCCTTATCTGTCATCGCAATTGGAGAG
>JAYOEB010000241.1:0-2671 GCA_038116775.1 Opitutia bacterium | reverse complement strand
TGCTTTTTACCGACGATCAGGTCGGCCAAATCGTCGCCGCCTTGAAAAGGGATGGCCTTTACGAAAACACGGTGATTTTTCTTTTCAGCGATCATGGCTATAAACTTCACCGCCACAAGCAGATGCTCTACGAGGGAGGAATCAATATGCCATGCATCGTAAGTGGTCCTGGAATCGCTTCAGGCTTTGTTCGGAATGATTTGATCAACAGCATCGATCTTGCCCCCGCTTCTCTGGGAGTTGCCGGCCTTTCCATACCGAAAAACATGGAGGGCGAGAATTTCCTAGCTGATGACTACGAAGCCAAGAAGTACACGATTTCCGCCCGTGATCGTTGTGATTTTACCATCGAGAAGATTCGTGCGGTGATAACGCCCCGGTTCAAATACCTGCGCAACTACACCGATGACCGGCCGTTCATGCAACCCAGTTACAAAGATCCCTGGCCGGTTTCCCAAAAGTTCCGGGAGATGATGGCCGCCGGAGAAATGAATGAAGTACAGATGATTTTCTTCGATCCCGATGGAAAGCAACCGGAGGAATTGTACGACCTTTCCAGTGATCCCCATGAAATCAATAATTTATCCAAGGACCCGAAGTACGAGAAGCAGCTCATCCGACACCGGGGTTACCTGGCCGAATGGATCAAGAAGACGGGAGACAAGGGACAGGAACCCGAGTCGGACATTGGCCTGTTGTGCGCCTTGAAGAGGTGGGGAGAAAAATGCGTCAATCCCGAGTACGATCGAATCAGGCATTTGGTGAACGAAATCCCCTGAAATCACGCTTCGGGCGGCAAGTTCATTCGGAGCAAAAGGCCTGAATGAGCGGAACTCATTCCGCACAACCCGGATGATGAATCAGTCTAAACGTGAGCATGAAATGATTTAATCATAAGTTGTTGACAAATATAGTATAAATTGATCTGATGTGTATAAGGTGATGTCAAGGATGGTGGATGCTCTTAAAGAGTTTCGGCTGTGCCGAAGCAGGGCTCCCTTGGCTCCGAAACTCAAAAGAGAGGTATTAACATGAAGGATATGATCTCGCAGTTGCATGAGTGGATCAAGCTCGTGTCACAAGTAGGAATCGGCTTGATTGCGCTTGGCGTAATCGTGGAAATCGTGTTCGGGACCGGGGCGATCTTCGGAGGAAGCGTCATCGCGAACATCACGCAGATTGTGAATCAGATTGGCGGACAAAATGGATTTGTCGGTTTGATTGCAATCTTATTAATTTTGGCAATTTTTCAGCGGAGCAGTAAGTGAGTATTTCACTCTTTGAGCAAAACTGAAAAAACTGAAACAAACCTAACCTAAAAGTGGGGGGACAAAAAAATGGATAACGTAGCCAGTAAACTAAAGGACGCCATTGGCGGACTTACGGAAATCCTCATCGGCGCGATCGGACTGCTCGTAGTGGTTCAAGTCGTGTTCGGTACCGGTGGTGGTGGAATCGACATCATCGGAAACATAACCAGCGTGGTGAATTCGTTCATCGGCGCCGGAGCCAGCTTGGCCAGTATCGTGGCCTTGTTGATCGTGATGTCGGTTCTCAGCCGAAAAGGCTGACGAACGGACCAAGGTTTATCATATTAAAAAGGGGGGGGCTTTCGGGCGCCCCCCTTTTTATTTGGATCATTCTTAAATATGGGTTTGCCCGCATATGGCGATTTTTACAAGGTTCGTTTCATGCCTAAATTTAAGATCTTTTCTTCTCTTTTTCTTGTTTCTTGCTATGGGTTGTTCGCTGGAGGTTATCCCAACGTAATTTATATTTTGGCGGATGACCTGGGCAAAGGAGACTTGGGCTGCTACGGGCAGAAAAAACTCAAGACTCCCCATCTCGACCGTTTGGCCGAGGAGGGCATGCTCTTCTCAAGCCATTACTCGGGCAATACCGTTTGCTCGCCGTCCCGGGCGGTGTTGATGACCGGGCAACATCCCGGTCACGTGCATTGCCGAGGAAATGGCCATGAGCCCACCCTCGCCTTGGACCCCAAAATGGTCACCTTGCCGCGCATCTTCAAAAATGCAGGCTATGCCACCGGCGCATTCGGCAAGTGGGGACTCGGACATACCAATGAAGCGGGCCCGCAAAACCCCATGACCCATGGATTCGATCATTTCAGCGGTTGGAAGAGCCAAGCCATTGCCCATACCTATTATCCCACCAGCATCGTACGTGACGGGCTGGAAATTCCACTCGAGCAAGGAACTTTTATTCACGACCTGATCATGGAGGATGCATTTTCATTCATCGAAAAGTGTGTGAGAAAGAAAAAACCTTTCTTTTGCTACCTTCCGACAGCCGTTCCCCATGCCGCGATGCATGCACCCTCGGAACTGCATGAAAAATGGAGGAAGGTATACCCCGAATTTGACGGTCGTATCGGTAAGTATGGAGCTGGCCCAGGCGAGCGTTGTCCCGACGTAAAAAATCCCATTGCAGGATATGCGGCTATGATGGAGAATTTTGACAACCAGATCGGGCAATTACTCGATTTAGTCGCCAAGCTGGGCGTGGACGAAAATACCCTGATTCTTTTTACCAGTGACAATGGCACCCACCGGGAGGGTGGACACGATCCCAATTTCTGGGATTCCAACGGCCCGCTGCGTGGAATCAAACGCGATCTTTACGAGGGTGGAATCAATGCTCCCTTTCTTGC
>JAYOEB010000240.1:293-2747 GCA_038116775.1 Opitutia bacterium | reverse complement strand
CCAAGCAGGATGAAGAGGCTCAGGTCGTGCTCAAGGCAGCCAATGGTCAGACTGTGGTCGAAATGCTGGATGGAAATTACCGCTACAAGGACTTTGAGGGTACAACGACGTGGAGTGTGTTTCAAAATGCTTCTGGCGGATGGCAGATCAGAACGGGTTTTCATGAGAATGGGCAAACTTTCGGCACGGAAGGCGCCCATGATCAGCTTCCTGAGGGAGAATACCCGAAACATGCCTATGAAATAGATGACGATGGCGTCTACGTTTACATATACAAGTGGCTTGAAGGCACTTTCGTCACTTATTACAAGATCGAGTCCGTCGACAATGGGGTCGTGACGTCCAGGTTCGGTAGGTCGTTGGATAACTTGGACGGAGTGAGTTACTTTTTTACCGACAGGAAGACAGCGGTGGAATTCTTTGATTCCCGAAACGCGCTGTCCAATTACTGAATCAAGTTTTGCTTCGATTCGCGGTTGTTGAGTGAACTCAAATCCTCGAATCAGGAATTGCGGATTTTTTCCTTTTCGGATTCCGCTTTTTCTTCGAGCTTGGTCACTTCCCGCGCTAAGGATTTGCGGGCTTCCTCGGCTTCCGACAAGTCACCTTTGGCGATGGCTTCCTGCACGCTCTTCTCCAGAAAAATCTTTCGCTCCGCAATCTTGGCTTTGTACTTGGATTCGATCTCCGCGATCTTCTCCTTTTGTTCCTCGCTCAAGGGTTGATCGTCTCCGCCCATTCTCTCCATGGCCAATTCGTATGCGCTTTTCATATGCTTAGTTTAGAGGTGAAAATTCAGCAGAGCTCAAGTTTATTTTGATGGGTTTGCGGTCGTGGGTTTTAGTTCAAGCAGATATTGGGCGTTGGGGACGGGAGTTGTTTTCCATGGTTGCTCGTCGCTTTCTTGAAATTCGAAATGCAAGAGAGTAACCTTCAAATAACGGGGCCGATGATTCGAGGGATTCGTTTCGGAAAGTCGAGCCATTACCGAATCCCTGTCCTCTGCGATGGCTCGTAACAAATGGCCAAACCAGAGAGATCGAGACGCAAAGGTCTGCACCAAGTGGTTGTAGTTGGCAATAGCCTGCTGTTGGGTTGCGGGCGGGGCTTGGCGAAGAGCGTCGAATTCTCTTTCTCCCAGTCCTAGGCGCAGGTTCGAAAAATCCGAAACGGAACCGCCCTCCACGATTACTTGAAGAAAGCGGCCATAAAGAAAACGGGAAAACGGATGCTGGACGTAGTTCTCGAAGTTTAATCCCTCAAACCACATTTGCCAATCAATCCGCGGCATGTGTGGGCCTGCAAACCGCAGTTTTTGATTTGCGAGGCTTGGCTTCCATTTGAATTGATAAGGCCGCCATTTTTTTCCGTCCGCGCTTCCTTCGATGATGATTTCCGGGCGGGTAGTGGTCATAACCCGAAAGAGTCCGTAGGAGTTGAAGCAACGATAGGTTCGAGCCTTGTCCTGAAGACTACGAACCCATTCCGGAGTAGGCGGATGATTTTTTCCAAGGGGTTGATTGCCGCCGACGTCTTGAACGATATGGCCGTAGGCAGTGCTTAGGAACAAAGCCCAGACTAAGAGGCATGCAATCAAGCGGATTTTCGAAACGAGAGGGTTCCGTTCCTCTGGGGTTGGCGTTTTGAGGTCCGACTTGCGCCAGGGAAGCATTTGATCGTCCACTAAGGGAACGCACAGGCAAAGGGTAAGGAGATTGAAGAATCCGTAGTTTCCCGAGCCCAAGATGGCAATTTGCAGGAGGACTTGCCCAACCACGGCTATTCTACGCAAATGTTTGGGACCGAAGAAAAAAAAGGGCAGGATCAATTCGATCGCGTAGGTCGCGATCAGCGAACACCGATCGATCCAGTCCGGCAGGGAGTCAACCCATGGACTGAGCGAATGAGGCAGAGGTTGAGTCCAGTAGTGATAATCCAGGGCGGTGAGATCTCTCCAGGTATTTGATCCGTCCGCCGCGAAAAAAGTAAATTTTACAAGTCCTGACTCCAGCATTAATTTTGCAAGCAAAGCGAGGATGAGAAAACGTCCGGGAGCGGAGAATCCGGACTGATCGGAGAGGCGGTGAAATTTACGGATCGGCAAAAAGAAGAGGGAAAGCAGGAGGGTTTCCGCCAACAAGGCGTCCCATTGAAAGCTTAGGAAAGGTTCTCCCACCACCATCAAAGACAGGTACGTCAGATAACAGAGTAATGCGGAAGGCAAAGCGAAGACACCGATGGCGAGCAAAAGAGAACCAGTCGTACCTATCGCAAAGAGAAGATGATGATTGGAAAACGGTTCAAGCCAAAGAAGGGTGGGGCGAAGAGTCCACTTTTGACTTTTATGTTCCTTGACCAAAGGATGTTGCTCGATGGATTTCAGATCATCCATCCATGGACGAAGACCATCGCTTCCAATCAAGGCATCCGCTTGCATCCAATACGAAAGAAAGG
>JAYOEB010000240.1:0-226 GCA_038116775.1 Opitutia bacterium | reverse complement strand
ACATACGACCCCCAAAAGACGCCCGTAGAACCAATAGGCGAAAAAGAAGCTGGTTTCGGAACCAGTCAGTACGGAGGAAGAAAACTTTGTTGTGGGAATTTCTTCAAACTTGGAAAAAATCCTTCGAAAGAAGCCGAACATGCCTGTAGCTTTCGTAATCTTTCTAATTTGGCAAGTTTCACTTGTCTCGGGATTCGTGTAATTTTTCCACCTTGCGCATGAGTTC
>JAYOEB010000239.1:0-2750 GCA_038116775.1 Opitutia bacterium | reverse complement strand
TCCCTGTGATTGCCCTGGCGGACTGCAATAATTTTTACGTTTCCTGCGAACGGGTATTTCGTCCCTCGCTGGAAAAGCGACCGGTGATCGTCCTTTCCAACAACGACGGATGCGCCGTGGCCCGTTCCAACGAAGCCAAGGCGATCGGGATTCCCATGGGAGCCCCCTATCATCAGACCCGAGCTCTTTGCGAACGGAATGGGGTGGTGGTTCTTTCTTCCAACTACGAACTTTACGGAGATATGTCGAGCCGGGTGGTCTCGGTTCTTTCCCGCTTTGCCCCCGAGTTGGAAGTCTACTCGATCGACGAATCCTTCTTGGATCTGGCAGGCGTGCCCGATCCTTTGGAACTAAGCGAGCGGATGCGTGATCAGGTCAAGCAATGGACGGGTATTCCTATTTCGGTGGGGCTTGGAACAACTAAAACCTTAGCTAAGGCAGCTAACCGTCTAGCCAAGAAGCAGGGTTTCGGTTGTATGGAGATTAAAAAAGAAGACAGGGAATCCTTGAGAAATATTGCGATTGATGACGTCTGGGGGATTGGTCGAAGGTTGAGTGCCCGTTTACGGAGAATCGGATTATTGAATGCCTGGCAGTTCGCTCGGGCGCCATCGCCTTTGATCCGGTCAGTTGGTGGAGTTACCTTGGAGCGTACTCAGCGGGAGCTTGAGGGAATATCCTGTTTGGAAATGGAAGAAGTGGCTTCTCCGCGGAAAAATACCTGTTGCTCCCGTTCATTTGGTAAACCAGTTACGGAACTCGAAGAACTGGAGGAGGCGGTTGCCAATTACAGCGTGCGTGCCACCCGCAAGATCAGATCCGAAGGTTCCCTGGCTTCGGGATTGCAGGTCTTCGTCATGACCAATCGCTTCCGGGAGGATCAGCCACAATATTCCAACTCACGTACTTTGGCATTGGATGAACCGACTGATGACCCCATACGCATCGTACGAAACGCAAAGCGCCTGCTCAGGGAAATCTTCCGCTCGGGCTACGCCTACAAGAAAGCGGGGGTAATTCTTTTGGATTTGACGTCTTCCAAGGTACGCCAGGGCTTGCTTTTTGAGGAGCATGCGAATCCCCAAAGAAAGGCTTTCGTCGATGCGGTCGAAGAAGCCGCTTCACGCTATGGTGCAGGCGGAGCCTTTTGGGGCGGGCAAGGGATTGGCAAACAGTGGCGGATGCGTCGGGAAATGCGGACGCCCCGCTATACGACTTCCTGGGAGGACATCCCTTTGGTTGGATAAACGCAAAAAACTACTTACTGAAGTCGAAGCAGGCGATTTGTTCACCGTTACGGGCAAGCAGGTAGCCGTTTACGAAGGCGGGTCCGTTCCAGCAACGGGCATCACTCAGGAGTTGCCGGGAAGAAATTTCATTAAACCCATCGGGAGATGCATCGACCACGGATAGTCTTCCCGAATGGCCCAGAATAAGGAGTTTTTGGTCAACCAGAAGAATTCTTCCATAACTGTACTTTTTCCCCCGCCACATCAGTTTTCCCGTTTCGGCTTCAAGGCAGACCAGCAGATTTTCACTTAGACCGTAGATGAATCCATCTTTAAGGACGGGGTTCGAAAACTTGGCTTTAAGATTCTTGGATTTCCATGCAGAGCTAACGGCATAACCCCGAACATCCGTATCGCGCTCGATGTTAAAGCATTCGGCCCCTTTTCCGTAACCAGCTGCCAAGATGAAAGAATTTTTCGATACTTGGATCGGTTGAACAATTTGAGCATTGTTCATGAAAATCTTCCACGGTCTGGTCCATAGTGTCTTTCCGCTAGCAGGGTTGAGTGCAGCGATTTTGCCTTCCAATGCGATGAGCAAATGATTTTCATCAAGAAGGTTGAGGACTTCCGGGGACAAATAAACTCCCTTTCCGGCAATATCAGATGACCAAATTTCCTCACCCGAATCGATAGAGTATGCTTTGACTGCAGAAGTTTCGCCTCCAAGATTGAGAATGAGCATCTCATTCCAGATCAAGGGAGATATTGATAGCCCCCACTCGGGGAAATCATAATCTTCAGGGATAGTTTCGATAATCCAGCTGACTTTTCCGTTGGATGCTTCTACACACGCAAGTCGACCGTTGGAGAAGAGGGAATAGATTTTATTATTATGAATGGTAGGTGTGGACCGAGGACCAGTGCCGCTTAGTATGTCGTGCCATTTAGTTGGTTCCGTTACTTTCCATTCAATCCTACCATCATCCAGGCTTCTTGCAGTCAAACGTTCCTGCATGTCATTTTGCTCGATCGTAATCACGAGATCGCCGTGGGTGACAATGGATGAATGCCCTAAGCCGCACGAAGTGGACCATCTCGTTTGAGGAGCTTCTTCCCAGTCAATCGAAAAGGACAGGGGTGGCGCATGACCATCTCGTTTCGGTCCGCGAAATTGATTCCAGTTGTTTTCTAGAGTGCGGAGGGGTGGGCGTTGATAATTACGCTTTGGAAAATCTTCAGTTTCGTTAGCCGAAAACCCAAAGTGCGGCATCATGCCACCACGCCATTCCATGCTTATGCACCCGCTGAGGAGAAGCAGAGAGATTGGGATGATGGTTAGTTTGTAAATGGTAGTGCCTTTTGCCTACAGGGCTTCTTCGATCGCCTTGATCAGTTTTTTTGAGGATGGAGAGGTCATGCTTCCGAACCGATCGATCGGCTTTCCGTCTTTGCCGACGAGAATCTTGCCGAAGTTCCATTTTATATTTCCCTTGAGGGGGCCGTTTTCACCAATGATAT
>JAYOEB010000238.1:0-2759 GCA_038116775.1 Opitutia bacterium | reverse complement strand
CCCAGAGCTTGCTCCCCGAAAACCACTATTACGGAGAGAGAAAATTCGACGGCGTTCTGCGCGGACAGTCCAAGTTATTCATCCAATCCGGAGGCAGGTTCAGGTTCAACGTCGGAGGTCCGGGACGCACGTCGATCTGGGTCAATGGGGAGGAAGTTCACTACAGCGACGACCAGAAGGATAATTCCTACCAATTCAACAAGGATTTCGATTTGCCCGCGGGTATCCACGACCTAGAAATTCTCCATGAAGAACCGACGGCCCATTCGATGAGACTGTACGCCCGCTTGCAAAATTTGAAAGGTGGTCATTGGATGCTGACCGGTAAAAGCCTCGAGGGAAACGTCCCCAAAGTCGTTCGAGCCGGTCAACAGGCAAAAGTCATCCGCAAATGGATAGATGGTTTGCCCCCGAGAACCTTGTTGTTGCTCTTGCCCAACAAGGTTTTGCTCGCCTACGACTCCGCCAGTGGACAAATCGTCAAGGGCTGGCGGGATGCATACGTCGACCAAACCCCATCGCTCGACAATCGAAGCCAAAACCAGTCGGAAGTCAAAGGCGAGGAAATCGACGGGATCGCCAGGAAAGTATTCGAGGGGAAGAAGGTTTCGCTCCTGCGCTACGAAGCCAGCGCCCAGGCAGTCAAGATCTCGGCCTTGGTCGACGGCAGGCAATCCTCCTTCACGGTGACCCCGGAAGGAGAAGATTCGTTTTCAATCACTTTTTAGAAAGAAGCCCATGAGACTTACGCTAACTTCAGCCACTTTTTTCCTCGCCCTCGCCCTCTTGAGGGCCCAAGTTCCGGCCGGCTACAAGATAGTCGACGTTCCCTTGCCCCGCGGGTCCGTTTCCGTCCTTGGGATTTGCCACAAACCCGACGACACCCTGGCCATCTGCACTTGGGAAGGCGAAGTCTGGGAAAGAAAGGGGGACACCTGGTCGAAGTTCGCCGAAAACCTGATGGAACCCAACGGGATCTACTATGATGCCGGGGAAGAGGTCTACTACGTCGCCCAAAAGCCCGAACTCACCCGACTGGTCGATTCCAATAAGGACGGGGTCTGCGATCGCTACGAATGCGTGACCGACGCCTTTGGAATTTCCGGTGAGTATCACGAGTATCACTTTGGTCCCGTGGTCGACTCCCTGGGCCGAAAATATGCATCCCTCAATTTGGCGGCCCGGGGAGAATTCACCGTGCCCGATGGAAAACCCTTCGGCAAGGGGGGCGGAAACATGGCCTACACCGCTCCATGGCGCGGATGGGTCTACCGCTCCGACCGCGAAGGTCATTTTCAACCATTGGCCGGCGGATTCAGATCCCCTTGCGGAATCGGGATGAGCCCCAAGGATGAACTCTTCATCACCGACAATCAAGGAGATTGGGTGGCGGACTGCGCCCTCTATCACCTCCGCGAGGGAAACTTCTACGGGCACCCCGCCTCATTGCCGGCACGGCCCGACTTCACCAAGGAAAAGGTACTATCGCTTTCCGCAAAGGATTTCGACGAAATCAGGACTCCACCTGCGGTTTGGCTGATTCGGGAGGAAATCGCCAATTCGCCCGGCAGCCCGATTTGGGACGAGACGGGGGGAAAGTTTGGCCCCTTCGCGGATCAAATGTTCATCGGCGATCAGCGCCAGTCCAACTATTTCCGCTGCGGGGTTGAGAAGATAAACGGCGAATACCAGGGTTGGTGCGTCGATTTTTTGCGGGGTCTGGCAAGCGGACCCGTCAAGATGTCCTTCGATTCGAAGAACCGCCTGTGGTCCGCCCAGGTGGGTCGGGGTTGGTTCAGCAAGGGAGGCCGGAGAACCGCCATCCAGTACGTCGAATGGGACGGGCAAACCACTCCTTTCGCGATCCACTCCGCCAATCTCACCAAAACCGGATTTTCGGTTCGATTCACCCAAAAAATCGGAAGAAAGACGACGCCTAAGGTTAGCCGTTGGGGCTATCACTATTACAGCACTTATGGTTCCCCCCCCGTCGATCCTCAGGAATTGGAGGTCAGAAACTACGAACTCTCCGAGGACCGCACGACCGTTACCTTCGACGTTCCTCTGGAGGAAAACAAGGTATACGCCATTCAATTTCAAGAACAGAAGAATACCGAGGCTCAACTGCTTGATTTCCACACGATTTATTACACCCTCAATCAGCTTACGCCCGCACGCGAACCAAAACCCGGACGGAACGTGGGATGGTCGCCGGTAGGATCCAGCTGGGATCGAAACGACAAGAAAAGACCGATTCCCCCCAGCGTCCCTCCCCTTCCCCTTTCAAAATGCGCTCTTTCTCCTCCGGTCCAGGCAAGCAAACTGGATGCATCCCAGTGGAGCAATGCAAACTGGAAGTTCGACGGTGATGGAGTCATGCCCAGAGCAAAGGGTAACAATTCGACCTACAAGGCCTTTGGAAACGCTCAAATTCACTTGGAGTTTCGATTCGATCCATCCGATGATCCGGAATGGATGGGTCAACTCTATGGAAATTCCGGCGTCTTTCTGATGTCGGCTTACGAATTGCAAGTCGTCAACAGCTTTGAAAACCCCACTTTTGCAGACGGCATGTGCGGGGCGATCTACGGACAACACCCGCCGCGGGCGAATGCTTCCCGCAGGCCCGGGGAGTGGCAGTCCTATGATATTCTCATGAAAGCCCCCCTCTTCGAGGAGAGCGGAAAACTCGATCAACCGCTACGCGTCACCGTCTTTCACAACGGTATTCTCATCCATGACGACGCCTGGGTCTACGG
>JAYOEB010000237.1:0-2881 GCA_038116775.1 Opitutia bacterium | reverse complement strand
TCATCCACTTGAGGGGCTGGTGAAGATGGTGCAGAGAAACGGTCAAATCCAGCTGCTCCCCCACTATCGGGACCTGTGGACTTGGCTGACTTGCTCAAAGTACTCAACATATTTTCGAAGGCAGCCAGATTGGTGGCGGCACGAAACATTCCGGAACACACTTCCGAACGCATCGCCCCCATCATCTCCTCAAAGGCGCGAAAAGCTTCGCTTTTATATTCGCTGAGAGGATCCTTTTGTCCATATCCACGCAAGCCTACACTCCGACGCAGTTCCTCCATCTCTGTGAGGTGGTCCTGCCAGTGAACATCGACCGCATTGACCACCACATAGCGCTCGAGGCTTTGGATCTGATCAGGGGTTTCCAGTTTCCTTTTCCCTTCGTAAGCCTGCTTAATTTTCTCGAGAATTAAATTTTGGGTACCCTCTTCGCCGAGGCCCACAAATTCTTCGGCCGCCAGGTTGAGCGGGAAAGTTACGTTCAGCCAGGAGGCGACCAAGGATTCAAACTCGGGCATCTCTGAAAGTTTCGATGCTTTGTACTCAGCTTCAGGAATGGTGGCTAATCTTTCGCTCACTTCCTCCTCAACCAACTCTAAAAGAATTTTGCCGGGCTCATCTTCCAGAAGGACATCATTACGGATGGAGTAAACAATTTCACGCTGTCGGTTCAGCACGTCGTCGTATTGCAGCAATCGTTTACGGATGGAGTAGTTTTGTTGCTCGACTTTTTTCTGGGCGTTTTGAATCGACCAATCCAAAGTGCCGTGCTCGAGCTTTTCCTCCTCTCCGAAGGATTTTTCCAACATCTTGGACAAGGCGCCCTGGTTGGCAAATAGACGCATCAAATCATCTTCCAAGGATACATAGAAACGGGATGATCCGGGATCTCCCTGACGAGCGCATCGCCCGCGCAACTGACGGTCAATCCGGCGAGACTCATGCCTCTCGGTACCTAGGACCAACAACCCACCAAGTTCCTTTACACCATCCCCCAGCTTGATATCTGTTCCACGACCCGCCATATTGGTGGCAATGGTTACTGCACCTTGCTGACCGGCCTGTGCTACAATCTCCGCTTCCTTTTCATGAAATTTGGCATTGAGCACCGTGTGCCTGATATTGGACCGCTTGAGCATGCGACTGAACACCTCCGAGGACTCGACCGAAGCAGTGCCCACAAGCACTGGTTGTCCACGCTTGTGAGCATCCGTCAAATCCTCCAACACCTGATTGTACTTTTGCCTGCGTCCCTTGAACATCAAATCGTTCAAATCCATGCGAATGCATGGCCTGTGCGTGGGAATGACCATTACTCCCAATCGATAAATATCGTGAAACTCGCCTGCCTCGGTCTCGGCAGTACCGGTCATTCCCGCCAACTTGTCATACATTCGAAAGTAATTTTGGATGGTAATGGTCGCATAGGTCTTGGTCTCCTTTTCGATCTGCACGCCTTCCTTGGCTTCGACTGCCTGATGCAATCCGTTGCTCCATCTTCTTCCCGGCATCAAGCGACCGGTATTCTCGTCCACGATCATCACCTTGCCCCCCTGCACGACGTATTGCTTGTCGCGTTCATACAAGGCATAAGCCCTGAGAAGTTGAGAAATGGTATGAATTCGCTCGCTTCGAATTTGAAAATCGATTTCCGCCCGCTCCCGTTCCTTTCGCTTTTCCTCGTCTCCCAGAGACTTTTTGCGATCGATTTCGACGTAGATGGTTGCCAAGTCGGGAATGACGAAACCATCAGGATCATCAGGGCTGATCAATTGCCTTCCTTGTTCGGTCAAATCCGCCTGTTGATTCTTTTCGTCGATAACGAAATGAAGTTCTTCCTTTAATTCGTGAGCTCGTTCCTTGTTGTAATCGGAATTCATTTCCAGGTCGAACTTCTCGAAGCGTTTGCGAATCGCGGCCTCTTCCATCATTCGCATGAATTGCCGGTGAGTAGGCATTCCGCGTTTCACCTGGTAGAGTTTGGCAGTCGCCTCATCCAAGGCATCCTCTTCCGGTTCATCGGCGAGCAACACCTTCTTGGCTTCTTCCGCCAGGCGGTTGCATTGACGAACCTGAGCATCCACCAACTTCGTCACCATTGATTTCATCTCACCAAATGGCAAAGGATGATCCTCCCTCATGGGGCCGGAAATGATCAGCGGAGTACGAGCCTCGTCGATGAGGATCGAATCCGCTTCATCGATTATGCAAAAGAAATGATCCCGTTGTACTTGATCCTCCCGACTGGTTGCCATTCCATTGTCGCGCAAATAATCAAAGCCGAACTCGGAAGCTGTACCATAGGTGATATTCTTGGCATACATCTCCCGCCGCTCAGCCGATGGCATGCTGTTTTGAATACACCCCACTGTGAGCCCTAAAAACTCAAACAAAGCACCCATCCAGTGGGAGTCCCGTCTGGCAAGGTAATCATTCACTGTGACCAACTGACAATTTTGCCCGGACAACGCATTCAGATACAGTGGGCAAGTCGAGACCAGGGTTTTCCCCTCACCCGTGGCCATTTCTGCTATATGACGCTCATGCAGGGCCATACCACCGATCAACTGCACGTCGTAGTGAACCATCTGCCATTCGATGGGCTGCTCGCATACTTCTATGGTTTTTCCGCACAAGCGCCTTGCCCCGTTCTTCACCACCGCAAAAGCTTCGGGTAAAAGATCGTCAAGGCTCTCACCCTCCTTGTATCGCTGCATAAACTCAGACGTTTTTGCCCGTAATTCATCATCACTCAGGGACTGCAACTCTTTTTCCAGATCATTGATTCGGGCAACAACCGGAGCACATTTTTTGATAAATTTACGGTACTGCCTCCCCTTCAGGGACTGCATCACCGATTGGATGGGAGAAAATAAACTCA
>JAYOEB010000236.1:0-2885 GCA_038116775.1 Opitutia bacterium | reverse complement strand
GGAATAGGATGTTCGCCTATGATTGGTTCCAGCGAAAGAACCCCCTGCCCTACTCCATTTTGTTCCATGGCCCATTGGGCAATGTCGACGTGGTGAGCGCCCCAGTCGGTCATCTTGCCACCGGAGTATTCATACCACCAACGAAACTGATAGTGACAGCGCTCTTTGATGTAATCGACCAGCGGGGCCTGACCGAGCCACATATTCCAATCTAAGTTGGAAGGAGGTTCCGACTTTTGGAAAGGTCCGCCTATGGGGGCTTCGCCGATATTGCAGGTAACTTTCTTGATTTCTCCAATTCTCCCCTCACGAACAATTCCAATGGCGGTGAGAAACTTCTGTCCCATTTCACTGCGTTGTTGGGTGCCAACTTGAAAGACGCGTCCGGTCTCCTTGGTGACCTTGCAGATTTGCTTGCCTTCCTCTATGGTTAGAGTGAGTGGTTTCTCGCAGTAGACGTCTTTCCCAGCCTGCATGGCATGAATGGCGATTCTCGTATGCCAATGATCGGTTGTGCCGATGGTCACGAAGTCAATGTCCTTGCGATCAAGGATCCGCCGATAATCCTGATAACCCTTTGCTTTTCCTTGAGCCAAAGATTTGTTGACTCGATCGATGCGTTGAGTGTCCAAATCGCAGACGGCTGCAAGATTGGCCAGTCTCCGAGCGCTGTTGGCTACGCTGGCTCCCCTCCCACCTACGCCGATGGCCGCGAATTGCAGTCGTTCGTTGGGCGTTTTCTGATCAGCCAATGCAATGAATGGAAATGAGGAAGAAGCAAGAATGCCGGCAGTTGCTCCCTTGGCGGAGTGGCCAAGGAACGAGCGTCTATTTATTTTGTGAGAATTCATAACGTAAAATCTTCGAATAACGAAAGAAAAAGATCAAACGCTAATATTTCAGGAATTTCTTTTTTACATGGGCGACTGGGTTTAGTAGGAGGAACAAAGGTAAGATCTAAATTCTAGATGCGGAGATTTATTTGGTGAAGGCGATTTTGTTACAAAGATACGGAGGAAAGGATGGTTTCCAAGTTGAAGAAATTCCCGTTCCTAAAGTTTGCCCCGGGTATGTTCTGGTCAAGGTATGCTCTTCAAGCGTGAACCCGGTTGACTGTAAGATACGGAACGGTTTGCTAAGCGGGATTGGTCCCGACTTGCCCGCCGTTCTGCACGGAGACGTGGCTGGCTTCGTAGCAGAGGTTGGAAAAGGAGTGAGTGACTTTGCCGTGGGTGATGAAGTCTATGGATGCGTTGGTGGTTTCCAAGGATTGGACGGCGTGCTTGCGGAATTCGCATTGGCCGATGCCAAGCTTTTGGCCAAAAAACCAAAGACTCTTTCGATGGCGGAGGCAGCGGTTATGCCTTTGGTCTCCATTACTGCTTGGAATGCTCTGATTGACCGCGGAAAAGTAAATGGGGGACAAAAGGTACTTATTCATGGAGGAACGGGAGGAGTCGGACACATTGGTCTACAATTGGCAAAGGCAATGAACGCAGAGACGCACGTCACGGTTTCCAATCTGCAAAAAGCAAAAACAGCGAGCGAATTGGGAGCTGATCAAGTTATTCAATACCCTTTATCCCAGCCTCGACAATATGTTGAAGACCACACTTCAGGAGAAGGATACGACCTAGTTTTCGATACCGTAGGAGGGTCTTGTCTTGATCAATCCCTTGAGGCGGCCAAAGCATACGGTACGGTCGTTTCAATAGCGACTCGATCATCTCATGATTTGACCCAGGTCCACGTAAAGAGCTTAACCTTACATGCCGTCTTCATGCTGCTTCCTCTCTTGAATGATCAGGGCAGGGAAAATCACGGAAAAATACTTAGTGAAATTGCAAAATTAGTCGATCAATCAAAAGTCCGGCCTCTCATTCATTCGCAAAAGTTTTCGTTTGAAGATGTTGGTCATGCCCATGATTTGTGGGAATCGGGGAAAATTATGGGAAAGATCCTATTAGAGAACACTTGGTAGAGGCGTAATTTATTATGACGTAAGAAAAGTTTGCATAAACCGCTTCTTGTCAGCATGATGAATTAATTGTTCTTTTACAAAAGCCATTTGTTGCATCCAAAGAAAACCCTGTTTGGGTAACCAACCGAGTGCGAGAGCTTCTACGGTGGTACATGATCCTTCGATCGGGATGCGCGGTTTTGGCACAACCGAAAACAGCGCTCTCCTCGCTTATTGCGAGCGAAGCGTATAACCACTGAAAGGAAATACGCAAAATGAATAAAAAAACCTCAATTCAAACAGAGGCATTGTCTCTTCGCATCGACGAGTCCAATCCGAATCATCACCTCTGGTTCAACAACGGAACTTGGTGGATTCATTACACCATCTACCCTACTCCGGTAACGGCAGCAAGAATCCGACGTTCGCTCAAAACCGCTGATATTCTCAAAGCAAGGGAACTGCGAGACGAATTCTTTAAGGAAATTTTGAGTACAGCAAGCCAGCTGGCTGCCTGACCTAAAGGAAGAAGTATTAAAGGAGTGTGGTTTGAAACCTTTATTTTACTAGTTCCAGTAACGAGACCGACTTTAATCAAAAGCATTCTCTTTTCTCACGCTTATCTGCAGAATGTTTTCAATCAATGCCCATGTCGAGGTTCCGTGAGGATATAAGCCGCAAGCTCTCGGCTTATGATGAGCTGGTTTGGATTTCGGGAAAGCCTAATAAGGCTTAGCGCTATGGACTGGTAATGATATATGAATACGCTTACCTTGCATTAAGGAAAATCATGTGGGGCGTTTCGATCATCAAACATAGAAAACTACCGAATTTGGCATATCTTGCATTTGGGTGGACTGGCTTTGCTTCCGCTCCTGAAATGCCCGTTTCCTCCATTGCTTTTGGTTCATGCTTGAAGCAAAGT
>JAYOEB010000235.1:0-2886 GCA_038116775.1 Opitutia bacterium | reverse complement strand
GGTCACGACCTATGCCATCCCGACTAGATTCGTTCTCGACACGTTAAAAAAACTTCGTCGCTCCAAATCCAAAAGCAAGTGACTTTTTTCTATTTCCGTTCAAGCGGAATCAACGAAATTTCATCACAGTTATTTCTCTTCAAATTCTTTGACACGAAGAAGTAACGGGCAACCCATGACTCCAAAAGGAGTTTCAGTAGGGCGTATGACTACAACCGGAACATTTGGCATCTAGCTCCAAAAGCCTATTTTTGTTCCAGCAGGTATTGCATCAAATTGGCAAAGTCAGCCTCGGGAATGGATCGTGTGAGCGCGGAAGACATCAGCGATAAATTGGATGTCTTTCGGAAAGAGACATTACTTCTCGATATCTTGCGGCGCTTGCCCTCGGCATCGGTAATTTCCAAATTGCTCCCCTTCTCCAGCACACCGATCCCTACGACAATGACACCATCCTTAGTCGTAATAGTGGTCGTGGCAAAGGCCGGATCGACATTACGATCAGGATCAAGCAGGTCTTCCAGAAGGCGGTCTAGGCCACGGACCCCGACACCTTCCAGGGAAGGACCAACGGAACCTCCTTGACCACCGAGATGATGACAACTTGCGCAATAGGTGGCAAATGCAGCTTTTCCTTTCACCGCATCGCGCTGCTTCTCAAGGTAGGCTGTTCGACGGGCAATCAATAATTTGCTCAAGTCCACCTCGGTAGTTGGCAACTTCGACAACAAGGTTCGGAGGCGTAATCCGCCCCCTTCGATTTTCATGGCCCGGATGCGCTCGACCAATTGCTTGTCTCGCAGAAGGTGAGCGGTGACCTTCCCACCCTCTATAGCCTTCAGCAGCGTCCTGACACCAAGATCATTTCGAGCGACACTGTTGGCCAACCGTTGCTGAAGAACCGCTGGGGCCACTTTCATTACCTCGAGTACTTGCTCCAAATAATTATCCGACAAATCGAGAAGCGTCGAACCCGCTTCGGCCCTCAAACGAAAGGGAGCGGAAACATCGTTCATTATGGTAACCAATGGCTGAGCCATTTCACGAAGGCGGTAGGTACGGACCAGTTCGATCGCCACCTGACGCTCATCTTGGCTGTGCACGGTTAGAACCGCTGGCGCGAAACGTCCGACCGCAAGCCAAGCATAGCCGGCCCCCTTGTGTCCATCGATCAACTCGACCTGCACGTCCTTGCCGCGATGCTCTTTAAGCTCCCATGCAACCTGTCTTGCGGTATCATTGCGTGGTGGGCGAGACCGCATCAGTTCCGTTCCTGTCGAGCTTTCAATCAAGCGGACGTAATTGGCAACGCCGAGTTCTTTGCTCGGAGGGTTGTCGTGCCCGGCCATGTAGAAAGTCATTTTCTCCGGTGCCTTAAAAGTGGGGCTACGCAGAATGCCGGTCAGTTTTTCACCCCTTGGAAGGCTACTCCAGAATAACGCACTCTGCCCATCCGACGACTTCCGCCTCTGGGTCACCCAAGGAGAAGCTTCCGCACTAGCGGGCTCGAGGGCTTCCCAAACAGTACCCTGACCGGCGGCCATTAGTTCTAAAGCCAGGCTTTGGGCCCATCCGGCGGCTATCTCTCCGCCACCTATAGCATCCAGTAGTATGCGGGCCTGCAGGGAACGGTCGAGACCAGCTTCCCGCAGACGACCAACAAAAGAAGAAGCAGCGTTTTCGGGCAGCTTCCCGATCATTCGGCAGTAGAGCATGAGCTGCTCGAAATTCTCCGTGGAAAGCTTCCTTATGCCTGCAAGCGAAATTTGTGTCGCCGCGTAAGAACTTGCCGCATCGCTCCCAATCACCGAAGCCATAACGACTAGATGATCCTTGTCCGATTCGAGAATTGTTCTTGCCAATTGATCCCAGTCGTCGATCGACTGCAATTGACGCCGGAGGGCCATGCGAATGACGTGGATCAGGTGGGAGTCCCCTTCTTTAGCTTGACTCAAAGCGGCAAACAAAGGCTTTACGGAACGCGTCAAGGGATGACGGATCAAGGCATCGGCGGCAGCGCGGCGGGTGGTCGGAGCGGGGTCCTGCAAGCCACCGACAACAAGTTCTTGCTGAAAAGGCGTGAGCTTAGACCGTTCTGCGAGTATCTTCATTGCGAAAACTCGAGGCAGCCTTGTCTTTCCTTTCGCCAATTCTCCGAGCATTTGCTCTTCGAGCCCCTCGATTCGTTCCAGAGCCCACATACCGTAGGCAACGAGTTCCTCGCTGCCCTTGATCATAGCTTTCCTGAGTACCGGCACGGCCGCTTTGCCATGACTGTCCACAAGGTAATTCAAAGCCATCACACGGGTTGCCAGGTTTTCGTCGCCCAATCGTTGAACAAGATCGGGCAACGTTTCCTTCGTTAAGTCCGGGAGGGTTGGCAGTGGTTCGTCATCGCCCTGATAACGGATGCGCCATACCCGGCCATGAGCGCGATCCCGTTTGGGGTGTTCTAGTTTCACTTCATAATGACCGATGATGGCATTGTAGAAGTCAGCGACATACAAGGCGCCGTCGGGTCCTAAGACAGCATCGACTGGCCGAAACCATGGGTCGTCGCAGGTGATGAAGTCAGGCTGCGTTTCAACGAACCTCGTCGAGCCCACTGCTCTTAGTTTGTCCCAATGAACTTTGCCGGAGACCGGATTACACAAAAAAAGCGAGTTCCTATACTTGGCAGGAAACTCGGGGGCGTCGTAGATTGCCGGGCCGCAGATGCCGGTAGATCCGTGGTTATGATCGATCATCTTGGGAACAAAGCCAAGAGAGTCTGCCTTGGGTTGCGCCCAAGATGGACGGAGATAAGTTCCGCCACGCAAGAGCATGTATACCGGCATGGAATGGCAGTCCGCATTGTAGAGGTTGCCCAGAGCATCGAAGGTAATA
>JAYOEB010000234.1:0-2932 GCA_038116775.1 Opitutia bacterium | reverse complement strand
ATATTGGAAGTGGTGTAGAGGACCGAACCAGCGGCGAAAAGAACCATCACCGATGAGAAGATCAGTCCGAGAGAAAATCCGAAAATCATGCTGCAGACGATAAAGCCGAGCGCGACGAAGCCAGCAATGGACAAAAAGCCAGCCATAAAGGAAAAGTCCTTCCTGGTGATAAAGACAGTTGCGGTGATGCCTCCAACCAGCAGCAAGGTCATCAAGCCAGCCGTTGGAATTAACCCCGGACCCGCATAAAAAGACGCAACGTAAAGAAGGGGCAGGAAAATAATTGCCTCGGCAATTACGAATAAGCCAAGTCCCAGGTATTGCATTTGCTGCGACGTATCGGACATCGCCAAACGATTGGCGACGTAACTGACTCCCATGAAGACCGCCAACACCACCAACCAACTCGAGCCGCTGGTCATGCTGGAAGCAAGCTTGGCCGCAAACGGAGAGTGCACTAGGTAATATTCCACTCCGATGAAGCCGAGGATGGCCACAGCCAGATGAGCGTAGGTCCGGCGTATGAAGGCCGCACGAGCATCTGACGAGCTCTTCGCCACGCTGTCGGAAAGATTAAAGACTTGTTCTTTCATGTGTAGTTTTCCCTAAAGTAATGAGTTAAGTTTAGATTTTCTTTCTACCTATCAAATAAAAGCCCGATCTTCAAGCGTGAGATGAAAATCGGGTCATGGGCTTACCCACGAACCCAAGTCGAGGTCCCAATAGTACCAAGCTCTGTCTTTGTTGTTCCAAACGATGATTCCACCATCGGGATAAAAGGCAAAATAGAGCCAATCATTCAAGGCCGACGAAAAGACCCAGGGCCATGCATGGTAGTTCCAACCGTTCAAATCAACTGCGCTGGTCGCAAGACTTTTGACCGAGGAATCGACGATGTCGGGAATCTCGTCTTCATCCTCATCGTTTTCATCAATCACTTCCAAGTACCAATCCGTGTAATCCGACCAACTGGTGTCGGGAGCCCCATCGACGAGATCGACGAATCCTGAAAACTTATCTCCGTTCCGGGCAAGAGTGACCGCATTCATGACCACGCTCCCGCTACTGCTGGAGAAGGTGGTTTGATTTAACTTGAGGCTGTCTTCGGAGGAAAAGGAATAGCCCGAAGACCCATCCACAAGGTACGTCACACCATCCGAACCTACGGTTTGCAGACTGGAGGAAAAGCTTCCGTCTTCATAATTCAAAGTGCCCTCGTAAAACCCAAGATTCCAGGCGCCGCTTATCGTCGCTTGCCCGAACACGGAACTGAGAGTGAAGTCGTAGGTCCCCGAGCTTTGCCCGGCGCTTCTGTACATATTTCCACTAATGGAAAAATTGGTCGACGACCAACTCGGATCATTCCAGTGCAAAACAGTCGATCCGGTGACGCTCAAGGAAACGCCTTTTTCCTTCTGGAGCCAGTCCTGCACTCCGTTCCCATCCGCATCTTGACTCGGAACGTTCAAGCTCACGCTTCCATATTCGTAAATCTCGTAGCCGTCGCCCGCGAGGTAATCGGCAACGTAAGTGGAAGATCCCTGACTAAGGGGTTTCATTTCGCTGCTTATGTAGTTGCCGTCCGTTCGCGGATACCCGCTGCTGCCGTCGTAAGAAGTAAAATAGACGTAACTTCCAAGCGAAGTTACCGCCGGCTCAAGCGAAATCTGCAAGCCGTAGGCTTTTAAGGTCGCGGTTTTGGCGGACAGATAAAAGGGACAAAGAAGAAGGAAAGCGGAAAAATACGTCTTATTCATTTTAATAATTAGTGGATTTTCGGGAAACTAGCGGGAAAACTCTCCAACGTCATCCTTTTTTTCAGCAACTTCTCGGATCCCGCCAAAGATCCCCAGAAAAGACAAACGCCTTTAAATAAAGATGGACGTCCATGGAGTAAATCAGTTCCCTTCGATTCCATGAAAAACCAAATCCTCGCATTCGTCTCCGTGAATTTCCTTTTTTCTGCGTTTGCATTCGCCGAACCAATCCATTTTTTCATAGGCACGGGAGGTCAGGGCGCCGAAGGAATCTACCATGCCACCTTTGATCCGGAAAATGGAAGATTCACCCCTGCCAAACTGGCCGCCAAGATCGGATCCCCCGGATTTCTGACCACCCATCCCAATGGAAAGATCTTGTATTCCGTCGGTCGCTGGAAAGGCGGCGCCGGTGCCCTGGGCTACAAAATCGGCAAAAGCGGAGAGCTTGGCGAATTTACCCGCATGATCTGCCCGGATGGCGGAAGTGCCCATATTGCAGTTCATCCCAGTGGCAAATTTCTCCTCACCGCTCAGTACGGGGGCGGTTCGGTTGCCCTGTTTCCACTCGATGCAAATGGAAAACTTGGGGAACCCACCGTCACGGAACACCAAGGCGGGTCCAAGGTGGTGGACGGAAGACAGGATGCTCCCCATCCCCATTGGGCCGGATTCTCTCCAGATGGCAAGTATGCCCTGATCCCAGACCTTGGTCTCGATCAGATCGTCATCTACGAAGTGGACGATAAAAAGCCGGCTATCACCGAACGTGGAGTCGGGCAGTCAGTACCCGGCGGAGGACCCCGCCACATGCGGTTTTCCACAAATGGGAAATTCATTTATCTGCTCAATGAGCTCAGTCTTTCCGTAACTACATTCGCATGGGATGCCCAAAAAGGAACAGCCAAGCGGCTTACCACAACTGCCGCGATCAGTGAAGAAGTGAAAGCAGGCGAATCCTTCAATTCCGCGGCTGAAATTCTGGTTCATCCAAACGGTCGATTCGTGTATTCGTCCAACCGTGGACACGATACCGTTTCCGTTTACCAGGCAAATCCCAATACTGGAAAATTAAAGGTGGTACAGGTACAACCCGTGCTCCGGGCCTGCCCCCGAAATCTCAACCTCACCCCCGGCGCCGATTGGTTACTCGCTGCCGGCGCGGACTCCAACAC
>JAYOEB010000233.1:0-2960 GCA_038116775.1 Opitutia bacterium | reverse complement strand
AAACAACCTCGCTGCTGCGGAAGCCAGTAGCACAATGGCGACCAAAGCCATCAGGACGAGTACTACGGATATGCTTTTACTCATGAAGAAATTCAACATTAATCCAAGACTCACCAACCCAACTAAGATCTTTAACAGAAAATCCACCAATAATGAGGAAGCCGAATTTCCCTTCGAGGAAAAACTAAAAGTTGCATCCCCCATCTAATTGTTGATCGACTCTTTTCGCAAACAAGATAGTTTGTAAGGTTTAGCAATTTTTATGAATTCGGATATTGGACTTGTTGGTCTGGCCGTCATGGGCCAAAATTTAGCGCTAAACATTGCGGATCATGGTTATGCAATATCTGTTTTTAATCGGACTTATAAGAAAACAGAGATCTTCCTAGCCGAAAACCACAGTCCCCATCTTCTGGGTTTCGAAAGATTAAATGATTTCGTAGCTTCGCTTAAGAAGCCTAGAAAGATCATAATCATGGTCCAAGCCGGCAATCCTACGGACCTTGTAATCGATGCGCTCTTACCACTTTTGGAGAAAAACGACGTCATCATTGATGGTGGAAATGCAAAATGGACCGACACCATTCGCAGAGAAAAGACTTTAAGCCAACGAGGAATTCTATTCGTAGGTTCTGGAGTCAGCGGAGGTGAGGAAGGAGCAAGGTTTGGTCCTTCTCTCATGCCTGGTTGCTCCCAAGAAGCATGGCTACTAATCAAAGAAATTTGGAACAGCATATCCGCAAAGGTAGACGCCACTACGGGCAAACCCATCCTAGGCGCATCTGCTGGAGCGCCTACGTGCGGAGGAGAGCCTTGCACTGCCTACATCGGAACCGATGGTTCGGGTCATTACGTTAAGATGGTGCATAACGGCATAGAGTATGGCGATATGCAAATGATCTGTGAGGCTTATCACATACTTACTTGTCTCGGGAGTATGAATTGTTATGAAATCGGTGAGGTATTCGAGGACTGGAATCATGATATTCTAGATTCATTTCTTATCGAAATAACCGCCGAAATACTTAAGCAAAAAGACCCTAAAACCGGGGAACCTTTCGTTACTAAGGTTCTAGATGTCGCCGGTCAGAAAGGAACCGGCAAATGGACTTCCGTGAATGCATTGGACTTGGGCGTTTCGGCGCCTACCATTGGCGAAGCCGTATTTGCCAGATGCATGAGCGCTATCAAAGAACAAAGAAGGGTTGCCTCTACCCTACTTGCCGGTCCACCTGCAAAGTCCATTGAAATGGATAGACATGAACTCGTTCGATCGGTTAGGGATGCATTGTATTGTTCCAAGATATGCTCCTATGCCCAAGGTTTTCAACTAATGAAAGTAGCTGAAAATGAATATGGTTGGAAATTGAACTTTGGAGAGATAGCTCAAATATGGAGGGGTGGTTGTATCATTCGAGCGGCTTTTCTTCAAAAGATAACCGAGGCTTTTAACAAAAACGCTGGATTGGAAAATTTACTTCTTGATGAATATTTTAGAAATTGCATTGACGATTACCAGTCTAACTGGAGGAAAATAATCTCTCTTGCATCCCTGAATGGCGTTCCCGTTCCGACTTTTTCTTCGGCTCTCTCCTACTACGACGGTTACAGAACGAGGGACCTGCCTCAAAATCTTCTGCAAGCCCAAAGGGATTATTTCGGAGCCCATTCTTACGAAAGAGTAGATGCCGAACGCGGAAGATTCTTTCATATCGACTGGATGCACCCGGAAAGACCAGAAGTGGAAATCCGATGAGTCGGTAAGGTATTCTTAATTTCCCGTAAAGCTAAGATACTCCGCTCTGATCGCCTGATAATCTGCTTCCTTGGTGTCTGTTTCTATTATCACGTCAAAGAAATCCATCATCTTGAGCTCATCTTGAGCTGTATCAAGCCTCTTTTCTATCTCCGATTCATGATCGGTTCCACGATGAATCAATCTCTCCCTCAATTGCTTAAGGGATTTTGGTTTAATAAAAATACTTAACACCTTGACGGAATCCCCGAATGACTCGTGTACCTTTGCTTGAATTGCCCGCGCGCCGTTGACGTCAATGTTCAAGATCTGATTCTTAAGTTCCTTTTCGTTGAATAAAGATTCCCTTAAGGTGCCGTAAAAATTTCCATGAATAAGTTCGTATTCTAGAAAATCTCCTGATTTCGTTCTGCGGGAAAACTCATCGGTTGACAAAAAAAAATAATCGACTCCATCGATTTCATGAGGTCTGGGCTTTCTTGAGGTAGTTGTAATGACTCGAATAAGTGTTTGGGCAAACTCGTCCAAAAGCCGATCGCACAAGGTTGTCTTACCCACGCCCGCAGGTCCGGACACAATCAGCAGAAATCTAGCCTTCAAATCAAAAAGAAAAGGCCGTGAAAAGAATGGGAATTCCCAAGGTCACCATCAGACTACCAACTACAAGCGGATTTCTTCCGTTTGAAAAGACATGGGATAGAAAATCTCTCATGCGGAAAGGCCATGCGCCAAAGTACAAAGCAAGGATGATTAGCAAATAAGTAACTGCAACCAAGAAGAGTCGATTGGTCGATTCATGAAGATATGCGGCATCCAAGACTTCTCGGGCATACAACAAGGTAATGACGCTTAGACCACGAACGGCGAGAAAATCCTTGGTGTAAACGAAAGATGAAATGAACACAAAAATAGTAACCATCGAAATAATCAGCTTGTATTCACCGAAGTCTGCCTCACTGAGGTGAAGCACGTGTCTGTATAAAAACCATGATGCCCCTAAGGTCATCAAGATGAAAGCGGCTTTCTTTGAGCGGGGAAATTTCAAAATAAAGTGCGTTTCTTTTTTCCCGCATCTAATGAATGCTACACCCAATGCGATTAGACTGACTGAGGTGACTAAGGCATGTATCGCCAGTTCCATTGTCCTGTACTTAAAGAAGTTCCCCCAATAATGAGTTTGCGCTGGCGCTGGTAATCATAACCT
>JAYOEB010000232.1:0-2986 GCA_038116775.1 Opitutia bacterium | reverse complement strand
GAACGGAGCGGAGCAGAACCGGATCATGAACTCCATCAGCCTGCTCCAGACCAACATCGTCAACCTGGAAGCCGCCCTCGGGCGCATCATGGACGCCGACATAGCCCTGGAGTCGACTCGCTTCGCCCGCAACAACGTCTTGGTCCAGGCAAGCGCCTCGATGACCGCCCAAGCCAACCAACTCACCAACATCGCCTTGGTCCTACTACAATAATTTCAATAGCCACGCTCAAATAATCGGAGATCAAAAAATGGAACTCACCAACTACAGCTTTTTAAATTCACGGAACGATTACATGACCGCCATCGCCGAGCGCAAGGTCAACGCCGACCGGGTCGCCACCGGCGAAAGATTGGAAAGATCCGGTACCGACGTCGGGGCCATCCATCAGGCAGCCTATCAAAAGACGGAAATCACCAGTGACCTCCAATCGATTGCAAACCTAAGAAATCTCAGAAGTTTCCTCTTCGCTCAGGAAAACAGCCTGCGTCGGGTTCATGAAATGTACGACCGGATGGAAATTCTGGCCATCAAGGCCTCCAATCCCATTACTCCAGCCAGCGACCGCGCGGATTATGAGATCGAGTTCGCCAACTATCGCGAACAACTCGAAGAGATCATGAAGTCCCGCTACAATGGCACCCTCCTCTTTAGTTCCACTGAAATGTGCGGGGGAGACGTCGAGATCACCCTGAAGGAACTGGATGCTTCGACCGCGGCGAAGAAAAACGCTGGCAATGGAACGCATATCGTTCGAGCGCAAACCCAGGAAACCGGTTCACCCTCCGGTACCGTTACCTTCCGGGTTAATTCCGGTGGTGCCGGTGATACCTACCGGGTCTGGATGGGCGATATTTGCGTATTTAGCGCCGGCCCCGAATTCAAGGGCACGACTGCCGATCTCTACGAAGAGAGTGAAAGCGGCGAATGGGTTGGAAAAAACTTCAATGGCAATGCTCCTTTCGGCGCAACCGGAAGATACGGAAGCCCCGAGCCCTATTCCTACACCTACACCAAGGCAAGCGGTGAAGTCGTTTCCATAAAAGTCGAAGCCCCTGCCTTTGCATACTCCGGAAACGGATGGAGGACCTCACACTTTGCCAGTGACGAGGACGATGATCTTTTCACAGTTCAATTCGGGCCTGGAGAGAAGACGACCTACTCCATTCAACTCGGAGCAACCAACGACACGAATGGAGACGGCATCTCGGACTACAATCCATATGACGCCTCAACGGGGCTTTACACCAATATCGTAACGAAGGACTTGCCGGAAGACTTCGATCGCACCGAGATGACTCTGCAAGTGGAAACCGAAACCATTGGGGTCATCTATGAGGAAGGGGCATCCTCGGGAAACAATGAGACTTACGTTCAGGATCAGGACTCCGCGGGCAACTTGCTCTTCAACTCCGACGGGTCGCCCAAAATGGTTCTTGCCGACGGCATAGAAAACAGTGGCGTCAGTTTCACGCCCACTCCTTTCATTCGCTACATCCCCAAGGATCGTCACGGTAATATGATCGAACTTGACCCAAAAGGCTTCGATCGTTTCGAAGACAGCAGTCTGCTCACGCCAGCCTCCGCTCAGGAAACCGTGGATAAGATGCGCGGAAACGGCAATTACTTTGGCGAAATGAAGTGCATCGTGGAAAACCGCATCGGGATTCTCGGTTCCGAGTATAAGCGCGTCGACTATGAAATCCGGGCTCTCGAGGATCAGGTCATGCAGGGCCAACTCGCTCTGAGTCGCATTCAAGACGCCGACATGGCCCACGAGGCCACCGAACTCGCCAAAAATTCGCTTAAGTCCGAACTGGCCACCCATGTTCTCGCCAACACCGCCAGACTCAAGGATATCCTCATTCCTCTCACCACCGAGCACTTCCGCGGGGAAGCGATGAGCCTGAGCCTATAATTCAATTTATCCGAAACCTCTTACAATCATCATAACAATGACGCCGGCAAATCCAGATCATGAACTCAGAGTCATATCGTCTCTTCCCGAGTTCTCCCTTGCTGGAGCAGGCGGCGTATCATGCAAGCTGTTTTCCCTGGTACGACGGAATCCGCTCAATGGATATTCATCCAACGTCCAACGAGTCGAATCGCTTCAAGGAAACGATTACCCACCTGGTTCGCCTGAATGGTTTGATGCCGATGCAAATGCTCGGCGCCATCCTCCTTCGGCGATGGGAAAAGGGCAAGGACTCTTCCCATCCAGTCCCGCCACATTCCATTCCAAGGGCCCACTTGGCTCTTTTGCTTCGGGCAAAGGCTCCGGCAACCCGCTGCAGGTCATATTTAAGGAATGAAACCCAAATCAACAACCGAGCAAAGGCAGACACTCTTGCAAAAAAAAACCATATCCAAGGCTGAATCTTGACTCTCCGAGATTGAACCTACGCGCCATGCGACCCATCCGCCCAACCTAACCACAAGCACTCCATAACTTCATTCAATCCATCATACCTAACCTCTTTTTCGTACAAATTGCTCAAAAATACACTTTCAAGCGCAAATATTTAAAAAATGAATAACCAAAGGAAACACGATCCATACGGCGAGGAAACACTCGAGCTTAGCTATGGCCTGTCTTCTCAACCATTAACCAACCGAACCACATACGCTATGGGCATCTCAGTAAACACCAACATCGCAGCCTCTCAGGCTGGATACTACCTAGCCAACAATCACCAGGCTCTGCAAAAGAGCATGGACCGTCTATCCAGCGGAAAACGAATCGTCGACCCTGCGGACGATGCCGGTGGTCTCGCCGTCTCCATGAAGTTAAGGAGTACGATCAATCGTCTCAGAGCCACTTCCTACAACGTATCCAACGCTGTCTCCTTTCTCCAGGTTCAGGACGGGGTGCTCAAGTCAGCCGCCGACGTCGTCACCCGCATGGGCGAACTCAAGGCCATGTATGAGGACGTCACCAAAAGCGCCAGCGACAAGCTGAACTACGACAGCGAATTCAACCAA
>JAYOEB010000231.1:0-3037 GCA_038116775.1 Opitutia bacterium | reverse complement strand
GATTGGCTCTTTCTGCCTTGAAACCTAAGAAAATCATTATCTATTCAAGAGACGAGTGGAAGCAAAGCGAGATGCAATCCGACCCCACCTTCAACAACGCAGCGGTGAGATTTTTCTTGGGTGACGTAAGGGATAGGGACAGGTTGGAATTGGCTATGCGAGGCGTTGACTACGTCGTGCACGCCGCCGCTCTGAAGCAAGTCCCGGCGGCCGAGTACAACCCTCATGAATTCATAAAAACAAACGTCAACGGGGCTACGAACGTAGTGGAAGCCGCCTTGAAAACGGGAGTTGCGAAAGTATTGGCGTTGAGTACCGACAAAGCGGTCAATCCTGTCAATTTGTACGGGGCCACGAAATTATGCTCGGACAAGGTTTTCATTGCCGCCAATAGTTACGGGGGGGAGGGGGGCACCATCTTTTCGGTCGTTCGTTACGGAAACGTCATAGGAAGCAGAGGAAGTGTTGTTCCCATCTTTCAGAAACAAAGATCAAGCGGCGTCATATCGATTACGAATCCTGAAATGACCCGATTTCTTCTAACCTTAGGCCAAGGCGTTCGATTCGTCGCTCAAAGCTTGGAAAATATGGTCGGAGGAGAACTCTTCATCCCAAAGATTCCCGCATGTAAAGTTGGTGACATCGCTAAGGTGATCGCACCCAAATGCCAATGGGAAATCATGGGATTGCGTCCGGGTGAAAAAATGCATGAAGTGCTCATCCCTGAAGACGAATCGAGAAATGTTTTGGAATTCGAGGACCATTTCATTATTCAGCCAATCAAAAGCTTTTGGGGAAACAAGATCGGTATCAAAGGTGGAAGGGTTTGCCCGGAAAACTTCGTTTACGCGAGCAATCAAAACTCCGAACGCTTTTCCGAAGAGGGGCTAAGGGAAGTTCTTCGGGATTACCTCGAAGCCGGATCGCCCTAAGCTTTGCCAAATCAGGTGACTTACGACTTTTCCTCTCATCAACGACCTCCGCTGATCGTTGCCGAACTCTCCGGGAATCACGGGGGTTCCTTTCAAAAGGCATTGGAGTTGGTCGAAGCGGCCAAAGAATGCGGAGCGGATGCGGTCAAGCTGCAAACTTACAAGCCCGAGACTATCACCGTTCGTTCCCATCAGGAAAAGTTTCTGGTCAAGGAAGGAATCTGGAAAGGCTCATTTCTCCATGATCTGTACGAGAAGGCAATGACTCCTTGCTGGGATTGGCATCAAGCTGTCTTTGCAAAAGCAAAAGCCTTGGGCATGCTCTGCTTTAGCTCTCCTTTCGATGAATCGGCTGTTGATTTTCTAGAGCAAGAAGTATCACCCGCGATTTACAAGATCGCTTCCTTTGAACTCAATCATTTTCCCTTGCTTAGAAAAGTTGCCCAGCTTGGTAAGACCGTCATAGCCAGCACGGGCGTATCCGATGAAAAGGAAATCAAAAAAGCAGTTGCTGCCTTAACCAGCAACGGATGCCCTGAAGTCGTTCTCTTGCACTGCGTTAGTGATTACCCGGCAAAGCCAGAAGATTTCCAACTTTCCCGACTTGTCGACTTGCAAAAAGACTTTCGATGCCCGACCGGCGTATCGGATCACTCGCCGGGTCATTTGATTCCCATCCTTGCGACTGCTCTTGGAGCAAGAGTTATTGAAAAACATCTGACCCTGGATCGAGATGACGACTCCATCGACGGAAAATTCTCATTATTGCCGAATGAATTTAAAAAAATGAGTTCCCTTGTCGTCGAATCGCATGCGAGCATGGGATTTGGCAGAGGAAATCATGGGCAACGGAAAGCCTCAACTCGGGGGCATCACTTCAAAAGATCGATCCTTGCATGCAAACCAATAGCCAAGGGAGAAATCTTTTCTCCGCAAAATCTGCGGATTGCCAGACCCTCCGGTGGTTTGTGCCCCAGCAAATGGGATCTTGTGATCGGCAAAAAAGCGAAAAGAGACTTACGCGTGGGGGATGACCTTCTTGAGGAAGATCTCTGCGACTAGAGCGATCGGCAACCTTGCTTGCCATGAGGATATCGTCAAATTTTCACTGGCTGATAAGGATTGCAGGCAGTGGACCAGGATGTCCCCAAAACCTCGAAGGCTTTCGATTCGCTTCAGCTGCGAATTACGTTTATCCTCGCGTCGAAAACTCTTTTTTGGCGTTGATTGAGAAATGCGAATGATGAGTTTCGAGAATCTTGGCAAAAAAGAGGCTCTGCTGACACTCAACGGACTATCCAAGCTAGGACCGATTAGCACCCGCCGCCTGCTGGAGCGATTCGATGGGTGCCCCCTGCGAATTCTGAACGCTTCCCGTTCGAGCTTACTCTCGGTTCGTGGAGTTGGAAATGCCATGGTCGAATCCATTAAAAGCCCTTTAAATCAAAGATGGGTAGAGCAAGAAGTCCGGAATATCCGCAAGCATCAAGCTTCCTTTATCGTTGAAGACCAAATCCCCGAACCGTTGCGTCAACTTTACGATTGTCCGATTGGTTTGTATCAAAAAGGAACCATTCCTCCAGGACCCTATGTTTCGGTAGTCGGAACGAGGGTTCCTTCGGCATATGCCCAGACTGCTTGTCGTGAAATTTCGACTGAACTGGCCAAGATCGGCTTTTGCATAGTCAGTGGAATGGCTCGGGGAATTGACGGAATCGCTCATGAGTCGGCATTGAATGCCGGAGGCAAGACTATTGCTTTCCTGGGAAGTGGAATCGACGTAATCTACCCTCCCGAACATCTGCATCTGTATCGAAGGATTTCCGAGCAGGGAGCCGTGCTTTCCGAATTCCCTATCGGAAGAAAGGCGGACCGCGGAACTTTTCCAATGAGAAATCGCTTGGTTTCTGGAATTTCTAGTGGCGTCGTCGTGATTGAATCTGGCATTACGGGAGGTAGCATGATTACGGCAAGACTTGCGGCCGAACAAGGGCGCCTGGTCTTTGCCGTACCCGGAAGGATAGACCAATCAAGTTCAAGAGGATCTCATAAACTCATCTGAGTAGGAGCTACCTTGATTGCCAACGCCCAAGAAATTCTTGAAG
>JAYOEB010000230.1:0-3069 GCA_038116775.1 Opitutia bacterium | reverse complement strand
CGGTCATCACCGCCTCGTACTGGGCCTGGGTGACCTCGTACTTGCCGAGGTAAAAGCCTTGGGTCAGGGTGACCTGGGTCTCGTTCTCATCCGAGCCCCTTCCCGCTTCGCTGGTCGGACTGCCCATGGTAAAAGTGCCCGGTTCCACCCAGATCATCTCCAGGTCGGCTGCGGAGTGGGCGACGTAAGTGGATTGGTTGGGCTCGAAGGCATCCCGGAGGAGGACGGTGAAGTTGCCCTCTAGGGTGGCGTTGTACTCGTCCTTTGCCTGCACCCGGATGGAATAAGTCGGGGCGTCGGCCTCGTAGTCGAAGACCACCGCGGTGGACAGGCTTCCGTTGGCATCGAGGGTAAAGAGGGAATTGTTTCCGTCCCCTTCCCCGCTGACCAAATGATAAGTGATCGCATTCCCCTCCGGATCGGTGGCGTTGAACTCGCCCACGATGGTGCCAACCGGTTGGTTCTCCGCGATGGTTAGAAGTGCCGTGGAATTGAGATCGGTCGGGGCGGTATTGACCCGTTCCATCGAGTAAAGGGCAAGCACATCCGCCGCCGACAGAGCCCGGTCGTAGATACGGATGTCATCGATGGAACCGTTGAAGAAGGGAGTGGTCGCTTCGCGGGAGCCAACGTAAAAGGTGTTGGAGGTCGAAACGTCCAAGTTATTTACCCCCGATAAAGTTCCATCCGCCTCGCCATCGATAAAAAGTTTTAGGTTGTCCCCTTCGCGCATGCCCAAAGCATGTCTCCAAGTGCCGTCATTTACGGTGCCCGACGAAAGACATGGGTAAAGATCGTGAATTTCCAAGCTGAGTTGTCCGGCATTGGCAACGAACATATTGTATCCGGTGTTGGAAAGGTTGGATCCTTTATTGGTTATTTCTCCACGAACGCCGGAGGCGGTGTTGATCCATGCGGAAATCGTAAAGTCATTGGTGCTGAAATTAATTGCGGAGACATCGCCGAAATCAATGAAGTCGTTGGTGCCGTCGAAACTGTAGGCCTTGCCGGCTTCCCCATGGCGATCGGTGGCCAAAACAGGCCCGTTGAGCGTTCCGTCGTTGCCGTTGCCGGACATGTCCGAGGCGTTGCCGTCGAAGGGATACCAGGCGACGAGGCCGTCATCAGGGTCGAACCCGGATGCGTCGAAACCGGAAAAGCTCCCCAAGGCAAAGGCAAATAAGATCCCAACCCTTCGGGTTGAAACTCGAAATAAAAGGGCAAAGGATTTCAAGGGAGATTAATTCAAGGGTTTCATTCCCTCGGAGAGGGAAAAACATATTTCATGGAAGAAAAGATGCGTGAGCTTAAAATCTGGGGCAATCTTTTTATTTCCTTAGCTGAAAAGCCAATGGTGTCGTCGATCGATTTCATCATCGGGCTCCGGGTTGAAGGTCGTCGACGAGCCAGCGACTGTCGGAGTAGCGGAAGAAAAGGACTTTTCCTTTGGATCGCCCGTGGAAGTAGAGCCAGGACTGCCAATCGTGAGCAAAGAGAAAGGGATAGATGCCTTGGTCCGTCCAGACCCAGTTGGTCGCATCCGTCCACAGCCAGACTCCGCCCCCGCCAGCCGGCAAGGCATAGGCCCAACCCAGTTGGGCATGATGCAGCCACCCGCTTTCGTCCTTGAGGTTGAAGCTTCCGAACCACGGACTCGTCCACCAACCTTGACCCAGCATCGACCGCGCGGCCCCCGACCAGGAGGGCCCTTGATCGGTCGCCTTTGTCCGTACCCGCAGGCTCGATCCGTAGGCCGCTCCTTCCGCGTTGAGGGCGTAGGCACGAAGATAATATTTTTCGTCCGCTTGCAACCCATTGATTCGTTGCGTGTAGGAACCCGGTCCTTTTCCGGAGGCCACCCGGATAATGCCCGCATCCTCCAGTTTCGCCTCGGCCAAGGAACTGAGCAAAAATCCGCGCTCGGCCACCCCGGCGCTTCCCCCTTCGTCCATCACCTCGCCCGCGGCCACCAGATGCCGCGTTCCGATTGTCACCGGTTCCCCGGTGTAGACGATGGGGCGAAAGGCGTCCATCACTTCGATGGCAAAGCTTTGCTCCAGCATACCGCCAAAGGCATCGGACAGGCGTACGGCCAGAACATGACTGGAGTTGGACTCGTAATCCAACGGTTCCCGGGCGCGC
The DNA here is from genome assembly GCA_038116775.1 of Opitutia bacterium. Lineage (GTDB taxonomy): Bacteria > Verrucomicrobiota > Verrucomicrobiia > Opitutales > Seribacteraceae > Seribacter. The sequence goes on along the minus strand of JAYOEB010000230.1, from coordinate 927 downwards.
AAGGTATGGTTGTCATCGATCTTGAAGAATGCCTTCGCCTCCGCGTTGAGGATTTCAAGGGCGTATTCTCCCCTGCCCTCCGGATCATTGGGATCGCTCCACCAAAAGCGTCCGATCTCCGTATTCGCCGGCAGGTTCTCCTCCACCTTGTTGGCGCTCAGGCCCAGACTGCTCGGATCGTCGTTGCTTACGGTGACCGTACGGGTTACGGCTTGCGCCACGTTGCCCGCCTGATCCGTCTTCTCATAAGTCAAGGCGTAGACTCCCGGCACCGAACTCCTTACCTCTCCCTGAGCCAGCAGGTTGCCGTTGCCGTCCACGACATCGGTCCACACAGCCCCTTCGTCCAGATAAGGAGATCCGGCCTCGATGGTTACTTCCTCCGCTCCATTCAAGCTAATCACCGGTGGTGTCGTATCCTTTACGATTACCGTACGGGTTACGGTCTCCGACTGGTTACCCGCCTCATCGGTGTAGTCGTAGCGCAAAACGTAGAGTCCGGGCACCAAACTCTTTACCTCTCCCTGAGCAGTCAAAGTACCGTTGCCGTCCACGGCATCCGTCCAAGTTGCTCCCGCATCTACATAGTCCGTGCCCGCTTCAATCGAGATTTGATCAGATCCTTTCAAAGTAATGATAGCAGAGACCGTATCGACAACAGTGATAGTTCGAATCGCTGATTCCGCAGAATTACCCGCTTGATCGGCAAAATGATAAGTCAGGAGATATTGACCCGGTTCACTGACATTGACCTCGCCAAGCCCGAAGATCTCCCCAGAACCATCCGTATTGTCTACCCAACTTGCTCCGGGGTCCTGGAATGGAGTACCCGCTTGGTGAGTTAACTCAGACTCCCCAATCAAGGAAATCACTGGGGCTTCATCATCCACATTCGTTAAACTGACCAGGAAAATGACTTCGGTATAC
>JAYOEB010000229.1:0-3092 GCA_038116775.1 Opitutia bacterium | reverse complement strand
CTTCCTTAACGGACCAAATGAAGTCGCTGGAGGGTTTCAGCGGGTCAGGATCCGGGTCGATCGCGTCAAGGAACAGAGGGGTCCATGGTATCGGGTTTTCGTCTTCATCGATGGTATAGAATAATTGAGAACCCTGGGAGATGACGGGCGGATAATCAAGGGGACGTACGGCAATGGTGAAAGACCGTTCGGTATCGTTGCCCAAAATGTCCTCGATTCTGAGAAAAAGCACGACCGGGATGCCTTCGTTGTAGTCTTGCCAACGGGGGATTCCGGTAATGCTCAGGTTGTCGTCCGACACTTCAAGCCACTCCGGCAGTCCGTAGAGTTCGATGGAGGAGATGTCCGTGCCGTCAGGATGAGTGATGATGAAATCATGAGCGTAGAGTTCCCCTTCCGTGGCTTCGGAGGGTGGAATGGAGGAGATGATTCGAGGAGCGTCGACGACGCTTTGGATCGAAACGCTGAAGGCTAGATCTGCGGTTTTGGGAAAAGCATGGTCATCTGAGATTCTAATGGAAAACGATCTTTCGCCGTTCACGTCGGGATCGGGAGTCATGAGGACCTGAGTCGTCTCCGTAAGTCCGGATGAGATGAAGCTTACGCTTACGTCGTCTGGTTGTTCGATCACGCTGAAGGAAAGAGTGTCTCCGTCAGGATCGGTGAAAGTCAAGGCCTCCATTTGGGCCAGCCAAGAGGAAGAGCTGAAATCCTCTTGCATATCAAGGAAAACTGATGAAGTTTCTACACCGTTCCAAAAAAATCGGGGGTTCGAATTTGTTTTGTAGACCAAGATGGAAAAATCCTGTTCGCTTTCCAATCCATCTCCATCCCTGCAGATCAGAGTAAACGAATGAAGCATGGAATCTTCAGAGCCAAAGTCGGAACTCGCGGGGGTGCCCGAGATTCTGATTCCGCCAGAAGTGAGCCCTGTTGGTGAAACCGAAAGTCCTTCCGGAAGTGAGTGTCCGTCTCTGAGCAAGATTTCAATCGAATCGCCATCTACGTCGGATGCTTCCAGTTCAAACTCGTACGAATCGCCAACCATACAGGGGTCCAATGATTTTACGGAAAGAGAGTCGTAGTCGAATTCGGGGGCGTCGTTGACCGGAAGCACGGTTATGGTAAAATCAAGCTGAGAGGACAATTCGGAAGCGCTCACCTGAATCGTAACCTCCTGCTCGCCGTGAAGATTGGGAGCGGGAGAAAAAACGAAGAGACCGGTCTGTTCGTCGACGTCCATAGTCCCAAGAGCCCCGCTTGAATCGATAATGGACCAAGTGAGGGAATCCTGCTCGAATTTGTGACTGGCATTGAAGTCATGGCTCATTTCCCCGGAATCTTCATTGATGACGAACTCATCCGGGGCGTCGTGATCAATAAGAGGAGCCAGGATGGGAAGGCTTTCTTCCTCTCTCCAGCCGGGATTGAAGAATACCTGAAATCCGCCCGATGCCTCGAGCGGAGCGCTTTCTTCCGGAGAACCGACTGCGACGATGCCGTTGCTTGCGGCGAGTGGGGCGAAATTAGTTGAGCCTGCGGCAATGGCGCTTTGGTTCAAGTCTAGGTTGGAAATCAAATTCCATACGCTCTGATCCTCAGTCGGGGCAAAGACGAAGACTTTGCCGAAATCGGAGGATCCCGGCGAAGTCACGAAAAGATTATTGCCCAGAGCTTCAAGATTGGTCGAAAAAAGTTGATTGGAACTATTTTCCGGCGGATGGATCGTCGCCAGCTCTTCCCAGTTGGAACCATTGCGCTTGAAGACGTAAACGAGGCCCGCGTCGACTCCATTTCCGTCTCCCTTGAGTGATCCGACGAAAAGAAAATCATTCGAAATCGAAACGGAATAGCCAAACTGATCATCGACCGACAAGCTTTCCGGCGAAAGTTTCTGCACCTGACTCCATTGGCCGATTTCGACGTCCCATTCATAGACGTAGGCCGCCCCGTAGTCCTCGTCATCGCTGTTTCGGTCCGACTTGGGGGCGCCTACGACGAGAGTATCGCCCCTGATGGCCAGATCATGTCCGAAATAATCGTTCGATTCACCATCTTCCGCCGATACGGTGGAATGAAAATTCATTGAATTGTCCGACCCGAGGGTGAATAGGGAAACTTTTCCGCTTCCTGAATTGGCGACATGAATCGAGCTGACTGCCAGCCAATTTTCGGAGAGCTCGACTTGATAACCGAAAGTATCGCCAGTTAGAGGAGATTCGTCGCTGAGTTTTTCCAAAAAAGCATAATTCCCGTCAGCCTCTCTTAGATAAATAAAAACCGATCCTTCGAATTCGTTGTCGTTCGGAGCAGCAATGCACAGCAGATCACCAAAAGTCGATAGGGAGGCCCCGAACTGCATGTTGCCGTTCTGCATCTCCAAGGGAGGTACGATCGAAGAGGTTGCTTGGGAAAAAGACAGGTCTTGGTTCCGGTTGAACAGGACCACCTTTCCCAAGAGAGAATCTTCTTTTGGAGCCGAAACCAAAAGCTGGTCGTAATCGTTCATTGCCAAGGCATAGCCAAAGTATGCCTCCACCGCTGGGTTTTCGTCTTGAATCAGAGAACTCCTGTGGTAAGGCAAGACTCTGATGTTTCCGTAGTTTTCGGGGTTAGAGGGGTTGAGATAATGATAATTTCTAGAACTTGGGTTGGAGGATTGAGGAGAGAAGATCAGATATCGATTCGGTCCCGTTGCGTTGTTCTCGAAAATTTCATCTCCGGAATAGGGGGCGCTTAGGGAATCGGACAAGAGCAGCGAAGTCGAGGTATCAAGATTGAAGACGTAATGATTGTTGTCGTAAAGAATCAGGTCGGGGAAGGCATCGGACGAATTGACCAGGTATGCCCCCGCATCGGGGTTCCAGGCAAGTGAGAAACTCTCGAAACTTTCGTCGAGGTCGGATTGGTCAAGTCCCCAAAGAAGGCTGTTTGGCACGAGACTTGAAAGGAACAGAAACACAAAAAACACCACCGCCAGACCATTGTTTCTTCCGGGGAGCGTTTTTAGACGGTACATACTCGGAATATACCTGAAATTTTAAAAATTTTGCAAAGCTTTTAGATCGATGAACTAAGAAACAAGGGGTGAC
>JAYOEB010000228.1:0-3177 GCA_038116775.1 Opitutia bacterium | reverse complement strand
GCATTACGGAACATTTGGATACAAATATTTAGGGGACTGCAAATCCTCTATTCGCGAGTTCGATTCTCGCCCGCGCCTCCATCCTCTACCCAATGGTGTGCAAGACTCCGGCGAAGGTGGATGGCGGAGAGTGAAGGTCCGTATCATTTTTGACGGCCCGCAATAAGCTTTCCGGCCAAAAGTTGGGCGGCCGATTTTTGATCTGGGGGAATCTTGGATTTAAGGAATTCCAAGAAAGTCTCATTGCTCACTCCATTGGATTTGGCGACGACTACCCAGGCGTATGCCTGTACGTAGTCCTGCTTCACGCCTTTGCCAAAGGCAAACATGATGGCAATGTTGTTTTGAGCCTCGGCTATTCCTTGCCGGGCGGCGAGGTTATACCATTTGATCGCTTTCAAGTAATCCACGGCGACTCCCTTTCCGCTGTGAAAAAGCATGCCGAGATTGTTTTGAGCCATTGCGTGTCCCTTTTCCGCCGCCAACTGATACCAATGAGCGGCCTTTTCAAAATCAGGGCTTAATCCTTCCCCGTTATGGTACAGGCGACCAAGCTTGAATTGAGCTGGAGTGACGCCTTGCTTGGATGCCTCCGTATACCATTTGGCGGCTAAACTGAGGTCCTTGTTTCCACCTGCTCCGGATTCATAAAGGCGTCCCAATTGATATTGGGATTCGGCATGGCCCTTTCCCGCAGCCTTGCCAAACAACCGGAAAGCTCGCTCGTAGTCGCGGGTGACTCCGATTCCCCGCAGGTAGTTCATGCCAAGCAAATGTTCTCCCAAGACTTCGGCGTCGTCGGGGTGGGCCCATGATTTCTGGTCGGGAAGGTCTTGGGCAAACAGACCCATGGATCCCACTAAGGCAAAGGCGAAACTTTTCATTCTCACTGCTTTCATCTAAGCGTTTGGGGAAACATTGGTCAAATGAGAAGAAAAGGGCGGGGGAATCCCTCAATTAGGCCTGGAAACCTGAGAGCGGCTTTGCGTAGGTGAAGGTTTGCCTGCTTTTCGAGCGTCAATTTCCGTTGCCTAACCCATGCAATCGTAAATGCTGAGGGGATGAAATTCGAGACTCGATATGAAAGGGCTCATTCCTATCGGTATCTTTTGAAAAGATGGCGTGAAATTTGTAGGGCCTCTGGATTGAAAATGTCTACGGTTTTGAAAGTCGACGGTAGTTTCGTCCATGAAATCCGGTCACCGGCTTTTCCCGATGAGGGCGGAATCTACCTTTCCGCCGGCATTCACGGAGATGAGGTTGCTGGAGTAGAGGGACTGACCAGGTGGGCCGAGGCAGAGGTAAGAAGGATCCGCAAATTGCCCCTACTGATCTTTCCCTGCCTGAATCCCTGGGGCTTTGCCCAAAACTCCCGTCTTTCCAAAGAGGGGCATGACCTCAACCGATTATGGGGAGGGAGTCTTAATTCGTTGACTACGGCGATTCAGCTTAGAATCGGGGGCATGCGCTTTCGGGCTTCAATCAATTTGCATGAGGATTACGAAGCTGGCGGGGCTTATCTCTATGAGCTCTCGCGACCAGGGGGACCGCTGGAAATCGGGGAAAGGATCTTACGTGGCGTTGAGGAATTGATTCCCAGGGATACCCGAGCTTTGATCGATGGCAGAAAGGCGATAAACGGCATCATAAGGCCAAGGCCGCGAAACTTTGAGCCGGATCGCTTGCCAGAAGCTCTCCTTCTGAGCCGAAAGCATACGGATTTGAGCTTCACCTTGGAAACTCCTTCCGAGTTTGACCTTAAAATCCGGGCGATGGCGCACGAACGGATGATAAGGGAAGCGCTCCGGTCCGTTTTCTAGACCAGGGGAGAGGCCTTTTCGATTGCGCAGGCCGGGCAACTGTGACATTAGAATAAAGATCCTCCGGAGCTTAGGTTCCTTGATCGTGTAATTTTTCTTCCCATGCAAGCCACCAAGGACAATCAAGACCTGATTCATCGCATTGATCCCGAGAGTTCGGAGGAAATCTCGAATCAATTCGACGAACTGGTGCGTTTGCTCGAAGAGGGCAGCGACGAAGCCCTGTCCGAGCACCTCGAAGGCTTTCATCATTCGGATCTGGCCGATGCCTTTGGTCTGATTTCAGGGAATCTGCGCAAGAGACTTCTTGATTTGGTGAAGGTTGAACTGGATCCGGACCTACTTTTCGAACTCGAGGATCATTTGCGCAAGGAAGTTACCGATTCGCTATCCGCCCGGCAAGTGGCGGAGGTGATATCGGAGATGGATTCCGACGAGGCCGTCCAGGTCTTGGAAGACATGAATGAACTCGAACGGGAGGAAATTCTCAGTAAGGTTCCGAAAGAGGAGAGAGGAGACATTGAAGTTGGCCTCGCATATCCGGAGGATTCCGCCGGTCGTCGTATGCAGACGGATTTCGTTTCCGTCGGCGTCAATTGGACGGTGGGGCAAACCATAGACTATTTGCGGGACGAGAAGGATCTGCCCGATGAATTCCTTGACGTTTTCGTAGTCGACGAAAATGCCAAAGCCATCGGCGTTATTTCCCTTTCCCGAATTCTCCGTTCTCCCAGACCGACTCTCATGAGGCAAATTTGCGATGAGACTCAAGTCTTTGTGCCCGCAGACATGATGCAGGAGGAAGTGGCCTTGCTTTTTGAAAAGTACGACTTGACCACCGCTGGCGTGGTGGACGCGGACGATCGATTGATCGGCATGATTACCGTCGACGACGTGATGGAAGTTGCCCGCGAGGAGTTTGAAGAAGACGTTCTCCGCTTGGGCGGAGTGGGAGAGGAAACGGTCGACGATGGGGTTTTTCAAGCCTCTGCCAAACGATTTACCTGGCTGTTGGTCAATTTGGGTACCGCGATTTTGGCTTCATTGGTCATAGGCATGTTCGACGCGACCTTGGAGGAAATGGTCGCCTTGGCCGTCCTGATGCCAATCGTCGCATCGATGGGTGGGAACGCGGGCACTCAAACCCTCACGATCACAGTGAGAGCGCTGGCAACCAAGGAACTGACCCCCTACAATACCCTGAGAACCTTTCGAAAGGAGTTGGTGGTGGGTTTTTTGAATGGGTGTCTCTTCGCCGTGCTGGCCGGAGTTATAACGATTCTTTGGTTTGGTCATTTAAACAACTCCAGCATGCTCGGACTTATCATTGCAGGGGCGATGATCATCAACCTGGTCG
>JAYOEB010000227.1:0-3240 GCA_038116775.1 Opitutia bacterium | reverse complement strand
GACGATCACCTTTTCGCATCGGGATACAAGGGAATTTCCGGGACCAATCCCAGATCTCTCAGCCTTTGGATCAAAACGCTCAACACCAGCTGGAAAACCCTCGCCTACTGGGGTTCCGAATCGCTTGGTCAGGGATGGTGGGTTCGGTCTTTTGAAAATGAATTTCGAGTCGAATTGAGATTGGGCAACCGAAGTCCGGTCAGGCGAACCTTCACTTCCCGCCTGAACGACGGAGTTTGGCATCACTTGGTTTCCATACTTCCCCCGGGTAAAAACAATAGAAACGACGTTTTGCTCTATGTCGATGGTCAGGAAGCCGACAACTACGGCCAATGGGGAGACCAAAACAACCTGAACACCGGTTCCGACTATGACTTTCGGATAGGAGGCAGGTGGAACAACAACGACAAATTCATCGGTGCGATCGACGACGTCCGCCTCTACTCCGTCGCCCTCAGGGATTTCGACGTCAGGCGGATTCATTCCGCCGGCGAATCCGCTTTGGCGGATCTCGGTCAGGAAAGCTTTTCGGTTTCTCTGTGGGCGAAGCCGGACAAATTGATTCCGGAGATGGAATATGAGTTTGCAACGGGTTGGTATGAAGGCGGCGGAGGAGAGTACATGCAGGCGGTTTTCGGACAAGGCCGAGTCGACCAGTCCGATTTCAACAAGCTCAAGACGATCAGTCCCAAGGCAAGCAAGCAGCTGAGTTTGTTTCCGGACGGTCTTACTTTCAGGGCTTTCGACGGAAACTTCGACGACACCCAACTCAACGACATAGACGGACGCGGTTTTCAACTGGGTAATCAAATCAACAATAACATGGTGACCAGAAACGCGGACGCCAACTTCTCGGTCATAACCGCCTTTCCCACCAGCGAACCGGTCGACGATTGCCTGCTTTGGGAACAAGGAGGAAGTGGAACCGGCGCCTTTGCCGGCTTCAAGGACGGACATTTTCGAATTAGGGCCGGAGATGGCGGCCCCACCGTTTCGGCGCCCGGAACATCCACCAACACCATGGCTCTCCTTGATCTCAATTTCACCACTCTCGCCAACCTAGGCGTGACCGATGGAAAATTGCATCATCTGCAGTGGGAAATACGCGTTGGCACGCAGGGAAGCTCAGCTGGGCGGATTCGTCTTTGGATCGACCACGAATTGGTCGCGGAGGCATTGACCAGCGGCTCGAACAATCGCCTGGAAGCAGGAACCTGGACCGGAACGGACGCGGGAGGCTTCGCCGTGAAAGGCGGCAATGACGTCTGCAACGGCGAATCCGTGGAGGGATGGCCTTACTACACGGGCTCATCCTTGTTGTATATGTATGGCCAGGGATTCAAAGTACGGCAGGATTACGTCTACGAGGAAACACCCGAAGAGTTCAGTTCATCCATCGTTTACACCGGCAGCGTGATCGATGCACAAACCGGCGGATTGACGGGAACCGACCGCATCGGAGCGGTTTGGTTCGGAAAATTAAGGATTGGAAACACAGGCCTTTTGAGATCTGGGGAAATTACCTTCGGCACCCGCAGTGACGATGGCAGCGCCCTCTGGATCGACCTGGACCGGGATGGGGACTTTTCGACTTCCGGACTCCAGGGCAACGAGATGGTTGTAAGTAATCTCGGATCCCACGGTTCGCAAGACAGAACCGGCACTGAATTTTTGGGTTATCAGGCTCCCTTTGCCATGCGCCCCGGAAAAAACACCAATCCTGGTATTTTTGCAGGAACCAAGGGACTGTCTACGGCGCAACTTCCGGGGGAAGAGGAAGTTCTGGCCGTAGGCTCGGAAGAAATGCTCGAGGGACGGTGGAATCATTTGGCGATGATCGTGAGCAGGGAAAATGGAAAACTTCTGCACTTTCTCAACGGACGATTGGTGGCTGAAGACGACTTGCCCTACGGCAGATCCGCTATCCCCTACCTCAACGACTGGTTTGTTGGCGGATTTTCAAGCCTCGACAAATTTGCCGGTTGGATCGATGAATTGAGACTTTACTCCGTAGCCCTCGACGACACCGAGGTTTCTTCGATCTACAACTGGGGCTCGGGAGATATGGGGGTAACCGGCAAACTGGAGGCTCCCTTCGTCACGGACGACAACCCGATTTCCGCAACCCTGCGATTTTATCAGTTCGAACGACTGGTATCCGTTGGGGGACTCACCTACGACGAAGTCAACGCAAGCATCAGCGGCGGCCAGGTGGATCCGGCCAGCTTTTCGCCCGGCGACGTCAACGCCTCCACCTTCACCTTTTCGATCATCCCCGACGCCAACGCCACCTCGATTCGATTTGCCCTGCCGGCCGGTTCCGCCCAACTTGACGGCGAAGATATCCTGAGCGTAAACTATATGATTCAGATCGTTCCAGAAGTGCGCAACAAGGGGGATCTTCTTCATTGGTGGTGGTTCGATGAAGCCGTAGACAAAAAAACCACCGATGGAATCGGCGACGAACTCGGAACCCTTGCCGGAGACAGCGCCTGGTCGGCCGACTCGAGATACGGCACCTCCATGAATTTTCAAAACAGCGGCGATTTAGTCGATTTAGGCAGCGCAAGCTCCGATTTCAATGGGGGTCGCTTTGGGCTTTCCTTTTGGTTCCGCCGAACGGAGGAAAGCTTCAACTGGTCTTCCAATCTCGTATCAAACGTCATGGTCAGCTTGGGTGATGAGAATGGCTCCATTCTCGAAATCGGATCCAAGGGCGATGCTCTGGATTTGTTTCTCGCGACCGAGATCAAGTCCGAACAAGTGACGATCGGCGGCGAAATCAAAGACGACCGCTGGCACTTTCTGAGCCTTTCCTACGACGAGAATGCTTCGGACGACTCGGAACTTAAGGTTTTCCTGGATGGATCTCTGCTGGGGGCAACCACTCTTTACGGAGGCAGTCTCAAGGCGCTTTCTCATCATCAGTGGTTGCTTGGAACCGCAAATCAGAAAAATCCTTCGCTGGGAAGATTCATTGGTAAGGTGGATGACTTGCGGGTCTATGACCTGGCTGTGGAAGAAGATCTGCACAAGTCCATTTACAACCTTGGCTTCGGAGATTTGAGCCTGACCATCCAGTCCGACTACAACTCCAGCGTTCAGGAAAATCCGGTTTTCGTCCATCTGAATTTCAAACGCTACGGTCAGGACTGGCCCGTCGATTTCAACGCTTCCCTACTGGAATCCGAAAATATCGGTGAAATCTCGGTCAGCGGCTCCGGAGCTCATTGGCTTTTG
>JAYOEB010000226.1:609-3252 GCA_038116775.1 Opitutia bacterium | reverse complement strand
GATCGTCACCGGGACCGCGTGAGAGATCCCCGAACATGCGGTATTCGAACCAGTCCATGATTCCGTCGGAATCGGAGTCCGTACTTTCTTGGAAATAATAAGCTTTGTAGGTGGACGTGGCCTGGATGACGCTCGATACCTGTGTCAGGGATCGCCCGTCCGGACCGGCTATCCGAACATCGTCGATCGTCCAGTACCCGAAGGCATAACCGTTGGAGAATAAGGGGGGGGGGACACTCGGGTGGTTGGTTCCTTGGTGGATGGCATCGGTCTGGGAAAGAAAACCGGCCGGTTCGGAGAGCTGGAAGACTTGGAAGATGGAACCGAAAGAGGAGATGGGCAGGGCGAGGATAGACAGCCAAGCGAACGAACGGATCGTTCGCATCGGATTTTGTCTTTCCTTGGTTTTCACCGGTTTCGTTTTCTTGCTCGTTCTACTTCGTGATGATTAGCTCTTATTCCTTTCTACTCTTGGACGATCCACCAGGCGCGTTCGCCGTGGTTTCCGGTATCGAATCCATACTCGTTGACTTTGTTGGGCAAGTTCCTCGGCTGGATTGGACGGTTTGCCGCCCATTGGTTTACCCCACCGGCGGTGGCGGCCTCGCGGGCTTTTTGCACTTCTTCAGGCGTGGCGATACGGTAGCCGATACGAGATGCAACTAATTCAAGGCTCACTCCCGTGCTTAGCATATTTTTTGTCAGAATGATCTGAGGAATTGATCTTTCCATATCTGAGTTCGTGACTCTGGTTATAACAACTTTTCCGTGTCCAAGATTTGAACCTAAAGCTGTGCTGCCGTTTACATCCGCATTGAAGGATCCCCCCCCTCCGCCAGGTAGATTATTGTAAGTTGAACCGCCTGAATAACCCCCCCCTCCGCCCCCTGAATCATTGTAATGACCACTTCCTCCTCCGCCGAATCCTCCGTAGGACCCTCCGCCTTCTCCACCATTAACGAACGCTTTGCCCCCATTGCTCCCATTTGCACTTCCGGTTAGGCCGCCCCCACCTCCTCGATTGAATTCAGAATTGCCTGCTCCACCATTAATTCCACCTGCCCTAATTCCCGCATTTCCACCATTCGCACCATCAAGACCATTCCCACCGCGTAAATCGCCTTTTGAGCCACCTCCGCCTCCGGCTATTATTAAAGGAATATCTGAATCAGTTGTGACGAAAGTCCCACCACCCCCGCCACTATTGTTTGAAGTACTGTTTAATCCAATTTGGCCGACAAGGATTTTAAGTTTGTCTCCAACGCTGAGGTTGAATTTTCCTCTGGCATATGCACCGTATCCAAAATCACTATTAGCATTAGGATTGCGTCCTCCCATTGCCCCAGCAGCTTCCACTACATATGTCCCTGAATCTGGTACCGTCCATTCCTGAATTCCTTGGGTTTTCATACTGATGGATCCGGCCAAATTTGTACCCAAGTAAGATGCATTTACTTCAGTCCAAGTCGGGCCATCTTTACCCGAAGCCCCACAATTTGTGAAAATATATTGGGTCGACCCGTTGGGCACTTGGGCTCCATTGTCGATTATTCTACCATTTATGTCGACGAAAACTCCTGTTGCTCGAGTCGCGACTAAAAACTTCGCATAGCTCTCGAAGTCCGAATCCTTGAGCGGCGAGCGGCTGATGGTGAGGTTGCCGTCTGGGAGTGGAAGGGTGAGAAAGTGCAAATCGACCGGGGTCGTCCGTCGGGCGTCATGACAGATGATCTCGAACTTAAGGGTGCCCGTGCTGTCGGGCCAGTCGGGCTTGACGTTCCAAGATACGCGGTGGATCTGGTTGGTTGCGATAGGGGTCCCGATCTTGGAGCCCGTGCCATCCACCCAAGTCTGAGGAAGGATCCATTTGGAGGTATCGGTGAAGGCGCCGTCCTGAGCGGCGAGGATGCCCACGGTCGCGTTGGCATCGTCCGGGTCGATGATTTCGAAGTCGAGGTCGATGATGTTGGTCCCCGCCCGCTGGGTGATGGCCCGCACCGCAGGCTGGGGGATGACGTTGCGCACGGGCAAACCCTTGGTCCGGTAGGCACGCTTCCATATGCGGATTTTATCTGAACCGGATTGAATTAGGTCGCCTTCAGGGGTGAAGCAAGTCCGCACATTACCACCAAAAGGACCACTTGACAGCACGTTTCCATCTTGGTCCCGGAGTTTTCCGTAGCAAAAAAGGGTTCCGTCTTGTCCCACGGAAACGTATCTATTTGCTGTGGAAGTATTGACCCGCTTGATGAAGGTCCCGTCCGTTTGAAAATAATGTAGGTAGTAATTGTCGCCCACGACCAAAGTGCCGTCAGGCAGAAAAACGAGGTCATGCGGTTCATTTAGTTGTCCGGGAGCAGTGCCATTTAAGCCAAACTTACGAATGAAGGAGCCATTTTTGTCGAGAACTTGAATTCGATGGTTGTATTTATCTGCAACAAAGAGTTCACCGGAAGAAGGATGAATGGCTATTCCGAATGCATGATAAAATTCTCCATTCCCTGCCCCGCTGCTTCCGGAATTCGAAATGGATGCGTTTTTGCCTAAGCGCCACTTGAACGTGCCATCGTTTTCCAAACAAGCTACAGCATACCTCTCGGCGACAAAAATCGTTCCGTTTGCATCCAAGGCAAGGTCGTAGGC
>JAYOEB010000226.1:0-599 GCA_038116775.1 Opitutia bacterium | reverse complement strand
GTCGTAGGCATAATAATTGTTATTCCCGATAGGGAATTTGCGTTCAAAGGTTCCGTTCATTTCGTAAACATATATTTCTGCCGTAGAATCTTCTCGGGCAACATATATCCGTTCGGAGGCGGTGTTTGGGTCAACGTAATGGAAAACTCCAGCGGATTGAGTCCGGCTCCACTCGTTGGCTAGGTACCAGTTGTCCTGCTCGGCGGCATGCCCACTCGGGCAGGCAAGAAAAAGGGTGAAAAACAGGGTGAGTTCGCGCGCGTACGTCTTCATATATGATGTTAGTTCAATAGGGCTTTAGCGAAAAAGAGAGAAAAAATACAAGAAAAGAGTGCTTTTTCCTATCTTTAAAGTAATAAAATCGAGGGTTTTGTCTAACAAAAATAAAGAGGTGCAAAGCTGGGCTATTTGAAGGGCAGAAACAAGCATGCGGGGTCGGGAAATCGCTCGGGGTCAAACCGAAACCGTTCGAATAAAGGACTATTTGCGGTAAGCGTCCCGGCGGTGGCGCACGCGGACGATCGTGACAATCAATTCATGGTCGACGATTTGGTAAAGAATGCGGTAGGACCCGGCCCGAATTCGAAATTTTTCCTCGC
>JAYOEB010000225.1:0-3270 GCA_038116775.1 Opitutia bacterium | reverse complement strand
TGGCGGTGGACAACGGGGGCAACCGTGTGATGAGCGAGGTGGTCACGGTATCGGTCGTCCCGGGGGTTAATCCTCCCTCCCTCGCTCTGACCAGTCTTTCCGGAGAAGATTTTTACGAAGGAGACCAAATTTTCCTCTCCCTGTCTCAGTTGACGGACGACGGCGTGATCGAGAGCGTGGAATTTTACGTCAATGGGGAATTGATCGGGATTCGGGCCGAATTCCCCTACGATTTGGTTTGGACGGCGCAACGACCCGGATTTTATCATCTCTATGCGGTGGCCAGGGACAACGAGGGCAACGTGGCCACCTCCGTGGTCGAGGAGGTCGTCATAGGAGAGACGCCCACCACCACGCTCGAACTGCTCTATCCCAACGCTTCGATCGGGCATACCTTCGCGCCCGACAATCCCATCCCGGTGGTGGCGCAGATCGATTACGACCATTCGATGATCGGATCCGTGGTTGCGGTGGTCGACAACCTAGGCACCTATGCCTTGAACGAATTTGGCGGGGGTCTCGGATCGAATCACTCTTCGGGACGCTGGACCAGAAGGATACAAGGCCTGGAACCGGGGGAGCACAGCATCCGTCTGATTGCTTACGATGCCCAAGGTCAAGCGGTGGCTGATTCCGCCCCGGTGAGCTTTACGATTTCTTCGTTCGAAGGATCCCTGCCTCCCTTGGTGAACTGGACGGAACAATTCATTGTCGATGCGGCAACCTCCACTTCGGTACTGCCTCTTTCCGCCTCCGGAACCGATCGGGACGGTTCCTTCGCCGCAATGCAATTCTACCTCAACGGTGTTCCGTACAAATCGGAAATACTGAGGCCGAACGGGCTTCCTCAGGACCTCGCCACCTATACCACCCGTTTGGAGCTGAATGCCTCGGGAATTTACACCATCTTTGCGGTGGGTCGAGACAACAGTGGAAATTACGTCGCGTCCTCGATCAGAAACCTTGCCGCCACCACCGGTTCCGAACCGGCGACAATCAGTCTCTCCAACGGGCCTGACAGCATCGAACTGAACAGTTCGCAGATCACGGTCGCCACCCCGGATGGAGCGATTTCCTCGATCACCCCGCTTGCCGGTCCCTTTGGAAGGGGGTACCTGGAAGTTCGCATCGACGTTACCGGGGCGGGCTCCGGAGCGGAGATCTCCGCCACCTTGGACGAGAACGGCAGCGTATCCGCATTTACCGTTTCAGGAGGAGGCTCCGGATACGATGCCGACACCAACCTGACCATCGTGCCCGTCGTTCGAGCGATCGGATACGGCGAGGAGGCGGAGGTCATCATGGACGTAGAGGAGGATTTCAACGTCACTTCCGGAGAAAACGAATTCGTCAGCAACAGCTTCAGGCTGGCCACGGGTTTTGCCGGAAATCCACAGGGTGGATCCGGTTACGTAATCGCTCCCTTGTTCCGGGCGATCGACTTGGAGGGGAATTTCGTACGTTTGACTCAAAACGGCGTCAACTATGGCCGCCTGCCCCTGGAAGACAGCAACGGGAGCTCTTCGAGCGTCGCTCAATTCAGCCTCGGGCCCTGGACGACTCAGTTTGCCGATCACCTTCTCTACGGAGGTTTCGCGCATTCGCCGATCATTTTCAATTTCGAGGTCAATCAAACCATAGAAGAAATCGACCGGGTGTATTTCGTGGTCGATGGTCGGGTCGAAGATTCGAAGGAAGACGGACCATACGTTTTCGAATTGATTCCTCACGAGCCCAAGGACTACTCGGCCTATGCCTTGGTTAAGGACAAAGCCGGCAACATAAGCGCCTCGGAGGAAATTCTCGTTTCGGCCCGGCAGTTCGAGGGAGGGGGCGTCTCCGTTCGCTTGAACATGGAAGACAATTTGTTGGTAGAATCCAACTCCACCATTTTGCTCTCGGCGGACGCATCCTCCGTACACGGGATTGCCGAGGCCGAGTTTTTTCTCGACGGAGAATCCCTCGGGGTGGTCAAGCCATTGATCGAGACCGACAACTACTCCTTCATTCAGGCCGTCAGCCTGGAGGGGGTTCTTCAGGGCGAGCATACCATATCGGTGATCGCTCGCGACAAGGCGGGCAACCAAGCGGGCACCTTCGACAATCGCCTGACCAACCTCGGCGTCCGCCAAAACAAAATCTTCACTTGTCCGGCCCCTGAGCCACCCTCCAAACGCCCTGTTGTCACCATAACGGGTCCGGAGACCGAATTTTCCACCACCCATTTATCCACCATCCGTCTGGAGGCCAGCGCCTACGATCCGGACGGCAACCTGGAAGGCGTCCGCTTTTACGTCAATGGGCAGGAGCAGTACAGTTGGAGCGGGGTGCTCGATTTCAACGTAAGCGTGCCGGCAGATGGCGATCTTCTGACTATCGACGACGGTGCCGGTCGTGACTCAACCATCACTTTCGAGTTCGATGAAAACGGCACCAGTACAACTGCTGCAACTGCACCCATGGCGGTGGGCAAGTCTTACAATCAGTTGCCCGATGATTTGAATGTCACCGGAAGTTTCACCGGAACCAAGGATATGAATTTCTTTGTGGAAATAGATGGGGTGGGCACACCCAACACCTTCCGCTGGTCCAAGGACGGGGGAGCCTCCTTCGTGGAGGAACGGGTGGCGATCAATGCATCCAATCAATCACTCGCCCTTGGCCTCGACATAACTTTTACCAACACCACCGGTCATGGCTTGGGTGATTGCTGGACCTTTGTCGCGGAACCGGCCCACGTAATAGTAACAATCCTTAATCCCGGTAGTGTTAACCAGGCAGATCGCACCTTTGCCCGCAACGCCCTGGCCGAGGCGATGGAAGAGCAGCGCGAGCTGGGCAATCTTTCCATCCGCACCTCCACCGAGGCCAGCGCGGACAAGCTCTACCTCTTCCACTCCATGGATCGCTTGATCGTGAGTTCCGTCAGCTTCACGGGGACCAGTCTTGCCCCGACCGGAGATCTTTGGCTGACCGAAGACAACGATAATTTGATCCGCCGGGAACATTCCTTCGGGTTAAATCATTTTCCATTCGGAACTACCTGGAGGCCCGGTGCACCCGGAAATTATTATGTCTATGCGGTTGCCCGCGATAAAGAGAGTAACAACTCCGTCCTTAGTTCGCCTATTTTAATCACAGCCACTACCTCTACCGGTGAATTGCCTGTAGTTGAGTTGGGTAAACTTTCTGCGGAGATGATTTACTCGGACTCCAACCAAAGCATCAGTCTTTCTGCCACCGCCAGTGACGCCGATGGTCACGTCCAAC
>JAYOEB010000224.1:0-3330 GCA_038116775.1 Opitutia bacterium | reverse complement strand
ACGATTTTTGCGAAACCATTTGGGTAACACTAAAATCGCTGGGTAGTTGAAAAGCTCTTAGTCCGAACACCGGAAGGGATGCGAGCAAATGGTCGAAAATGTCTGACTGTATCTCCTCGTACTCCACCCAGCGGGTATCGTTTGCAAATACGTAAATTTCTATGGGCACACCCTTTTCGGTGGGAGCAAGCTGGCGGACGAGAAAGGTCATGCCTTCCTGGTGAATCTTGGGATGGGCCCGCAAATACTCTTTGCAGTATGCCCGAAAGGTACCGACGTTCGTCAGGTTTCTTCCATTGAGCAAGGGGGAGGCAACCCCCAGTTCCTCGAGGTTCATACCTTTCTCGCCAATTTCAGACTTTTTCGAGTTGAGGTAAGACTGCAAGCATTCGATCTTTCCCAGGTCCTCCACCTCCGATCGTTTCAAAAACCGGACACTGGATATATCCAGACAGATGCTGCGTTTGATTCTGCGACCACCCGACTCGCTCATTCCCCGCCAGTTCTTGAAGGCATCGCTGACCAAGGCATGGGCAGGTATGGTGGTGATGGTCTTGTCCCAGTTCTGGACCTTGACCGTGGTCAATGAAACGTCGATGACGTCGCCATCCGCCCCATACTTGGGCATCTCCACCCAGTCTCCCTTGCGCACCATATTGTTGGCGGTTAACTGAACTCCGGCTACCAGGCCGAGAATGACGTCCTTGAAGACCAACAACAATACCGCCGTAAGAGCACCCAGTCCCGAGAAGAAGTATACGGGAGATTTATCCAACAGAATGGAAAGGATGAAGATTACCCCGGTCGCATTTACCACCAGTTTGATGGCTTGGCATATTCCCTTCAGGGGTAATTTCGAAGAAAGACTCGATTCCTCGTAACTGTCGTGCAGGGCATTGATCAGGGCATCGATGCTCCACAAAGCGATGATCACAAGATAGAGATTTACTGAAACTTCGATAATCCCCAGTAGAAGAGGAAATGGAACAAGTAATATGGGAGAAAAAGCACTGATCACAAAGGCAGGAGCCAAATGAGATAATCGATGAAAGAATTTCTCCTTGAGAAAATGCTCCCCTACTCGGGTTTTGGATCTCTTGGCCAATGAGCGAACCAAGCCCAAGACAGAGCCTTTAACGATGGAATTGGCTATCCAAGCAAGAAAGAGAACAATCAGCAAGGAAACAGCGGCAGTCACCAACTCAACCGTGCCCGACTCTACATCCAACTTTAACGTTCTGCGAAGAAACTCGGAAACTTCACTTATCAAGGCCCTATGAAAATCGGAGACGTAATCCATATCCCTACTCAATCCCAATTGAAATGCTTGGACAATGCAAAAGGGTGCTTCACAGCACCCCAATTACTGAAATGAAATTATCTTAAGGTTTCCCCTAGCCAATCAATCACCGCATCAATCATCGGTTTTTCTCCCGCTTCGGAAAAGACGTGGTTCGCCCCTGGCACCTCAACGATTTTCTTAGGTTCGTTGGCCAGCTCAAAAATTTCTCGGGAATCTTCAATGGGCACCACGTCATCTTCGGATCCGTGAATGAACAACCAGGGCACCTTGACGCCTGCAGCCATGGGCGCAGTGGAAACGATGCTTTCCAGGTCATGCTTGAAAGCGGAGGACAGCGGACAACTTGGCTCTTCCCACATGCAACCGGAATCGGGCGTTTCCTCGCCAAATTCTCGCTCGTAAAAAGCTTTGGTGTTGACCATCCCGGCAAGGGAAATGAGATATTCGATACGGTCATCCGATGCTGCCGCCAGGGTGCCTACTGCACCGCCCATACTGTGCCCGGCGTAAATGATGCGGTACCCGGACTCATGGGCCGCGGTGACCACTGCTTTTAAATCTTCCACTTCCTTGGAGATGGTCGATTTCCGAAAATCCCCATCGGAACCACCATTGCCTGAAAATGAAAAGCGTAAAACCGGCATTCCTTCGGCAGCAACCGCTTCCGCAAGCGCGACCACGAAAGGCCTGTCCTTGTTGCCGGTCACTCCATGACCGATCACGAGCAAATTTCGGGCGTTTTCCTGACCGGCGTGAAAAGAATAATCCAAGGTCTCTCCTTGGGCGTTTTTTATGACTTGATCCATACCTGTTCGGGTAAACCAAGGATGAGGATATTTGGCAAGCCCCCATAAAATCGAAAAATAAAAAAGCCGACTCCTGAAATTCGGAGCCGGCTTTCACAAGCAAAGACTTGAAACTACGGGCTAGGCGATTTCAGATGCGTGAAATTCGTACCAGTCGTCCAAGTTGTTCAGGTTGATCGCATCCCTGGGTTCACCATCGGGCAATCCGTTGGCGGAAAGGATGCTTTGGCGGGTACCGTCGTCATGGATGTATCCGGTAATGGAAGCATTGAGGGAGGATATCGTATCTCCATCAAGTTTCGATCCGGGCTGTTCCTTGATCCATGCTTCGAATTGAGGATAGGTTGGTTTGGAGTCGGTGATGAAGGAGCGAACGGCATCGGCGCTTAATCCCAAAGCATCAATGACCATCGAGTCATAACCAGCGCCGATTCCGGGATACCCGTCAGCGATTTTTCCGGCTGCTTCCAAGGAAACTTTTTGCCAGAGACGGGGCAAGTGCAGAACACCAAGAGGTCCGGCGGTACCGGAGCTGATCAAAGGAACGATTTTCGACATATCAGATAGAATTAGGGGTTGAGTTGAAGCTTGGCTAAAAGGGAATCGTCGTGAAGATTCACCCGCAGGCCAAGAATTTGATGGACAATTCCTGCGCCTTTCCCATCAAAGGTAAAGTTTATTTCGCATTTCCATCACCCTTTTAATCACCCTTTTAACTAGTACCCCTAATCAAAATGAGCGCAAAAGAAAAGAGAATCGGATTCGTAGGACTTGGCCGCATGGGAGCCAACATGGCCCGCAACTTAAAGGACAAAGGCTATCAGATTAGCAGCGTATATGACATCAACGAGGAGATCGCCTCCTCCCTAGCCGCTGAACTAGGCTCTCAGCATGCCCAAAAGCTTGCCGAAGTCACCTCCCAGTCGGATATCATTCTTACCGTGGTTACCAACGATGCCGCCATGAACGCGATCTTTTTTGGCGAGGGCGACAACCTCTTTCAGGGATCTGCCGGCAAACTCTTCATCAATTGCGCCACCCTCTCTCCCGAGCTTCACGTCAAACTGGAAAATAGCGCCGCCCAAGTAGGAGCGCAGACACTTGAAGGTTGCATGGCATCCAGCATCACTCAGGCTCGGCAAGGCACCCTTTACCTGATGATCGGCGGCAAGGAGGAAGTCTTTCATTCCGTCAAGGATCTGCTCGATGACTTGAGCATTA
>JAYOEB010000223.1:0-3554 GCA_038116775.1 Opitutia bacterium | reverse complement strand
GCCGAGGACGGGCACGACAAGATCTTCATCCGCGTAAGAGTCAAAACCAGATAAGAGGTTCGGCGCTACGGGGAGAATCCTCCCCAATTTGGTTCAGTCGGTTTCGGAAGGCTTGGCCCTTTGCTCGCCAAAGTATGCCAAAGCCGCTCGGTTTACCCTCGGGGCCAGCATCACCGTGGAAATAATCGTCGGAATGGCCATAAGCCCAAAGGCAATATCCATGAAATTGAGAATCTCAGAAGTGGTTGCCACCGTGGATGCAATAATCGCGACAAGGTAAAAGGTCGTTACCGGCAATCGGGCTCTCTTTCCGAAAATAAAAACCCCGCACTTCTGGACGTAATAGGCAAAACCCAACATCGATGATACGCTCAGGCAAAAAACGCAGAGAAGCAAAAGATACGATCCGACCTCAGGAAGGGAACCCTCAAATGCCAAACGAGTCAGCAGGACTCCATCCTTATCGCCTGTCCGCCAAACTCCCGAAACCAAAATAACGAGTCCGGTAAGGGTACACATGCATAAGGTATCCACCACCGGGCCCCACATCGCCACCAGACCTTCGCGAATCGGTTCTTTAGTCTTGGCGGCTCCATGAGCCATTGCCTCGGTTCCCATACCCGCCTCGTTGGAAAAGGCGGCCCTGCGGACTCCGGTGACGATGACCATGCCCAAAGCCCCCCCCGCCACTGCCTGCCCGGTAAAGGCGTCGTGAAAAATGAGCCCTATACTGGATGGAACCTGATCTGCATGCAAAAAGACAACAAGGAAGCAGGAGATCCCATACAGCAAGATCATGCCAGGCACCAGTCGAGCCGCCACCGCTCCAATTCTGCCAATACCTCCCATGACCACGAAACCGACGAGAGACGCCCAAAAAAATCCGCACAAGAGGTTTCCGATTAGGATTTCATCCCTTGAGGCAAACCATCCCATTGGTTCCAGAAACATGGACCGCACGATCTGCGTGAGCTGATTGGATTGAAAGAGGGGCAAGCAGCCAAACATGCCGCAAAAGGCGAAAAAGAAGGCGAGTGGTCTCCACTTTTTCCCCAAGCCTTGGCATATGTAATACATCGGACCACCCTGTTCCATTCCATCCTCATCCTTGGCCCGATACATCACCGCCAGAGAGCAAGTGTAGAACTTGGTCGCCATTCCCACCAAAGCGCAAACCCACATCCAAAAAAGGGCTCCCGGACCACCTTGGCTAATCGCAACCGCCACCCCTGCAACGTTTCCCATGCCCACGGTTCCTGCCAAAGCGCTGCATAAAGCTCGGAAATGAGTAATCTCCCCAGGAGAGTCCTGGTTCTCCATACGGCCAAACAAAAGCATCAAGCCATGTCCTAGGTGCCTGAAAGGCAAGAACTTTGAGTAAAAGACAAAGAAAAGCCCACCTCCCAGAAGCAGATACAGCAGATAGCTCCAAAGAATCCCGGAAACCTGGTTGAGCATTTCGTTCATTGCAAACATACCTTGCGCCCTTTGAAAAAAGGGTCACGCTCGAAACGTATTTTCTTTCTTGTGAGGATTCCATAGTCTGCATTCAATCATTCGTCATGATCGCCCCGATTGAAAATCAAGGTCCAAAAAACGTCTTGGGTAAGCCTCTCCTGCCTTGTTGCAAAAAACTCAACACCGGTTGGTACCGCAACGGAAGTTGTGAAACGGACGATAACGACGGAGGCAGGCACGTAGTCTGCGCCCTGATGGATGAGGAATTTCTAGCCTTCAGTCGGGCAATGGGCAACGACTTGTCGACTCCGCGACCTGAATTCGACTTTCCCGGGCTTAAGGAAGGCGACTGTTGGTGTTTGTGCGCCGCCCGTTGGCAAGAGGCTCTGGAAGTTGGTATCGCCCCGAAGGTGAAGTTGGAGTCTTGCGAAGAATCGGCTCTGGAAATTCTGAATCTCGATGATTTGAAGGCCCACAGCCTGCGCAATCCGTAGTTGGCCAACTTATTGATGACTTCAGACTTTTCTCAAACTTTTGGTTTGTAGAAAAAATCGTTTGCGAGCATCGCCCTTTCCATACAGAACTCAGAACGCATCACTTGACGAAAATGTCGGCAATAAAGAACGATATCTGGTATCGAATAAAAGATGGGGATTCCTTGGCCTTCGGGGAACTCTACGATGGCTTTGCCGGCGCCATGTTTTCTCTTTCCATGGAAATCCTGGGAGACCGCTGGGAAGCCGAAGAAGTCATTCAGGACGTCTTCTCCTACGTCTGGCGCAAACCCGAATCCTTTTCTCCCGACAAGGGAAATTTCAGCAGCTGGCTTCTCGTCATCACTAGAAATCGAAGCATTGACAAGTATCGTTCTCGAAAACGTCGTCCCGAACATGAGCAAACGGATGAAATATTATTGCAGAGATCGGACGCCAATCTCCCCGATGGAGCGGAAAGAGCAGCTCAAAGCGACGAGAGAGATCATCTTAGAAATGCCTTTCAAAGCCTTCCCCTCGAACAGAGAAAAGTCTTGGAATTGTCTTATTTCAAGGGTTTGAATCATCAGGAGATTTCCCAGTCTCTGAATTTATCCCTTGGAACCGTGAAATCCCGAATTCGTCTTGGGATTGAGAAACTCAGAAATTCACTTGCAACCTTGAGGATCCACCGAGACCTGTGATCATGCCAGAGACGTTTAATCCAAAGGATCGCAAATGCAGGCAAGTCGGCTTGAGAACTCTCGTCTCCGTCATTAAAATAAAATCTTAGTTTGGAATCCCTCAGACAACAAGCCCTCGATTATACCTTAGGACTTCTGCCCAAGGAGGAATCCCTATTGTTTGAAGCCTTGCTTGAAAAGGATGAAGAAGCCCAAAGGCTCGTTTCAGAAGTCCAGGACGACTTCGCAAGTCTTTCGCTGACATCCACTCCCTCTCGGCTTGCTCCGGAGGTAAGAAATCGAATCATGGAAAACTGCCTTCCACCTCTGAATTTGGAGGTTTTTCTGGAAAGCGAAGAGATGAGAAGGCTCCGAAGCAACTTCACCTCATGCTCCGAGCGATACACGGGAGGCGGCGGAAGCGTTGATTTGGGTGACCTAAAGGAAGTTTCTCTCAAAGACGGCATAATCAGAGGCTACGAGTCTCTCATCGAACTGTTGCCTTTGGTCGCGGGAGACTCAAGGGCCGCGGCGGGAGACTTCAGCGCCTTGCAATCCAAGTTACGCTCTTCCGCGTATCATTCTTACGATCCCAAACAAGCCTTGCATGCCGAGTTGGATTCGCAGTCTCCGGCATCCCGTTCCATTTTGCGGACTTCTCTGGCTTCCATGCCCTCACTTTCCTTTTTCTCCGACCGACTCCGAGAAGATCAGTCCGGGATCGGAGACGTCCGCAGGTTATTTTACCTATGCCGTGATCAGCTGAAGATTATGCGGGCCTCTTTTCGCGATCTGGATCGCGAAAAGCTAATCGAGGATGAAAAATTGAGATTTCATGGAGCGGGTCTCCTGCGGACGAAATGGTGGGGGGCGGAACATGCCTACTTTACCGGAAGCGGAAAAGTCAGGTGCGGTCATTTCTTCGACGGTCCGATTACGG
>JAYOEB010000222.1:2078-3575 GCA_038116775.1 Opitutia bacterium | reverse complement strand
CTTGAAACGGGTGGCAATGCCGCCAAGCAGGACAGTTTCGGAAAGAGGACCCGAATATTCGAAGTTCGCCGAAGGCGTAGGTCCGCTTCCCCTTACCGCATCAATGAATTCGTGCCAGTGGTTTCCTCCCTGAACAACTTCAATCTTATGATCCGCGAACTTACTTTTTGGATAGAGCGAGGGCATGCCGACATGGGGAATGAGCATGACTCCCTCGGTTCCAATAATCACGGAGCCTTGACTGGGTAATTTCTTTCCTTCCAGTAGATCAGTCACTTCTCTGGATGGTTTGGCGGATCCATCGTACCAAGTCACAGGAAGGTTTTTACCCGCCGAGTATGGAGTCTTGGGAAATAGGTAATGGATTTTGGCATCGAACCCCCAATTGTCCTTATTAGGTTCGGGTCCCTCTGATCTCAGCGAAATCGGGTAAGTCAAGCCCAGGGCTTTGAAAGTGGGATCGTAGATGTGACAGCCCATGTCTCCAAAGGTACCCGTTCCATAATCCAACCTTTTGCGCCATTGACTAGGATGGTAGTATCCCTTGACGTAGTTGGTGAAGGGGGCGGGTCCAATCCAGGCATCCCAGTCAAAACCTTTGGGTACGGGGTCTTTGCGGTCCGGCTTGAGATTCGCATCACCCCACTTCTTTGCACTGAAGGAGTGAGCATGGACTATCTTGCCGATAACGCCGTCATGAACGATCTTCACCGCGGTTCGGTATTCGCTGTAGGAATGAATTTGAATACCCATCTGGGTAATCAAATTGTTTTCTTTTGCATATTGAGACAGGGCTCTTGCTTCAGCAACCTGGTGGGTCAGCGGTTTTTGTCCGTAAAGATGAAGTCCCAACTGCATGGCGGACATACCCATGCACGCATGCATGTGATCGGGAGTGGAGACGTTTACGGAATCCAGTTCTTTGCCTTCCCGATCAAGCATTTCTCGCCAATCGGCGTAAATTTTGATCCCAGGGAATCTTTTTTTCGCTCTTGCCCCTTTGTTGGGATCGATCTCGGCGATCGCCCGGATTTTGACCTTGGGATGATTTTTGATTTGGCCAAGATCCGAACCCGCCATTCCATCACCCCCAAAGCTTGCGTGAAAGACGGTTTCACTGGGTGGAGATTTTGACCAGGAAGTACAAGCCAGATAGGGGAAACCGAGACCCCCGATTAAGTTTCTTATGGATTTTCTACGAGATATCATGGTAAGGGTGCGGAATTTTTTTTAGACGATTTGACGGACGATCCTACGATAAGTTCTCTAGAGAGCGGGGGGAAGCATAATGGCGAATGCTTCGGCAATTTTTTCAACGAAGAATTTTTGAGATCCCTTTGGGCATTCCATACGCCAATCAGACAAATAAGTCTCGAAGCTTCTCGCTTTTTTGGTTTTACGCTTATTCAGGTAAGCGCACGCATTCCATGAGTTTGCATCTTCTGCGAAAATGGGGAGTAATATAATCGCCGTGGCTAGGTTGCGGGCCCGATTCGT
>JAYOEB010000222.1:196-2068 GCA_038116775.1 Opitutia bacterium | reverse complement strand
CCTTGAGGGAGTTCCGGTTTCGCAAAAACCATTCAGCCATGGATTCATCAATCGAATATGGATTCTGTCGGATTCTATCCTTTGCATATTTGGAGAATTGCCCGCCGTAATCCTTCCAGTGCTCGTAAGGCGAACGTTTGGTCCATGATTCCTCCATTCGTTGAAGTACAAGAAGAGAAGCAACTTCGCAGATCGTTTCTTCAAACCATAAGTTACTGGAGTCACCATCTTTGAAACCGCAGATGATGTGCCCGATTTCATGACTGAATTGGAATGCGTATTGACACCAGAAGCGGTCCAGGGCGTTTAGTTTAATGAGGTATTCCCCCTGCTTGCCTCTATTGAACAAGGTCTTGGGACCATCGGAGGAACGACCGACCAAAATCGTAGGGTAATGTTCTGAATCAACCAAAGAAAACAGCAATTCCGCTACGCTTTCCAGAATCCAGAGGATATCTTGTTTGCTCGCATTGCCCCAATCATCAGTGATGATTCTGATTTCGGGATTCCCAGAAGGTGGAAAAGTTTTTCTAACGGTAGCCACCCCAGCTCTTCCATCAAAGGCATCGGGTGCTTTGGCTGGTTCTCGCGTTGGAGAATGAGAGACCGAATCCTTTGACCAGGAATCGTTTTGGTGCGCCCCTTTTGATTCGGAACTTGAATTTCTGGTTATCGAAAAAAAAACAATGAGTAGGACGCAATGGATAAAGCCAAGCCGCTGAACTAAAGAAACAGCCCATCTCCACCTAGGAAAACAGGGACGCAGGCAATGGGGACGATTCAGTGAAACCAAACGTTAAAAAGGGGCGTATTCATAGTTTCTAGACTCATAGTTGTAGAATATGGGGGTGCCTTCGATACTTTTTAAGAAGTACAACCATGAACCGGAGTCGTGGGAGTAGATAAAGGGCCAAGTATCCTCTCTGACCCAAAGCCACCCGTGTTGTTCGCTCCATAACCAGTTTCCGTCCCAGGAATTATGATCTCCAGGAGTATAATAAAGCCATCCGAGGTCGGCATGATACATCCAGTTATTGCCCGTTAGCAGATAAGCGCCAAACCACGAGTCGCGCCAACCACCCTCAAGTTCAGGGTGGGCCTTCCAGCCATTGCCATCGAAGGAATCCATAACTTGCACTTTCTTAACAGCCCCGTAAACCTCGCCAATTTCGTTGATTGCATAAGCCTTGAAGTAATAAGTCATGCCAGAGCTGAGGACATGCTCGGACAAGAGCATTTCGAAGTAAGAGTCGGCGGAGTCTGCAAAAGAATCGATTGGGTAACGCATTGGGAATTCGAAGTTAAGACTATCACTAACCAAAAAGCCTCTTTCCAAAATCGAAGTGTTGCCAGTATTCAAGATCTCAGCGGTCAGCAACACTTCGGCATACCCGTAGCCGAAGGATTCGCCGGTCCTTACGATGGGTAGTAACTTAAGATCACTTGCACCCCCATGAACGTCGCCGACGAACCCGATGGGATGAAGATCCTGGTCGTTGAGGTAGAACTCGAGATCGTAAAGAGTGGGGAAGAGGGCGGAGGACAAGGGGGTGGCGAAGGGAGTGCCGTACTCGTCGAGAGCGAGGTCAAAGCCAACGCCTGTATCGATGACTTCGAGCAGGTTCATGAATTCCAAGCCGGAGACGTGATCGACGTAAACCTCGATGGCGAAGTTGCCGGAATGAACGATCTGCCCGTCGGTCAGGAAGGAGCTTTGTCCGTCGGTGAGGGAGAACACGGGGATTTCGCCAGTGCCCGGATCCGTGCCGGGGTCGGTATAGTTGCCGTCTCCGGGGTTGGTGCCGGGATCAACCTGTTCGCCGACGAACCCGATGGGATGAAGATCCTGGTCGTTGAGGTAGAACTCGAGAT
>JAYOEB010000222.1:0-96 GCA_038116775.1 Opitutia bacterium | reverse complement strand
TCTGCCCGTCGGTCAGGAAGGAGCTTTGTCCGTCGGTGAGGGAGAACACGGGGATGCCTTCGGAAGTGGTGCCGTTGCCGTCGCCCGGTTCGGTGT
>JAYOEB010000221.1:0-3649 GCA_038116775.1 Opitutia bacterium | reverse complement strand
AAATCAAGTTACGGGGAATTTCCAGTCTCCTCAGTACTCGCGAGAGAATTTCCAAGCCACCTTCCACTTCACAAGCCACTACCTCGTTTCTTCCCTTATGAGACAAGGTCTCCGAGCCTCTCATAAATTGCGTGCGAACGAAAACCGGAGCCTCCACCTTCATTCTTTCGATGGTGGAAAGCACTCGTTCCGTGGCTTGGTGGTCGTTGATCATGATGACGATGGCGCGGCAATCCTCGACGTGGGCGTGCCCCAAGGCCTCTTCACTGGTGGCGTCCGCATAGTATACGGGATCGCCCCGGTTTTTACCTTGTCTGACGTTGTCCGAATTCATTTCCAGAGCCACCACTTCGATCTTAAGTTCCTTGAGGCTGGAAGTAAGGAATTGGCCGGCCAGTCCGTATCCGATGACCACCACGTGATCGGAGTGACCTACGGTGGATTCCTCCAATTCTTCGGCGCTGCGGGCCCGCAAAAGCTTGGCCAGGGGATCAAGGGCCCTCTCACCCGCTGTGAAATGGGGGGCTTTGTAGACCAGTAGAGGGGTAAGGAACATGCTGAGAATTCCCGCATTGAGGAGAGGAGCGATTTCGGCATCCGATACCAAACCCTCTCGCGTTGCCAACTGGAGTAGAATGAAGCCGAATTCTCCGAATTGAGCCAATCCGACTCCTGCCAACCATGCCGCCCGTGGAGGGAAACGCATCAGGGAGGCGGCCAAAATGGCAAGAATTCCCTTGCCTCCCAAAAAGGCCAGGAGCAACCAACCCACCTCTTGTGGGTTTTGCATCATTACCTCGAAATCGAAAAACATACCGAGGGAAACGAAGAAAAAGCTCACGAAAACGTCTCGCAGGGGAAGAATGTCGCCCATGGCCCGGTGACGAAAATCGGTATCCGCCACGATCATGCCGGCCAGAAAGGCTCCCAGGGCCAAGGACAAGCCGGTTAGAGAAGTCAGATAGGCCGTTCCGATGCAAAGACAGAGAACGGTTAGGATAAACACTTCGTTGCTGCGGCTTGCATCCACCGCCCGAAACAACCAAGGGACGATCTTGCGGGAGCAGGCGAAGAGGACGACGACCATGAGAGTGGCTTTGCCCATGGCGATAGCCAGAGCCTTCCAGGTTTCGGGATTATCCAAGCCTTGACCGAGAAGCGGAATGATCAGCACCATCGGAACGATGCAAAGATCCTGAAAAATCAGGGTACCCACGATAAAGCGACCGTGGGGCGCGTCCAGTTCGTTGCGTTCGCTCAAAGTCCGCAGGACGAGGGCGGTGCTCGAGAGCGCGAAAACGAAACCATAGGTGATGGATTCGGGTAGGGAGCAGCCCAACCACATCGCAATGGCGGTGGTGACCGCCGCGGTCACGCTGACTTGCAGAAGTCCGCCAAGGGCGACCTGACCGAAGATGTGACGCAATCGGGAAAGGGAAAACTCCAAGCCGATGGTAAAGAGAAGAAAGACCACTCCGACCTCGGCGATGATTTCGATGGCCTCGGGGTCATGGGCCAAAGAAAAGCCCTTGGGACCGACCAAGGCTCCGGAGAGAACCAAACCGGCTATTACCGGTAGTTTCAACCTGCCTAGAACCAGCGTGACCAATACGCTGATGGTGGCGATCAAAGTGATTTCCTCAAGCAGGTGCATGAACAACGCCTACATGGGAAGCGCAAAAGTACAAGGATGAAAGCGAAAGAAGAATTGCCGTCTGTCTTGCCGTGAGAAAATCAAGAAACCGTGAGATTTTGCTTTTGCAGTTCGACGAGTTCCCGAACCCCCTTTTCGGATAAGGCCAGCAACTCATCCAGTTGAGAGCGGGAGTAGGTGGCTTCCTCTCCGGAAGATTGCACCTCGACGAATTTTCCGGAGCCGGTCATGACCACGTTGGCATCCACGGAGGCATCCCGGTCCTCAGGGTAATCCAAATCCAGGATGCATTGATCCCTGTAGATTCCAACGCTGATCGCGGCCAAATGATCCGTAATTGGATCGTTTTCAAGTTTTCCTCTCTCCAAAAGATCGTTAATGGCAATTCGAGTGGCTAGCCAAGCACCGGTGATGGACGCGGTACGGGTTCCACCGTCCGCCCGTAGAACGTCGCAATCGATCCAGAGCGTCTTGTCCGGCATATTCTTCAGGTTGAGCACTGCTCTTAGGGCGCGACCGATCAGCCGTTGGATTTCGATATTTCTGCCATCCTGCTTGCCCTTGCTGATGGGTCGGTCCTTACGGGAAAGAGTAGAGTAGGGAAGCATACTGTATTCAGCCGTCAGCCATCCACCCTCCACCTTTTGCTGTCTCATCCAGCCTGGCACACGGTCTTCGATCATGGCGGCGCAAATCACTTGGGTGTTGCCGAACGAACACAGTACGGAACCGTTGGCGTGCGGAGCGATGCCAGTCTCGAAGCGAACCTCACGCATTTGATCGAAGTCGCGACCGGAGGGTCGCGCAAAGGCTTGTTCCAGTTGTTCGGCAAGGGAAGAGGTGGGATTTTTTTCAGGACTCATAAGTTTTCAAAGGTTCGGGGTCTATGATCTTGGCGCCGTTTCCGGAAAGGGATTCCGAAAACCAAGCCCGAGCTTCGGGGTCGCCGTGATGAAGGAAAATGGTTTTGGGAGAAAGTTTTTCCGCGTAGGCGATCAACTCTTCTCTGTCGGCATGGCCGCTTAGATCGAACTGGCGAATTTTCGATCGAATCGGTTGAACGCAATCGATCTCCTCGAAGTCGAAATCCTCTCCAGTTTCCGATCTTAGGAGCTTTCCTCCCGGCGTGTCCGGGTCGCAGTAGCCGACGAACAAAATCGAATTCCGTTCATTCTGGAGGAGGCCCGAGGCAAGCAGGTAGGAGGGCGTGTTTTCCACCATCATGCCGCTGCTTACCAAGAAGATTCCTCTCATCGGAGGTTCCCGCCCGGGGTTCAGTTTGCGGGGGAGGGGACGGGCTCCGATTGACTTCAATACCCTGCGGTTGAAGCGAAGGCGATTGGTGTTTTTGGAGATTTCGTGGAAATGATTCACCAAATCCATTCCCAAACCGGAGCAAAAAACCGGAACTTTTGGGAATGCCTTTTTGCGGAAAGCTTCATCCAAAACGACGAGCATTTCCTGCATCCTGCCGAGGGCAAAAACAGGTATCAGGACCGATCCTCCCCTTTTCAGAGTCTTTCTGATATCCTCGAGAAGGGCGATGATCTCGGTCTCCCGGTTGCGGGAGGGATCGCGTGGAGTTCCTCCGCGGGTGGTCTCGGTGATCAAGACGTCGAATTTTTCTCTGGGAGACTCGGCCCCGTCCAAGGTTCTCTGATCATTGAAAAGCAAATCCCCGGTAAAGAAAATCCTTTCGTTTTTCGATCTGAATTCGACGGAGGTTGCCCCTGCGACGTGTCCGGCGTGGTGGAGCGTCACTTCAAGCCTTTCTCCGTTTTTTTCAACCCGGAGAGGAGTTTGGATGGAGAGTGGTTTCATGCGGTCGTAGAGGGCGGACAGATCCCCCCTGCCGTAAAAAGGCAATTCGGGTAGATTCAGTTCGCTCCGCTGTCTTCTCATTACGGAAATCGAATTGGAGAGCATGCGGCGGGCGAGGATTGAACTTGGGTAGCTTAGGAGGATGGGGGCATCGGGATGTTCCCTGGATAACAA
>JAYOEB010000220.1:0-3657 GCA_038116775.1 Opitutia bacterium | reverse complement strand
GGGCATGCGGGCCAGGACCTCATTTCTCCAAGCTTGAAGCTTTTGTCTGAGATCGCCCACGCGCCCCTTTTTCTCGTGGGCTAAGTTCTTGGATTCACTCAGATCCTCAGCGATGTGATATAATTCGATATCTCCGGTTCCGTCGAGATACTCGATCAGTTTCCATCCTCGCTCGCGGATGGCGCTAGCGGGGCGGTCATGGTGGTAATGGGGGTAATGCCAATGAATTGCCTGTCGGTTAAGTTGAGTCTTTGGGTTTTGAAACAGAGGAAGCAGATTCAACCCGTCAATGGTTTGGTTGGGCGGAAGGGAGCCGCCGGCAGCCTCTACGAAGGTAGGATAAAAATCATAGGAGATGGTGGGTTCGGAACAAGTGGCGCCTCCTTGGATCATCTTTGGATATTTGACGATTAGGGGAACGCGAATGCCCCCTTCGTGGAGAGATCCCTTTTCGCCCTTGAGCGGCGCGAGGTCACTGACGACGTCATCGGCATGCTCATTATAGTCGTAGCGTTTGACCAACCCACCATTGTCTGAAGTGAATACGATCATAGTGTTTTCAGAAAGCCCCTGTGAGTGCACTTCCTTGACTATCCGCCCTACCTGATGGTCGACTTCCTCGACCAAGCCGGCGTACACGGGGTGGGGGAGCGAGCGTTTTCTTTCAACAGCCCGTTTGCGGTATTTTTCAACCAGTTCCGATTTGCTGGCCAGCGGGATGTGTACGGCGTAGGGAGACAGCATGAGGAAGAATGGATTATCCTTATTTTTACGAATGAATGATTCGCAAAGATCCGATTCGTAATCGGTACGGAACTGATCACGGGCAGGCTTTGCAATGTTCGGATTGGTTGCCTTGAAGCGGCCGGGTAAATGAGGACCATTGATCTCAGCTGCAAAGTCGTATCCCTGCTTGTCCGGACCGAATTGATCTCCCCGGCCCAAGTGCCATTTGCCGACGTAGCCTGTGGCGTAACCGGCTTGCTTCATGGATTCTGCAACTGTGACCACATCGAGAGGAAGGGCCATGGTCGTTTGGGGATTAATTACCCGTTCGAAGGGTCTCCAATGACCCGGTATGTGGGCGGTTATCCCAATGCGTGCCTGATTCTGTCCCGATTGGACTGCACAACGGGTGGGCGAGCACACTGCTCCGGCGGCATAAGAATCGGTAAACCGCATGCCTTCCTTTGCCAGTTTGTCAATATTTGGAGTGTCGATGAAGTCGTTTCCATAGCATCCGATGTCTCCCCAGCCCAGATCGTCGACGAGGATGAAAATAAGGTTGGGGCGGGCCTCCTCCGCCAATCCCACCGTTGGCAGGAGGCATAGAAGGAGAATGAGGGCTTTCTTGATCACTTTATCAACTCGGGCCTTAGCTCACGGTCATTCCGTTGGGGGAATAAGGCATTTTCAGTCTTCAGCCGCTTGATCATAAGATCGATTAGTTCGTTGATTTTCTTGGAGTTTCCAAGGGCGAGGTTCTTGGTTTCGTAGGGATCGTTTTTTAAATCGTATAATTCATATTTGGGTAAAGGGTCTTTGCTCGTTCTTTTTTCATCATTCGTAAGGTATCGATAAATGAGTTTCCAGTCTCCCTTGCGGAAGGAGGTGAAGTAGGAGCTCCTGTGTGAATGGGGAAAGTGGCACATGAAATGATCAGGTCGGTCTTTGTTGATCTCGCCCGCGAACTGCGGCAGGAGGCTTACGCCGTCGACTGTATGCCGGGCGGGGTAGACGGAATTGGAAGCATCGACGATAGTGGCGAATATATCCATGACGGTTCCGATTTGCTCGTGATGCAGATGATCGGTGGCAATCTTGAATGGGTTGTCTTTGCCAGCTTTTGCCCAACTGGCGATAAAGGGAACCCGGATGCCGCCTTCGTAGCAGGTTCCTTTTTTCCCCCGGAGCGGAGCCGAGCTGAAATGACCGTAAGTATCCCCCAAAGGCGCGTCCGATCCATTATCGCCGACGAAGAGTATGAGGGTCTTTTCGGCCACACCATGATCGTCTACGTGATCCATGAGATCACCAAGTGATTTGTCGATGCCCTCGATCAGAGTGGCAAAGGATTTGGCAGGTCTTGCTTTATTTGCGGTTTCGTAATTTTTGATAAACCGAGGATCGCTCTGGAAGGGACTGTGGGCCGCATAGTGAGACATATACAAAAAGAAGGGCTTGTTCTTTTGAAGCGACCGCGTAACCGCATCCTTTGCTTCCAAAGTTATGGCTTCGGAGAGGAAGACGTCGGTCTTGTGATATTTCTCCAACCCCGGAATAGCCCTTCTTTTTCTTTTGGGTTCGAGGTTGCCGTACCCGTCCTCGCCCAAGTAACTGCCGGGAGCGCCGAAGGAGCAACCGGCGATATTGACGTCGAAGCCCAATCTGCGGGGATCTTCTCCTTGGTGTCCGGTGGGAGCGAAGTGAGCTTTGCCGGCAAAAATGGTATGATAGCCATTGGAACGGAGAATGGAAGGCAGGGTAATATCCTTTGCAGTGAGTCCCTCCCACTTCCAGTCCTTGGGACCGTGGTTCTTCGTTTCCGGATTGATGTATTGGGTGATTCGGTGGCGTGCTGAGTTTTGCCCAGTCATCAGCGATGCCCTCGTTGGCGAACAAACGGACTGGGCGTAAAACTGGGAGAATCGGATTCCCCGCGCGGCCAAAGCCTCCATGTTCGGGGTGCGGTACCAGTCATTAAGGGGGTGCTTTTGTGGCTTACCTTCCTTATCCGCAAGCATGGGCACCGAGGTGTCCATCAAACCCATGTCATCGACCAGAAACAGGATGACGTTGGGCTTTTGTTTGCAAGCTAAGTTTAGGAAAAGAAGAAAACCACCAAGGCAAGGAAACAAAGACTTCTTCATCGTCAGTTTCTCATTCCCACTTGGTCCGCACCTTGCGCTCCCTGACCGGCCACCACTTGGCAATCTTTGCAGAAAGTCTTGCGACCACCTTGGGGTTGTCTTCGGCCAGGTTCTTTTCTTCCTTGGGATCCTTAAGGAGGTCAAATAACTGTGGACGCTTCTCTTCGCGTGGATGGGTGGACTTGTAGCGGTTTACCTCACCATCGTAAGTCAGGAGCAATTTCCATTTCCCCTCGATGGTCCAGCGGAAGAGAAGTGAATCCTCCGGGTTTTCGATATTTGCAATGTCATGGGCAAAACTTTCACCAAATATTTCCCTTCTTTTGACGGGCTGTTTCGTCTTCAAATTTTCGAGAAGATTTAGTCCAGGCAATCCCTTTGGCGTTCGCGCCCCGGTGGCTGCCAAAACCGTGGGGAACAAATCGATGGACGATACCACGTCCGGGCGTTTGCCATTCTTCAATTTGCCGTTCGGCCAGGAGAACATGATGGGAGTCCGAATGCCTCCTTCGTAGGGAGTCTGCTTGGAACGGGGGGCATATCCGTTTTTATCCGGGTTTTGAATCCATCCGTTGTCGGTCACGTATACGATGAGGGTATCCTCGCGTAGGTTTCTTTTCTCCAAAAGATCGATCAGTTGGCCACAGGTTTCGTCAAACCAAGTGCAATTCGCATAGTACTTGGCAATGGATATTGGTAGTCCCAGTTCCTTGTATGGTTTAAGGAGACGTTCCGGGGGGTTGTGCGGGGTATGAGGAAGAAAAACACCATACCATAAGAAGAAGGG
>JAYOEB010000219.1:0-3665 GCA_038116775.1 Opitutia bacterium | reverse complement strand
GCCATCCTCTCTCATACCACCAGTGCCAGTTGGATGATTGGACATGGTTGCCGATGGCCAAAAAAAACTGGGATCTACCGCCGAATGAATCGCTATAAGTGACGTTGATCGTTTTGCATAGTCTGATGTGCTAGTATTGAAGGTTCCTCCGGAAACGGTCCAATCTTTGTTCGTGGGCAAGAGAGATCGAGGCTTGGGCTGGAACCAACGGTCATCAGGATCGCCAGTATATTGACCACTTAGTGTGAGAGTACCATTGTATTGGGATAAAACCACACCATCCATGGAAAACCCATGGACTCTATGCCAGATTGAATTACTTTTTGAAATATCCGAAAAGTCGTCCGAGAAATATTCTTCGAATGGAAAATCCGTGTCCAAATATGTCTCCAGTTGAAAGGTGCCCGTGGATTGATCATCGGTATCCAATTCCCAGTTTCCATCCTTGAGCTCCCAGTCCCCAATATATTGAAAAGTCCCTGAGCTGGATGTGGAAAAGAAGAAATTAACTTCGCCATAGCCGAAATCTAAGTCTCCGCCTTTGTAGTTTATGGTACTCGAGTTGGTTTTACTCATTCGGTAATTAGCCCTTTGCCAACCTCCGTCTCCATTTGCATCTTCACCGTCCCACCACCATTCCTCGTCGGCGGAAGTAATGTAAAGGTACCCCAAGGGCGTGGAATCTCCATCGAAGGTTATTTGGATTCTCTTGCCGACCAAGGAGTTGGGTGCTTGCGCACTAGCATGGTTTAATCCCAGCACTAAAAGAAAGATTAAAGTTAGTTTATTAAAAGCTAATTTGGAAAGATTCATGTGGTAAACTATCCGAATCAATAATTAACTTTTTTGTAAAATTAAAAGTTAGGAGATTCAGGTTTTTACCCCGGTTAATCCAATACCAAACTTTTTAGCCCGTTTCAGAACTTCGGGTTTATCCAACAGCAAAACAGAGTCTGTTTCCAAAGCGGCATTTCCGATGCCTGCATCATGCATTGCCTGCAAGGTCTGCAGGCCAAACACCGGCACATCAAAGCGGGTATCCTGCTGAGGTTTCCCGAGCTTTACGAAAAGGCAATTCTTGGCGCCAAAGGTTCCGGCTCGCTCAATCATGGCATTGGTTCCTTCGAAGGCTTCCACGGCCAAGACGGTCCCACGACTTACCACCACGCCTTGGCCTACGTCCAGTCGGGCATTTTCGCGGGCAATCTCAATCCCGTGATCTAAATGCTCTGGCGCGATCTTCTCCTTGCCCTTTACCATGACTCCTTCTTCGGCTAGGTCCTCATCCATAAAGACCCGTGCATCGAGCAGGTGAACACCCGCCTTTTCAATTTCGTCACCAATCGCCCCGAAGATGGTCTCCGCATTTTTGCGATCGAGACCGGCAAGCATGCGGATAGCCTTGAGATCGGGGTGAAGACCTTTGAAGAGTTTGCCGGGGGTTACCTGTCCAGCCATCACCGCATATCCGGCATCAAATCTCTTGAGTTCCTTGAGCAGTTTTCCAACTTGCCCCACCTTGACGGCGGATCGTTCATCTTCTGAAAAAGAGGAAACGAGTTCGGGGGCAGTTTCTCCGCCCAACTCAATCAAGCGAAGTCGTATGCCAGCCTTGCTTGCTCTTTCAGCCAGCAAGATTGGGTAGTTTCCCTGTCCAGCGATAAGTGCAAGAGGGCGGCTCGCATCAAAATCATCGGGCAGGAAACGGGACATGATATGATTACTTTAGCCTTTGACCGCGAGGTTGACCAATTTGCCGGGAACGTAGATCTCCTTGACGATTTCCTTGCCTTCCAGAAAAGACTGCACTTTGGCATCCGCCTTGGCTGCGGAGATAACTGCATCTTTGCCGACTTCCTTGGGGAACTGGCCCTGTCCGCGCAATTTCCCGTTTACCTGAAAGACAATGGTGATTTCTTCTGCCACCAATAATTCCTTGCGTGCCTCGGGCCATGGTTGATTGACGATGGATGGTTTTCCTCCAAGGATTTCCCAAAGCTCTTCAGCGAGGTGGGGAGCAAAGGGGGCGAGGAGTTGAAGAAGTGTCTTGGCAGTATCGATGGAGTAGGAGTCAACCTTTTGCAGGTGATTGATCAGTATCATCATCTGGGAGATGGCCACGTTGAAGCGTAAGTCCTCGATCGCTTCCGTGACCTTGAGAATGGTCTCGTGTAAAACTTTCAGTGTCTCCTTGTTGCTCTCTTCGCCACTAGTATGTTTGTCGGAACGTAAGCATTCCCGCTGCACTTTGCGGAGGAAACGGTGGACGCCTTCGATACCCTTTTCGCTCCACGGCTTGACTGCCTCCAAGGGGCCAAGGAACATTTCGAAAAGGCGAAGGGAATCGGCGCCATATGCATCAATGACCACATCGGGGTTGACCACGTTGCCCACGCTTTTGGACATTTTGTTTCCGTCCTCGCCAAGAATGAGTCCCTGATGGAACAGTTTTTTGTAAGGCTCGGGATTGGCAAGTACTCCTTCATCGTAGAGAAAGCGGTGCCAGAACCGGGCATATAAAAGATGGAGTACCGCATGCTCCGCTCCCCCGATGTAGAAATCCGGACCTCCCCAGTACGCTTCCTTTTGTTTGTCCACCAGCTGATCAGAATTCTTAGGATCGATGTAACGCAAGTGGTACCAGCAGGACCCTGCCCATTGGGGCATGGTGTTGGTCTCTCGGGTGGCAGATATCCAATTTTCTCCATCCGGCTTGAGCTCAGTTCGGGGAATAGATTTACCCGTCTCCAAATCGAACCATATATCCAACCATTCGGAGATGGTGGCAAGAGGGCTTTCGCCGGTTCCCGAGGGTTGATAGTTTTCAACTTCCGGCAGTTTGAGAGGAAGTTCGCTGGGGGGCAAGGGCAGGGCATAGAAAACTTTTCCGTCCTTGTCCGTAGTTACCTCATCATTAGGGATCAAGTCCTTGATCGCCCCATTGGTGTTTAGCGCGCGTTCATAATCATCCCCGGATACCCAGACCAAGGGAATGGGTTCTCCCCAATAGCGCTGGCGGGAGAAAATCCAGTCGCGAAGCTTATAATTGACCGCCCCCTTGCCGACACCTTTGGCTTCAAGGTCGGCAATGATCTTGGCTTTGCAGGCATTGGCTTCCATGCCTTCGTATTCTCCTGAATTGACCATGACGCCTGGTCCGGAGTAAGGGAGTTTACCCTTTTCCTCATCGCCATCGGGGTGAGCGATTACCCGGCGTATTTCAATTCCAAATTTTTCGGCAAATTCAAAGTCCCGTTCGTCATGAGCAGGCACTGCCATAATCGCTCCCGTACCGTAACTGATGAGCACGTAATCAGCCACCCATACGGGCACCTTTTCACCGTTGACCGGATTGATGCAATAACTGCCGGTGAAAACTCCGGATTTGTCCTTGGCGAGATCGGTGCGGTCCAAATCGCTTTTTTTGGCTGCTGCCAAAACGTAGGCATCCACTTCCTCTTTTTTTTCCGCAATTACCAATTGGTCGAGCAGGGGATGTTCGGGTGCAACCACCATGTAGGTGGCTCCGAACAAAGTGTCGGGACGCGTCGTGTAGACCGTCAGTTTTTCATCCGATCCTTCGATGGCAAACTGCGCTTCGGCACCCTCCGATCGCCCGATCCATGCCTTTTGTTGGCGCTTGGTGGAATCCGGCCAGTCAAGTT
>JAYOEB010000218.1:0-3666 GCA_038116775.1 Opitutia bacterium | reverse complement strand
CAATTAACCGCATGGAATGGGCCACTATTTCGGTGACTGTGTCGATGTATACACCTCGCTACCAGTTCTTTTCCTGTGCCGCTTTCACCAGTGATCATAACAGTTGCTTCAGATGCTGCCACCTGACCCACTGTTTTGAGGACTTGCTGCATCTTCTCGCCACTTCCAACTATGCCTTCTTCGAGATCTTCCTTATTGAGGAGTTTTTTGGCAACGCTCTCTGAATTGGCGGAATCAACACTTGCTTTGAGGGCTTTGGCCACCATGTCCTTGAGCTTTGCCAGATCAAAAGGCTTTAAGACATAATCAAATGCACCATGCTTCATTGCCTGTATCGCCGTCTGAGTGGTACCATATGCGGTCATTAAGATGACAAGCGATGTTGGTGCGGCCGTCCGTAAATGTTGAAGGGTCTCAATTCCAGAGATTCCACCCATCCTATTGTCCAAAAAAATAAGGTTCGGCTTTTGTTTTTCAGCAACTTCAACCCCCTGCTCACCAGAATCCGCAGTCAGGATTTTATGGCCATCTGGAGAAAGCACTCTGTTTAGTGAGTATCGAATCTCCGCATCGTCATCTATAATAAGAATAGTAGAATTTTGAGGTGTCACAATAAAATTGAAATTCCTTTATCTTCAACCAAACCATATTTGGGTAAAGCCCAAAGCGAAAATTTATTCAATCATTTGTTTGCGTTGACTGAGTCAGAACGAAAGTTCATGATAAATTGCTGTCGTGCCAGGGTAGCTCAGGTGGTTAGAGCGTCGGACTCATAACCCGAAGGTCGGCGGTTCAAGTCCGCCCCCTGGTACCAATCAGGAAAACTTCAGTCCTGTTCGTTTTTCTTGAACAAGCGGTTGAAGAGACTTTTTTCCTCTTTGGGTTCCACGGACTCTTCGGGTTGGTCCGTTTCTGCCGCTTTCGGCTCTTCGGGTTGAAGGATCGGCGGAGAAATTGAGTCTTCATTTTCGAGAAGGGGTCCATCGGGCGCGGAGGACTTCGGCGAAGGTGGAGTTCCTCCCAACTTGGGATCGACTTCGACAGCGGGTTTGTACTCAATCGGTCTGCTGATGACGGCATCGGTGCTGATCATCGGTTTTGGGGGAGGAGGGGGGGATATCCGCGGATCGCCCAGATCCGAGGTTTGGCTTGCTTGGGCCGGTTCGAAGTCGGCGTGTTTCTTTTGCTCCTTGTCGATCTGTTCGCTTGTTTTTCCGACGTAGGTGCGGAAAACCAGATCATGATCGGGGTGCAGCCAATGTCTGCCGGAAAGATAGGTGTTGCCCTCGCTAAAGGCAAAGGCGCCGAACCAAGACTTGTCATCGTCAATTTGATCGCAAACCAGAAAGTAGGTAGAGCCGTTTTCCTGAGGGACTCTACCCTTGATCGCAATGGTGATCCATCCCGGTTCGGTTTCTTGAAGTCCTTGGTTCGCAAGTTGGGCGACGATATCGTCTCGGGATAACTCCCATTGACCGAGCTTGGGTCCGTTGTTTGGATTTGATTTGCGGACGAAGCCACGCATCGCCGATCCGTAATGCTGGGAAATCAGGTAGTTGGCTTTGCCGAATAAAAGAATCTTGGTCAGCACGCCGTCCTTTCCGGCGGTAAAACTCATCCAGTTCTTATTGGCGACGTGGCTGAAGCTGGTCTCGTGCTGCTCTTTGAAGAATTCTTGAAATTGATCGAGCTCTTCGACGTAGACGACTGGGGAATCTTGCTTGGTTCTCCCGACTATCTCCGAAGAAGCCGACTTATCGATCACCGGAGAAAGCTTCGCCTCTTTGGAAGTATCGGGTCCGTCATCCGAGCAGGAGAGGAAGAAAAGAAGGCAAAAAAAGCATAGAGTCAAAGAGACTTTGCGTGAAATTTGGATGTAGGGCAGAGTATTCACGGTTTCATGCAAACAATCAAATTGCCATGATGCAAGACCATTAATATTTGACTCGTTTTATCGAGCCAAATTATTCAGACTCCATTTGATGGATACGCTCGCTTTCTGGTTGCCTTTGCTACTGCTTTTTCTCTCCGCCCTTTTAGGCGCGGCCTTCAAGAGAAAGTCCAGAGATCACTGCCTGAAAAAATTTGCAGGATGCAAGGTCGTATTGCCGGTTGGCGAGGGAGACTGGCAAAAGGGAGTTCTCCATGTCTTCGCTCAAGGCTTGGAGTTGCGGTACTTGAATCCTCTTGATGATTCGGTGGGAAAGTTGTCGTCTTTGGTCCTTCACCCTTCGGAAGTTGAGAAAGTTCCTTTTTTTCTACGCCCGGCCCCCGAAGAAGATACTCGAGAGGGATACAACTGGAGAAAAGAGCTGGAGCGAATTCGTCGACCCGGTTTCGTGGATCTGAGCAAAAGAGCGATTCTCAACTTTTACAACATGTTGAGGGATGCTTTCGGACAGGCTTCGCAAGCGATATTGGGAGCTATCAGCAAAGACAGTTCGATTTCCAAAATCAAGAATTCAGATAAAAGAATGAACGAGATTCAGGCCGGTTTGACGGATTTGGTTCCCAATGCCTGGGAGCCGATTTTGGAAAAGTATCGAGGTCACTCCATCGTGGTGGAGCGAAAGACGCCGAACGGCGTCGTCAAGGAGGCGGGTATTCTTGAGGACTATTCCTCCAAATATCTACTGGTCCGCGAGGTGCGAATAGCGGATGAATCCTTGCTTGGCTTTTTGAAAACCGATCCGATCAAGGGAAGCCAAAAACATGATTTTCTTTATAATCGCAACGCCGCCGTCATTCGTCATACTTGCGGCTCCTAGGCTTTTGAAAGCACAAGCTGTCGTTCATCTCCTTCTTGACCCTGCTTGAGATTGGGTTATGGTAGGGGTTTTGGCTTCTGCATCGTTCGAGAAGTCTCATTGGTTCTTTTCCTTACTCCTAATTATTAGGGAATCCATCGACGATCGTTTGCAGTCAGGCCGTAAATCGGAAGACTAAAGGCGGTGCGAGGGTACCCACCTGGACCTTGAAGGTCATATAACCAATGAATGCGATGCACGGCGAACGCGGAAGTCATCTTATCTCGTCTTGGGCCCAAGAGCCTTTACTTGGTCATTTCACGCCAAACCTGATCCTTGGCGCCGTAGACCATCAGCTTGGACCCGGAGGCATGAAAATATAACCAGTCGCCTTCCTCATGCGAGTAGACCCATGGGTAATGGTCGAACCACATCCATCCCTTTGAAGCGGGCATGTCTTCACCATCTGCGTAGTAGTCGAAGTTGCCACTGCCACCTTCGGACAAGGCACCGGTTGTAGTAGACGAATAAGTGAGTTTGTAAACCGTACGGTTTTCTCCGTCGTCATAGGCGGGAATGGTAAGTATGCCCTCGTTGCCTCCGGATTTGACGTAGCCGTAGCTTGATTCCTCGGAACCGCTGGCGGACTTTATGGTAACCGCTCCATTATCCTTGAATATGTAAGTGGTGGAGCCTGCGATGATCGAATCCCCGGCGAGGCTGTCGGGCGCGTAGCCACTGGATGCATCTGCCAGCGTAAAGCTGCCGGTGTTACTGGAACCCCCATTTTCCTCCCAAAGGAAAGTTCCATCGGTTTCAGAAGTGAAGGAGAGGGTAGTGGTTTCATCCAGGCTCGTAGTCAAGGTTCCCGAATTTCCGCTGGCACTCCAAGTGTAGGTTATGTTGGATACTTCGCTGT
>JAYOEB010000217.1:0-3677 GCA_038116775.1 Opitutia bacterium | reverse complement strand
AAGAGCAGCAACGAGGATTCAATTCCTTCCTTTCGTCCTTTCTTGAGCGTTGCCACTGAGCATAACTCGCAAAACAAACCCGAACGAAACGATTCCGCCGACCAGAGTCCAAGCTCTGAAGTCATTTTCGAGGAAGCGGATTGCCCCAAGGTGGAAGTCCTCTCGGAGGACGGCGTTCCACAAAAGATCGTCATTCACTTGCAAGACGGCAGGTTGCTTGAAATAGCCTGCAAGTATTGAAATTCGCCTAACGCGCAAGGCAATCCGGTTTTTCCTGCCTTGCATAACTTCCTTAATGGCATGGATTTTGCTACACATAGCGCGTGAACCTATCTTTATTCGAAAACGCCTCCGCCCTAAGAGGGCTTGAACAATATCAAAACGTTATCGCCAACAATATCGCCGCCAGTCACGTGGCGGGATACAAGAAGGTTGCCGTGAGCTTTGAAGCCGTGGAAGGCGGGGAAATCGCCCGAAGCACGCACGATAGACTTCGGCACGAAATGCCCGGATCCTTTCCCGTAATGAAGAACCAAGTCGATTATCTCGAGGGGGAGATGCGCGAAACCAACAATCCCATGGACATGGCATTGAGGGGAGAAGGCTTCTTTTCCCTTCTGAACTCCAACGGCGATTCCGTTTACACCCGTGACGGCCAGTTTTACGTCAATGCCGATGGCATTATGGTCAACAGCATGGGTCACGAGTTTTCCGACGTCGGGGGGTCCACCATACAAACCGTTCCCGGCGGTGGTGATCTGAGCATCGATAAGGAGGGTCTCATCTTCCAAGATGGTCAGAACATTGGCCAAGTAGGTGTTTTCGTATTCGAGAATCCTCTTCTTGATCTGCAAAAAGTGGGCGGTGGATTCGTTGCCAAAGAAGTCGGCGTCACGCCTCAACCTGCGGATCCCGATCAGTTCACCATCATGCAAGGCTACCTCGAAAGCAGCAACGTTTCCCCGATCGAAGAAATGATAGGACTAATCGAAGTCTCCCGTGCCCACGAGGCAAACCAAAAGATGATACAGACATTTGATCAAAACATCGGCAAAGCCATCGGAACCTTAGGACAAACCCAGTAATCCATATAAACCATGAACTTATCGCTCTACTCCGGCGCCACCGGCATGCAGGCCCAGCAACTGAACCTGAACGTAATTTCCAACAACATCGCCAACGTCAACACCACCGGATACAAAAAAAATAAAATCGAGTTTCAGGACTTGCTCTATCAGAACCCCAGGCAAGCCGGTGGACAGACGGGAGCCGGAAACGTCATCCCGACGGGCGTTGAAATGGGTAACGGCACAAAAGTCGTCTCGACGGCCAAAATATTTACCCAAGGGCAACTTACCCAAACGAGTGAAAAAATGGACGTCGCGATAGATGGAGTTGGTTTTTTCCAGGTTGAAAAGCCGGACGGAACCGAAGCCTACACAAGAGACGGAGCCTTCAAGGTCGGACCCGATGGTCAAATCACAACCGCCGACGCACTGCCGCTTGCAGCCGGTCTGCAGATTGACCCCGAGGTCACCAACGTCTTCATTTCGCCAACTGGTGAGGTTTCCGTGGAAACGGCGGATGGCAGCCAGATCATAGGGCAACTCGAACTGGTTCGTTTTCCAAATCCCGCAGGACTTAAGGCCCAGGGTGGAAATCTTTTCATCGAAACCGAAGCC
Source organism: Opitutia bacterium (assembly GCA_038116775.1). Lineage (GTDB taxonomy): Bacteria > Verrucomicrobiota > Verrucomicrobiia > Opitutales > Seribacteraceae > Seribacter. The sequence goes on along the minus strand of JAYOEB010000217.1, from coordinate 1,995 downwards.
AGCGGTGCCCCTGAAATCGGAGCTCCCGGAGAAAATGGTTTTGGCGTCCTGCAGCAAGGGTACCTGGAAATGTCGAACGTCAACGTTGTTGAGGAGATGGTAAACATGATCATTGCCCAACGAGCCTACGAAATCAACTCCAAGTCAATCCAAACCTCCGACGACATGCTCGCAAGAGTCAATCAGCTAAAGCGTTGATCCATGGACCTTAGGTTTCTTTTCACTTTTTTGATTTTTCCTTTCTTTGCGGTTTCCGCGGAAGTCGGGAAGTTTCTCGAACCCATTTCAGTCACAGGGCAGGGAGAGGCGAAAGCCAGACACTACATCAAGTCTTCGGCTCTCGTCGCTCCGGTGGCAAACTTCGGTAGAAATTCGATGGAGGGTTCATCCTCCGGCGCGCTCGAACTCGATCGCGATTTGCTTGAGCAAAAACTAGGCGAGTTATTAGGTCATCGTTACCAAGCCAGTGGAAAAGTCGGAGTTTTCCTTACCCGGGAGTGGAATGTCAAAAAAGTCAGCCCCAATTTCATTATCAAGATCCACGACTGCATGCCGGATGAACTGAGTTCAAGCACTTTTGTTCGTTTCGGCATCTGGGATCATGGATCTCTCATCGGGAATTTCGCCGAACCCATAAGGCTTGCCCATTACGTTGAGGTCTTTTTCAGTAACAAGCAAATCAATCGGGGTTCACGTCTCAATCCTTCCATGTTCGTCTCCAGACCGGTCGACGTGCTCAAACAATACTCCGGAGCCGTTCCCGCAAGCTCAAAGCTAAGTGGTTATCAACTCGCCGCCAACGTAAGGGAAAACTCCGCGATTCGATGGAATCACCTTTCCAAGGTCACGCTGGTACAGAAGGGAAAAATCGTCGACGTGTTTGCCGCCGGCAACGGAATTTACGTAACCATGAAGGGCATGGCTCTTGAAGATGGAGTGGAGGGAGGTTCCGTGAAGATCAAAAATCTTTCCTCTGACAAGATATTTCACGCAAAGGTGCTCAATGAAAACAGTGTAAAGGTTCACTTATGATTCTCCGGACAAGCTCATTTCTTCTTCTTTTCCTTGGTTTGGCCTGGCAAACCTCAGGGGCTTCGCTGTGGAACAAGAGCACCAACTCCCAACGCAGTATCTTTGCCGGCAAAAGGGCCTATGGAGTAGGAGACTTGATCACCATAGACGTCTCCGAAAGCTCTTCTCTGGCCGCATCTCAGAATTCGGTGCGCAATCGGCAGTCCCAGATTGAAAACGCAGTCAATCAGTTTCTCTTCGCCAACAGCAAGATGGGAACCCACAACGGTCAGCTTCCCGCTACCGAAATTGAAACCAAGAATTCAAATCAGGGCGGCGGGTCTATCGCGAACACCCAAGACCTGAAGGGAAGAATCAGCGTGGTGGTGATCGACGTTCTTCCTAATGGAAATCTAATCATCGAAGGTGCCAGAATGGTTACTTTTTCGGGAGAAAGCTATTACGCGGTTCTAAAGGGAATCGTGAGGCAGGAGGACATCGGATTCGGATTCAAGGACGGTTTGCGCTATCGAAACATCGTATCGTCGCAATACGTTGCCGACGCCCAGATTGAATTTGTTTCCAAGGGCAGCCTCAACGATGCCCAAAAGGAAAGTTGGTATCAGAGACTAGCCGCAATCTTCAATCCCTTTTGATTTTTCGTGAATAAAACAAACCTTAGTAGAATACTGTCACTTTTCCTCGTTTATCTGATCGGGAGTCTTGCGCTTAGCGGGGCCTTGATCAAGGATCTTACCGACATCCGCGGGGCTCGAAGCAATCAGCTCTTCGGGTATGGCATCGTCACCGGACTTGCAGGTCAGGGCGACTCTAGAATAGAATACACCGAACTTGGAATTTTAAACGCCCTCGAGCGACTTGGCATCAGGGCCGACAAAGCCGATAAGTCAAGAAACATAGCCGCAGTCATGGTAACCGCAAACATCGGGCCTTTCGCAAAAGAAGGTTCCAGAATGGACGTGA
>JAYOEB010000216.1:0-3684 GCA_038116775.1 Opitutia bacterium | reverse complement strand
AAGACCTCGATCAGGACGGCACCGCCGATCATCTGGACGACGATATCGACGGGGACGGGTTTACCAATACCGAGGAACTGGCTTACGGGTCCGATCCGCTCGATCCTAACTCGGTAGCTAATGCCTCCCCCGATTCCCTCGATCTAAACGGCACCACGATTCTGGAAAACCAGCCGAAGGGAACCATGATCGGCCGATTGATCGGGCATGATCCGGACAGCGCCCCCACCCTCACCTACTCCCTCGTTGACGGGGAGGGATCGGCAGGCAATTCATTGTTCGGCTTGAGCGGAAACGGGCGCCTGGTCTCCGCCGTCGTTTTTGATTTCGAAAGCAAAGAGTCCAATTTCAGCATTCGGGCCCGGGTAGCGGATGAATACAATGCATCGCTGGAAAAAACGTTCGTGATCGACCTGATCGACGTCGTCGAGGACTCGGAGGGCAACCGTACGGACGGCAATGTCACCCAACCACCGGCAGTAGATCCGGAACCCGAGCCCAATCCCTACGCCTGGATACCGATCATCCAGACCGATTATCCCGAGATTCTCGAGGACGGCAGCATCCGCTTGTCGGGCCGCGTACTCCATGATGGAGGAGGCCATGTTTCGGAGTTCGGCTTTTTGCTCTCCCCCACCCTGAGCATCCACCGCCACTCACCCGATACGTCCCGTATCGAAGCCAATGGAAGCATCGAAGGGTTCTCCCTGATTCTTCCCGCAAGTCCCTACCCTGACCGCCTGTACCTGCAGGCCTACGCGGTGAACGAATCGGGCATGGGCGTCGGACAACGCAGAAGATTGAAGATTCCCGAGACTCCGGCAAAATGGTGGGGCCCGGCCGTTCGATCCGACGGAGACTGGATGGAGTCCCCATGGTTTGGAGCCTTCAAGTATTTCGAAAAGGGCTGGCTCTACCATGCCGAACTGGGATGGTTGTATTCCTCTCCTGCAGAGGACGGAGTTTGGCTATGGGGAAGAGCCGACCAGTGGATCTGGACCAAGGAAGGCATTTACCCCCAACACTACCGTTGGAACGACGCCGCTTGGGGAATCTGGCAAAAGACCGCGGACGGCCAAATCCGAGCATACAACTACGGCATCGGAAAGTACGTAGAGTAATTGCCCTTCCCCCGCCCCGCTTGGGCTTGCCCGGCCCTGACTTTTTGCCTCAATATGACAAGTCGTGAAAAACCATCTTCCTATCCTTTTTGTCTTATCCGCGATTAGCTTTCAGGCCGCCGCCAAATCGGGATGGGAAAAAGTAAGAGAAAGCGAGGGGGTGGAGGTTTTTGAAAAAAAGATCGGGAAAGAACGCGCTTTCCGGGGCGTAACCATCCTGCGGGGAACCCCTGGTCAATTGCTGCAGGTACTCCACGATACCGAGCGTTGGAAACACTGGGTGGAGAATTTGAAAGGCGGAGAATTGATCGGTCGAACCTCGGACGGGCACCCGGTGTATCGTCAGGTCATCGGAACTCCATTTCCCATGAAGGACCGGGTGGTGGTCTATGAGTCGACAACCAAGCGACTTGATCCTCGGACCACCGTGGTCGAAATGAAGTCGGTGGATCATCCCCAAGCCAAACGGTCGATGGATTACGTACGGGTGGAAATCGCATACACTCGCTATACGATCGAGGAACTCGACAAGGAGGGCTTGCGGGTGACCTTTGAAAACCTCTCCCACGCCGGAGGAAAGGTACCGAAATTTCTGAGCAACTGGGCGGCCCGATCTTATCCGATCACCTTACTGAATGGAATCCGATCGGAAATTCTCGCCCTCCAAAAACAAAAAGTCCCCCTTCCCTGAACGGGAAGAGGGCCTTTTGACAAAACTATCCGAACCTGGAGAAAATTAGAGCCTGCCCTTGCCGCTTCGAAAGCTGGAGGTTCCGTTTTTCATTTTTCGGGAATTCATCCGAAATTCGCCAAGTTCATGCAAGTTCAAGTCCTCGGAAATTCATCCCCGCCGAGGGAGGAATTCTCGGATAGCTTAGAATCGAACGCAGCCACCACCATACCGGTGGTCGAAACGGCGGCATTTTCTTTTTCTCCTGCTTGAACCTTCGTCGTTTGGTTAGTCGTTGAAAGAATCGATAAGTCATGGTTTTGAATCTCCTGGTTGGGTATTGAACTTGAGGGTAGCTGAAATGCGTCGAATCCGCGTCGGACAATGGATGAATCCATCCTCCGAAAACGACCCGAAAACACATACCGCCCCTTGGTCCGCCACCTTGCCGGGTATGCTTCGCCGCATAACCGAGGAGGAATCCGCGTGTCCCATCTCATGCAAAATAACATGACGTTGTTCCTTTCGTTAGTGATTTATGTTGGTGAATCGTCTCCCCGCAGAGACGCTGAAAAGTAAGACTTCCGAAAGTTGCAAATGTTTCGCGGTGTTGCGGAATCGTTGCGAAAAAGAGACCTTCCGCAAGATTAGCGACTTGCTTATTCTCCAGCCGGTCAAATAAAGTCCCGCCAAGTACCACAACCCAAAGGAAGCCCATGAAATCAGCTTTTGCAAATTTTATCCTTACTTTTTTCGTCTTTGCTTCGGTCGATTCGAAAACGCCGAACGTGGTCATTATGTTCATGGACGATCTGGGCTATGCGGACGTCGGCCCTTTTGGGGCCAAGAATTTCCCCACGCCCAACTTGGACCGCATGGCCAAAGAAGGAAGGAAGTTTACCGACTTCTACGTCACCCAGGCGGTTTGCTCCGCCTCCCGGGCGGGACTGATGACGGGATGCTACAACGTCCGAGTTGGAATCCTCGGGGCCTTGGGACCGAAATCCAATATCGGCATTCACCCTGAGGAAGAAACCATCGCCGAAATCTGCCGGCAAAAGAAATACGCCACCGCCTGCTTCGGAAAGTGGCACCTGGGGCATCATCGAAAATTTCTCCCCCTGCAGCACGGGTTCGACGAGTACTTCGGCCTCCCCTACTCCAACGACATGTGGCCGCATCATCCGGGAGTTCTTCACTTGCCCATGGAGGAGAGACTGGAGCGCTGGCCTCATCTCCCTTTGATCGAGGGGAACCAAGTGATCGATGCTCAGGTTTCAGGAAAGGATCAGGAACTGCTTACGAAGCGATACACGGAGAGAGCGGTTGCCTTCATCGAAAGGAACAAGTCCAACCCCTTCTTCGTCTATATCCCCCACAGCATGGTGCACGTGCCCCTGTACGTCTCGGATGCCTTCAAGGGCAAAAGCGGAGCCGGGCTTTTCGGGGACGTGATGATGGAAGTGGACTGGTCCGTCGGGGAAATCATGCGGGTTCTCCGCAAACACGAATTGCACGAGAATACTCTTTTCATCTTCACCTCGGACAACGGGCCCTGGCTCAGCTACGGAGATCATGCTGGGTCCGCGGCTCCGCTGAGGGAAGGAAAGGGAACGACCTTCGATGGTGGCTGCAGGGAGCCCATGCTTGCCTGGTGGCCGGGGACGATCCCCGCAGACTCCGTTTGCAGGGAGCCCGCCATGACCATCGACTTGTTACCCACCATCGCCAGCCTGATCGGAGCCGAAATCCCCAAGCGAAAGATAGACGGCCTGAACGTCTGGCCTCTCTTCCTCGACGACGAGGCAAAATCTCCACAGGAAGCCTATTACCTGTATTACGGAAATGAACTGCAGGCGGTTAGGCAGGGGAAGTGGAAGCTGCACCTTCCCC
>JAYOEB010000215.1:0-3700 GCA_038116775.1 Opitutia bacterium | reverse complement strand
CAAATCGAAAGTACCAGCCGGGAGATTGGTGGTATGTGGAATTTCATGCTGTGGGTAAGATTGTGTCCGTTCGTATCAATGGCACCCCAAGCGCAGACTTGAAAAACGACCCTGGTCGGACCAAAGGTTTCTTTGGCCTCCAACTCCACGGCGGGCAGGATATGCATGTGGAATATAAGGACGTACGAGTGAAGGAAGCCGCTCAGAAGTAAGAAGCTCTTCAACTGCCATACTTTTCGATTGCTGAACGCAAACTCAGGATAAGAATCGGAGGCTCAATGCCATTTTGAATTTTACGATTCCTCTTCCCTCCCATCCTTTTGTCGGTTGCAGTCATGGCTCAAAGCCTCCCTCCCTACCAGATAGCTGCTACCCGAAGAAGCGCTCCCCGAATACGAGGCAGAGATCGATCATGCCGGACTGATTCAGGACACTTCCAAGAAAGCGCTCAAACTGGGCAAACCATCGCTCGTTTCGTGAAAAACTTCTTCTTTACCTTTGATCTGATCGAACAAGAGCTCAAGAGTCGTCTTGTCTTGGGACCGAATAAAAATTGATTAGTATGAGTGCGTTGAGCTAAGATGAAACCAATAAACACCTTACAATCCGGTAATTTACTTAAAATTCTCGCTAAGCTGTTTCCCCCTCGTTACAAGTAAAACCTGCAACCTTCCAATTTTCCATGTCAGACAACTCAAATACCAAAGAGCCGAATGCAGAACGAAGAAAATTCATCGTCACGACGACGATTGGAGCTTCCGCAGCCTGCGCCTTGTTTCCCTTTGCTTCCGGAATACCCAGTGTTTTGGACCCGGCGACCAAGGCATCCTCGACCGCCGAGGTCCCGTGGACTAAAGTCGCCAAGCTTGCTTCCTTGCCCGAAGACGGAACCCCAACCAAATTCGAGGTTGTATTGGAAGAGGTAAAGGATGCATGGACCACCTACAGGAACATCCCGGCAGGGGCGGTATATCTAGCCCGCAACGGAGACGACGTAACTGCCTTTAATTTGAAGTGTCCGCATCTCGGTTGCGCCATTGACTATCGTAAAAACAGCAACGATTACTTCTGTCCATGCCACAATAGCTCCTTCGGCTTGGATGGCTCGGTGACCACCGACAACAGCCCAAGCCCCCGGGGTATGGATACCATGGACACCAAGGTGGAGGATGGCTTCGTCTGGATCCGTTTTCAACAATTTCGTCCGAATATTCCTGAAAAAGTACCGGTATGATCAAGGGAATCATTGATTGGATAGACGACCGCTCCGGAATCCGGGGATTAGTCAGGGAAGCCCTTTATGAGAAAGTACCGGGAGGGGCGCGCTGGCGATACGTCTGGGGCAGTTGCCTGACCTTCGTTTTCTTTACGCAGGTAGTAACCGGCACCCTGCTCTGGATGTTTTACAGTCCGAGCACGCAAACCGCTTGGGAAAGCGTATATTACTTGCAGTTTCATGTCTCGGGCGGTTGGTTTCTAAGAGGCGTTCACCATTACATGGCGCAGGCCATGATCGTACTTCTCGTGCTTCACTTGATGCAAGTGGTGATCGACGGGGCCTACAAAGCCCCGAGGGAGCTGAACTTTTGGTTTGGAATTCTGATGATGGGCGTCACCTTGGCCCTCTCCCTGACCGGCTACCTGCTTCCATGGGACCAGAAGGGTTACTGGGCAACTGCAGTTGCCACCAATTTGATGGCTGAAGTCCCCTTAATCGGTTCCGCCTTGCAAAAGATCGTGGTCGGAGGGGCAGAATACGGTCACCACACCCTCACTCGTTTCTTTGCCCTTCATGCAGGCGTGCTTCCGGCTACGCTGGTGGGTCTGGTCGTCGTCCACATTTACCTCTTCCGCAAACACGGGATCCACGTCAAGGAACCGCGGCCCAAGCGTGATTCTTATTTCTGGCCTGATCAAATTCTCAAGGATGCGGTTGCCTGTCTGGCCGTTTTGCTCGCGGTCATCGTCCTTACCATTTATTTTAGGGGGGCTCCCCTGGGACCTCCGGCTGATCCATCCAACGAATTCCCCGCCCGCCCCGAATGGTATTTTCTTTTCCTCTTTCAGCTCTTGAAGTACGTCCCGGCTATTTGGGGGGCGGTGATCATCCCCGTATTCTTGGTCTTGTGGATGTTTCTGCAACCTTTCATCGGCAAAAGCAAAGCCGGTCATCAGATCAACGTCGGATTTTGGTGGGCCTTGATCGCCGGCTCGGTGCTTTTGACCTTTCTCGCCGTTTCCGAAGATCAGGCGAACGTCAAGCATGGGGCCGCCCTTGAAGAAGCCAAATGGCAAGCTGATCGAGTCATTGAAATTGCCGATGCGGAGGGAATCCCACCCCATGGAGCCGTCTCTTTGCTTCGCAAGGATCGGGAAAATCAGGGTCGCCGCCTATTCGCCTCTCATTGTTCGAGTTGTCATCGATACAATGGACACGACGGGCGCGGCTATCCCGTCGACGACTCCCAGACCGCTGCTGATCTCGCTGGTTTTGCCAGTGTGAAATGGATGACCGAATTGCTTGATTATGATCACTACGTTTCGGCGAAGTACTTTGGAGGGACCAAATTCAAGGATGGCACCATGGCGCGAAAAGTCCTGGCCAAGTATACCGATGAGGAAAAGGAATTGCTCCCGGACATCGCAAGACTATTGGCTGACGGAGCCCAATTGCCCTATGAGGAAAGTCTGGATGAGGACACCCGGGAGGAACTGCTCTCCCTTTACTATAATGACGAGGTGGATTTCGAGGACGGAAGAGCCTGCATAGATTGCCACGACATTGATTCCGAAGACGAGGGTTCCGCCCCGGATCTTACCGGTTACGGATCCAGGGAATGGCTGATCGCCTTTATCGAAAACCCGGAAGATCCTAGATTCTATGGAAAGAAGAACGACCGGATGCCCTGCTATGGCAGGGACGACAAATTGAGTGATGAGGAAATCGGCATTCTCGTCGACTGGATTCGTTCGAAACCCGCTGACTTCTGACCCTTCAGGCCATTGTTTCATCCCGTAGCGAATATGACCGAGGGCGCAAGGGAAGGATAGAATTCTTATCGGCGACTTCCTGCCGGATAGCATAGGTTGAATCCGCAAATGAGAATCTCTTCAGAATTTTTCTACAGCAGGATTTCTTTGATTTCATAAATCATTGATCATAAAGATCTAACTAGAATGACTGAGAAAAAATTAAAAAAAACGAATTTCTTTTGAACGTTTTCGAGTCCTCTCAGTCTTACTATACGACAATAGTCAGTTTGTTTCAGTTTAGTTTGTGTTTCAAAGCCCAAGAACACCGCAGAAGTGCGGTGTTTTTGTTTGTTCGAATTTACGGCCAGTCTTTGTCACGATCACGCACCATGATAATCAATCGATTGATAATTAGTTCATTTCCAATAACCGACACGTGATTGACGTAAAGCGAACTGTCTCCTTGCCCATTTGCATGATTGCCTTCCTTGCTCTGGTATCTATGGCAAAAAGTGATGGGAAAGAATCGATCGAATTGATTGCCGATCTCGACTCCAACCTTTCGGCCATCGAGCAGATCAAAAAAGCCTTCGGGAAGGGTTCGGTCGAGTGCCCCGAGATCTATTCCGGCAATCATCAGGGCGTCGAACACCTGAAAGTTGAAAAGGACAGGGAATTTGGCTCCTGCTTTCGCTTCCTGCTTCATCGCGACCTCGACGGAGACAGG
>JAYOEB010000214.1:0-3729 GCA_038116775.1 Opitutia bacterium | reverse complement strand
CCGTGTGGGTATGCGGGCGACGTACAAAAGAGAAAATGCGATGGGTGGAAAGACCAGCGTAGAGCCTAAGTCCGGTTGAAGAAAAATCAAGAACATTGGAACGGCAAAGCAAAAACAGACTTTGGCTATTCCACCAGTGGAATCACTCACTCCCCCTATTTTGGATCTGGCCAAAATGCTGGCTCCCATGACCATCGTGGACCACTTGGCCAATTCGGATGGTTGAATCTTGAAAACTCCCAAGTCTATCCACCTACTGGCTCCATACAAAACGGGACCACCGAAAACAAGAAAGAGGGAGAGGATGGTCGCCGCATACAGAAAGTGCGCGTAACGCATCCAGATGTGATAATCGATCCAGGCAAAGAAAAAATAGGTGGAAAAGCCGATCAAACACCACAGGGTCTGCATCTTCCACTGTTCACCACCGGTGTAAGCCTGAGCGGAACGGATGAACAACACGCTCATGATGCTCAACCCAAGCAGGCAGACGGGGGTCAGCCAATCCGCCCGCACCTCATCCCCCAACAGGTCATCGGGCGAATGATTGCTTCTGGAATTCGTCTGCAAAGCAAATGAACGTGAAATTCCTTAGAATTCGGAACCCAACAGGCTAACGACGATCAGCTCCCATTCCTGATTCAAATCCTCCTTCGTTTTGACCGCTTTTCCAGCCCGCGAATACCAGTAAGCGGCATTGCTCAAATCACCCTCGACCCTATGGAGATGCGCGTGAATCCAAGATCCTTCGGCCTCCTCTATCTCTTGTGAAAGATCATGGGCCTTATGCCAGTCTCCTTTTTTGGCCCACCATAGGGCTTGAAGGCAAGGTGAGAAATCCGGAGGAGGATTCGACGACTTTTCGACGCTTTGGATAAATTCTTCAAACTTCATTTGCGTTTCCGACTACAGGCGACGCCACCGGGTTCCTAAGGAGACTGAGAATTGAAATTTTCTTCTGTGTTCACGAATAAGAAAAGGCATTTCCACTTTCTTCTCCAATTTAAAATTCCTGCTGAGGCAATTTACAAGCTTTTCCTCCGAATCACCGGAACCAAGCCAATTTTCCCGATCGGTGAACTCCCGCAGCCAAGTAAAAGGAGTGGCTATTAGAAGTTGCCCTCCTCTGATGACCAATTCCGGCAGACGCTCAAGCAATGCGCGGGGATCTTGCAAACGGCAAATCAGGTTGGCGGCATGCACGCAATCAAAGCGACCAAGATCTTCGGGGAGATTACAGGCATCTCCGGTTTCAAACTCAATTCCATCATCCGGAATCGGTGGAATCAAGGCCGTGGCGCTGGAAAATAAATCTCCTTCCTGTAGGAAAGAGTAATCCAGCCTACGCTCATTTTTTAATCGATTCGCCGCCTCTATGAAGACATTCGAGTAGTCAATTCCGATAACTCGAGAGAAATATCGCCTCAGATGAAAAGTAGCCCCTCCAACCGCGCAACCAAGATCCAAGGCTGAGGCTGCTTCGGGTAGGTCGGCGGGATCAAGCAATTCCTCGACTGTTCTTTTAGGAAATCCCAATCCATTTCCGGGACCAAAGTCCCATGGCATCAGATCCTCGTCCCTTCCGTAGTGAAACAAGAGATATTCTCCCAAAACTTTGGAATCTTCGTAGGGATTGCTCATAAGGGGGGGATGACCTTATTCCAATTCTGCGATCTCCTCGAATGATTCCTTGAGCTTTGGATAAAGGCTTTGATAGATCCCGTAATGCTTTCGGTATTTTTCCACGTTTTCGCCCGGCTGGATTCGCTCGGTGGTACGAATCCACGACGAAGATGCGTCCTCAACGGATTCGAAATGGCCCGATCCCACCGCGGCAAGCAAGGCCGCTCCGTAAGCTGCTCCCTCCATGGCATTCACCATAGAGCAGGGCGCGTTGAAGATATCGGCCAACATTTGCTTCCAAAGAACGGATCTTGTCCCTCCACCGGAGAGTTGTACCTCGGAAGCTTCAATTCCCAAGTTGCTCATGAGTCTGAGTGAATCATTCAGCCCAAACGAAACTCCTTCAAGCACCGCTCGGGTCATGTGATGCTTGCCGTGTCTCAAGTTCAGGCCGATGAAGCAGCCGCGAGCGTAGGGGTCTGGATAAGGCGTGCGTTCTCCGGACAAGTAAGGCAGAAAAAACAACCCTTCTGATCCCGGAGCTACTTTTTCCGCCCGCTTGGTCAAAAGATCATAGGCCTCGCCCTTGCCCTCTTTTTCCATTTGGGACTCGAGATCTCCCAAGTTGTTTTTGTACCATTGAAAGGACCCCGCCGCCGACAACATCACCCCCATCAAGTGCCACTTACCTGGAACCGCATGACAAAAGGCGTGCAGTTTGCCCTCCGGTTCGATTCTATAATCATCGCTCTGGGCGAAGACGACGCCACTGGTGCCGAGGGTGACGGAAATTCTTCCTTCTTCGACAATGGCGTTGCCAACGGCTTGAGCCGCGCAATCTCCACCCCCGGCCGCAACCGGAATTCCCGCAGGCAAACCGGTGGCAGCCGAGCCAGCGGTCGAAACGACGGACGACATTTCGGTTGATTCCGTAACTTCGGGCAACCAAGACTTCGACCAACCCAATGCGTCCAAAATCTCATCCGACCATTCCCTCCGCCCCACGTTCAGCATAGAAGTGCCGGAAGCATCGGAAAGATCGGAGAAAAACTCTCCGGTCAGTTTATATCTGACGTAATCCTTGGGTAGGAGAACTTTGGATATGGCTTCAAAAACATCTGGTTCGTTCTTTTCAACCCAACGAATCTTAGGCGCGGTGAATCCGGCAAGCACTGGGTTTCCGGTGATTTCCAAAACCTTGCCATCTCCCACCATGGATGTGATCTCTTGGCACTCGGCATAAGACCTCTGGTCATTCCACATGATGCATGGCCTAAGGACTTCGCCCTTTTTATCCAGCGCCACCATTCCATGCATCTGTCCGGTAAGCCCTATCCCGGAAACGCTCGAAGGATCGAAATCCTTGAGAAGATCACGGATCGCCCGCTGAGTTGCGGCCCACCAAACTTCGGGATTTGTCTCCGACCATAGCGGCTTTGGAGTGTCGAAGGGGTAATCGGGGGAACTTACCTTGAGGACCTCGCCGTCCCCAGAAACCAAAAGGGCCTTTACGGAAGAAGTTCCAACGTCCAAACCAATAAAATTCATAGCGCCTCCTTTTGCTTAGGGATTGGAAGACACTTTTGCCGGACCTGGGAAGTTTGGAGACAAACCGACTGCCGTCTTCCCCTTCGCGGCCCACTCGACCCCTCTACGCAAGACGTCTTGAAAACCGACGCATCGCATCGAGTAATCCGCATGCCCCATGGGCGTGTGAAAGACTCTGCCCTTGCCGTAGTCAATGGTCATGATCATCGGTTCATGCCTTTTGCTTTTCTCGCTGAAAGCCGTCGCCAGAACCTCTACGTTTTCGGCGGGCCCTCGCAAAGAATCATAAAGCTCGTCCTTGGCATGCAGCCATTTCGAAGGCATTCCTTTCGTTATCGGATGTTTCTCGTTTCTCAACTCGACGACAAACTCGCGTTGGGGACCGTGACCACCTCCACGACCCGGTCGGGGGTCGCGCACAAGCCGGCCCTTGTCGTCGTAGTAGACGTAAGGACCCGACTTTTCCGTTCTTCCTCCCCATCCTCCAAGTCCAATCATCTCATTATATTCCAACCAATCTGGAAAGGCGTTGTTTGCAGCGTGAACAACCACAAATCC
>JAYOEB010000213.1:0-3777 GCA_038116775.1 Opitutia bacterium | reverse complement strand
GAGCAGGGTGAGTCCATCCCGGATGCCTCGGAGGAAAGTGAAGATTCGATTTGCGAAGAGGAAAGCGAAGCCCTCTTGATTTCTCTTGTCGTCAGATTGGAAATCTCGAGCAAAAGAGGGCTTCTCGCCACCCCTCTTTGGAATCCTCAAGACGGAAATCCCATTTCGGTTTATTCCTCTGACTCCAGCCAACTTTCGGAGAATGCGGACAGACCCTCGCTGATGAGATTCGTATCCGAGGCAAACGACATGGGCTTCGCCTTCGACAAGGGCACTGGATCCTTTGCCCTTGCGGACTGGAATTTGATTGCTGATTTTTCCGAGCAATCCCTGTCGAGATGGGAAAACTCCTTCGATTTGCGCTTGGAAGGGGAAGCTCTTCTCCTCAGGCATGGACAAAGAACCTTGAGCTGGGAGATCGAAGCGAGATCTCAAAGCGATGATTCCATGAACTTGCGCGAAAGCTTCCGATTGGGTTCGCACAAACTGGGTCGAGAAAGCATGCGAAAGATTTCCAGCGCGAAATTGGGTTCAGCTTTTGTTCGCGGTCATGGGCTTGTAAAGCTTGACCAAAAGCAAGTCGACGACTTCGATTGGTGGCAAAGAAACCGGGGAGACAGCAAACGCACAAGCTGGCCCCGATACATGCTTTTTTCCCTGTTTGCCAGAAAATACCTGAAGACCAGGCCCGATGGTAAATTGGCGGACTGGGAAAACTCCATCAGAAAGCTCAAACTCAAGGGAGTGGCGAACGAGCTTGCCTTTCTAAGACCCTACCAAAGACAGGGCGTGGATCACGTTCATTCTCTGCACCAGCTTGGCTGTCACGCTCTGCTGGCGGATGAGATGGGGCTAGGCAAAACCATTCAATCGCTTGCCTTGTTGACGGCGGACAAATCCGAAGAAGCGATTGATTTGGTGGTATGCCCTGCCTCCGTCGTGCAAGTCTGGGTGAAGGAGGCTTCGGAAAAATTCCCCACGCTGAGAGTAAGAGTTCTCAATCGCGAAAACGCTTTTTCTACGGATGACCGATACTGCCTATGGATCGCCAGTTACACCCAATTGCGCAGACATCGTCACCTGCTGGATGACTTTTCCTTTCGCTATGCGATTCTGGACGAAGCCCAACTCATCAAGAACCCCAAGGCAAAAATCACTCAGACCTGCCTCTCCGTGCGGGCAAGGCACCGTTTGGGTCTATCCGGCACACCAATCGAAAATTCCGCCTTGGACCTTTGGACGATCTTCCGCTTTCTGATGCCGGGGCTATTGGGAGGTAGAAAGGAGTTTGAGAGAAGTTTTCAGGAAGATGCCCAAAAATCAGCTCTGCTGGTCAGGAGACAAATTAATCCCTTCGTCCTACGAAGACTGAAATCGGAAGTGGCCACCGAACTTCCGCCCAAGATCGAATCCGAACTTCCCTGTCAATTGAACGAGGAACAAAGAAAGGCATACCGAGAATTGACGCAGGAAGCAATTCGAGCCCATGGGGAAGATCTTCAAGGAGCCATCAAGCATTCCGCCACTCATATCTTTTCCTTGCTTACCCGCCTCAGGCAAGTGTGTTGCGACTTGTCCCTTCTGCCCTCACGCAAACACTTGGCGCCAAGCGGAGTAAAATCCGATTTGCTGATGGAGAAAATCCATGACCTTTCTCCCGCAGGGGCCAAAATTTTGGTTTTCAGTCAGTTCACCTCCTTTCTCACCATTCTCAGGAAAAGAATTAGGCTCGAACTTCCGGATCTTTCGATACTAGAACTCACGGGATCGACCCGCGACCGCAAAAAACCGGTCGATGCATTCGAGCACTCGGAGAATTCGGTGGTAATGCTCGCTTCTCTCAAAGCCGCTGGTTTGGGGGTAACTCTCAAATCAGCCGATTACGTCTTTCTCATGGATCCGTGGTGGAATCCGGCGGCCGAGGAGCAAGCCATTGATCGAGCCCATAGAATCGGCAAGGATAAGCCCACCTTCATTTACAGAATCATCGCCCAAGGAACCGTCGAAGACCGCGTTCGAAGTCTGCAAATGTCCAAAAAAGAAACCTTTAGGGAAATCATCGGAGAACTCGACCAATCTCAGGCATTGGCCGATCATTTTACTTCCCTTAGAAAGTTGATCGAATTAAACGGCTGAGCTAAAGGCGAAGTGAGGAATTGATCCGAGTCAGGACCCCAAATCCTCTCCCTTGCCTGATTTTCTAAGCCTCCTGACGAAGCCGTATCCAGGCAGCATCAAAAGACCAGCGACCATCATGTAGGTGGATGGTTCGGGAACCACGGAATACTGCATGTAAAAATCATTGTTGGCATAATCCAAATACACGCTCCAATCCCCATAGTAATTGCTGTTATGGTAAGAAAATGAGCCGTGAAAGATGTCGAAGTAACCTGCATCGATCGTTCCGGATGCGCTGGGAGTAGCCCCACCGATCTTTACGTTACCCCAAGTGATGCCGCTCCCGTTGGTTCCACTTCCGTCGAGAAACTTGAACCCAGAGGTGCCGGATTTTGCCGTAACAGTGCCGGCAACGGCTCCAGCCCCCGAACCATCCCCATCATTGGAGGTAAGGCTGAGAACGTTGATGTCGAAAGTTCCGGAACTATCGAAAGCGAGAGAGTCGAATTGCAGAAGATCCCAGTCGCTCCCGGCAGTCGAGCCGTCGAAATCACTGATTTCCCAATCGAAAACCCCACCCGACTTGAGACCTACGCTGTTGATCTTGAGTGTTCCTATGCTTTGTGAGAGGGTATCGGTGCCGGCGTCGTTGTGATGCCCGGCCACTGCTTGATGATCATTGGTTCCGTTGCTCATGGAGGTGGCCAAAGCTATGCCGGGGCTGACGACGTCGATTTGACTATTTCCCGAGCCGATGTCGAGTATGGACCCTCCGTTGGTAATCGTGCCCACGCTGGTACCGGCCCCACCACCGACTATGCTTTTTTGATCGGTGCTGTTGGTGGCCTGTCCCTGAACGGTATTGGTGACGGTAATGCCTCCCGCCACTGCCAACTTGCCGTGTTCGACCGTCGTGGTGCCGGAGCCAAGGGCGCTGGCGTGATTGGCGACCACAATGCCTCCGTCTTTGTCTCCCCCGCCGTCCGCGACGGTAATGCCCTGGCTGTATGCATTCGAATCACCGGAAAGGGTCAGTTTTCCGCTTCCCGTCTTCTTGAGAGCGGCCCCAGTCGATGAAATCGCGCCACTGAGTTCCTGGTGAGCGTCGGCGCTGGCGAAGGTACCGGCGCTGCCACCGACGTTGATGGTATTCGTCCCAGAACCGCTGAGAGTAAGGGCTCCGGAGAAAGTCTTCTTCGCCGCTGTGTTGGCAAAGCCAAGCTCGATGGTTTGAGTCGCTTCATTGGCGTTGTCCAACTTCAATGTACCCGATCCAGTGATGAACTCGACCTTATGGGTTTTGCCGGATCCCGGCTTAAGGGTAAGAGTGCCCTCAGCCACCTCGAGATAGGCGCTCGAAGAAGTGGCTTCGGAATCGGAAAGGTTGACGTTTCCGCTGATGATTTGCTCCCCTCCACCTGTTTTCAATAGGGTCAAGTCGGAAGAAGTGGAGGAATCGGTGTAGATGTTTCCCGAAAAGTCGAAGTTGCCGGAGTTGCCGCTCGCGCTGTGCAGGGTGAGCTGATTGGTGTCATCGGAGCCAAAAGTCTGCACTCCGGTAAGATCACCGCTTCCGCTAAGGCCGCTTAAGATGGTATCGCCGATGCCGGCGTCGGCGAGATTCAGCCCCCCCGTACCACTGTAATAGGTTACGGTGGC
>JAYOEB010000212.1:0-3843 GCA_038116775.1 Opitutia bacterium | reverse complement strand
AGCGCATGGAGAGCAGATTGAACCATAGATTCTTTCTTATCAAGAAGCTTTCTACCCTAATAGGGAAACGGATCAGGCATCAATTCCCGTCTTTTTCAAACTCGTTAAAATCGTTATAAGGGAAGCGTGAAAGATTCGGGAGTAATAGCCATCGTCGGCGGAGGGGCCGCCGGATTCTTTGCCGCCATTTCCGCGGCCGAATCAAGGACCAGGGACAAGGTCCTCTTGTTCGAGGGAGGCAATCGTCTTCTGCGCAAGGTAAAGATCTCGGGTGGCGGCAGGTGCAATTTGACCCATCATTGCTTCGACCCCATGGAGCTAAGCAAAAACTATCCACGCGGGTCGCGCGAACTCAGGGGCGCCTTTCACGCCTGGCAACCCCAGGACACCATCTCTTGGTTCGAAGAAAACGGAGTCGACACGAAGACCGAAGAAGACGGGCGGATCTTTCCCGCAAGCGATCAGTCCCAAACGATCATCGATTGTCTCTTGAACTCCGCGAAACAAGCCGGTGTTTCCCTGAAGATGGAAAAAAGATTGCTTGATTTGCGCCGTGAGGACACGCATTGGGAATTGGAATTCTCCGGATCGGAAGTGGTTCGAGCCAATTGCGTCTGCCTGGCCCTAGGATCTCTCAAGGAGTCCGGTATTCTCAACGCCTTGAAGAGCCTGGGTCACTCGATCGAACCCCTGATTCCCTCCCTTTTCGCCTTTAATCTCGCGGATCACCCCCTGAAGGAACTTGCGGGCGTCTCCGTCGCTGACGCGAAGATTCGGACCCTCCCTTTGGGAAAACCTCATTCTGGCCCTATTCTCATAACCCATCGCGGACTTAGCGGACCCGCGGTGCTCCGGGCCTCCGCTTGGGACGCCAAATCGCTGGCCGAACAAAAGTATGAATTCGAAGCAAAGATCAATTGGCTCGGCGACAAATCCAAGGAAAGGCTAATCGGGGAATTCGTCGATTTCCGCAAGGATCGTGGAAAAGTTTCCCTTGCCCAAAGCCCCTACCCCCAAATACCCAAGCGTCTTTGGAGGAAGCTTGTGGAAATTTCCGGACTCGGCATGACGACCACCTGGTCTCACCTAAGCCGGGAGAAAAGTCTTCGCTTGGCGGAAAACTTGGCGAACTACGCAATTCAGGTTAATGGCAAAACCACCAACAAGGAAGAATTCGTCACTTGCGGAGGGATCGACCTCAAGGAAGTGAATTTTCGAACCATGCAAAGCAAGATCCAACCGGGTCTTTTTTTTGCGGGAGAGTGCCTGGACTTCGACGGCATCACCGGTGGCTTTAATTTTCAAGCCGCTTGGACAACCGGAAGAATCGCCGGAATCAGCATGGCGGAAATATGCTCGAGCTAAGCGAACGTTCTTGGTACCGGGCCGGGGACTCGAACCCCGAACCAATTGATTAAGAGTCAACTGCTCTACCAATTGAGCTAGCCCGGCACACAAGTAAAGGTTTGAAAGTACCTGATTTCCCTCTAGGGTCAAGGCGAATGAAATTGAAAACTTTGGCCATCCTTTTCTTGCTTTCGATGAATCTGCAAAACTCCTCTGCGGAAATCATTTCCACTTTTTCGATCGTTGCCCGGGACGAGAAAACCGGAGAGTTGGGCGTTGCGGTTCAATCCAAGTTCATCGCGGTCGGAGGAGTCGTTCCCCATGCCAAGGCGGGAGTCGGGGCCATCGCCTCGCAGGCTTGGGCGAACCCGAGGTTCGGCCCGGTTGGCTTGAGGCTTTTGGAAAGCGGACAAAAACCCGAGGACGTCCTGAATCTCCTGATCAAGGCCGACCCCATGAGCATGCGCCGACAGCTTGCGGTCCTTGGGACGGAAGGCAATGCCTCAGCATTCACCGGAAGGGGGTGCCTGGATTGGGCGGGGGACAACAAAGGCAACGGGTTCGTCGTTCTGGGAAATCTGCTGACTGGGCCCGAGGTACTGAAGGCGATGGCTTCATCCTTCGAAAGCGCCGACGGCGTCCTGGCCGAAAGAATGATCGAGGCCCTGCGGGCCGGGCAAAAAGCCGGAGGCGACAGGCGCGGCCGCCAATCCGCCGCCCTTTTGGTAGTCCGAGAAGGTTGGGGATACGCCGGACTGACCGATCGATTCCGGGACCTTCGGGTGGATGATCATACCCGACCCATCGAAGAATTGGAAAGAATCTACCGGATTCACCGGCAAACCTTTCCCAGACCGGATAAGAAATAACTTTCGGGCCCGCTCCATTCCCTCTATTCTTGCCGCTTTCCAATAAGATGATCTCAACCCATTCCATATCATGAAGGCAGTGGTTCTGTTCTCCGGGGGACTGGACTCAACGGTGCTGACCAAGCACTTGATGCACGAAGGGGCGGAGCTTTACCTGATGTCCCTCAACTATGGGCAACGGCATCAGAAGGAACTGGAACACAGTTCCCGGATTGCCCATAAGCTCAACCTGGCCCATCGCATCCTGGAATTTGCCGCTTTGAAGGATTTGCTGGGGGGAAGTTCGCTGACCGACGAATCAATCGACTTACCCCTTGGCCACTATGCGGAGGATTCAATGAAGGCAACCGTGGTTCCGAATCGGAACATGATTCTGCTTTCCCTCGCCGCTGGGTTCGCCCTTTCCATTGGCTTCGATACGATTGCCTATGCCGCTCACGCAGGGGATCACACGATTTATCCGGACTGTCGCCCGGAATTCGCCGATGCCATGGAGCAAGCCCTGGGCTTGGCGGACTGGAAGAAACTCGACTTGCATCGTCCCTTCGTCGATCTTTGCAAATCGGACTTGGTCAGCCTGGGCTTCCGCCTGGGGGCTCCTCTCGAAGACACTTGGTCTTGCTATGCGGGAGGAAGCCTGCATTGCGGGCAGTGCGGAACCTGCGTCGAAAGAAAGGAGGCTTTCGCCCTCGCGAAAGTCCCCGACCCCACTCAATATGAATTCTAAATTCAACTAGGACATGATTACCTGCAGCAAAACCTACCGAGACGTTCCCCTCTCCCACCGCCAACCCCTTCACCCGGGAAAATGTTCGCGAATCCACGGTCACAGCTGGTCCATATCCATTACTTTCTTTGCCGACCGACTCGACGAAAATGGATTCGTCATCGACTTCGGCGAGCTTCATTTCATCGAGGACTGGATCGACCGGAACCTGGATCACGGAATTGTGCTTTGCTCCGAGGATGGGCAAAGGGAGGCATTCGAGTCACTGCAAGAACAGGGACTGCTCCGAATCACCTGGGTCGAAAGCTCTTCATGCGAGGGAATCGCAAAATTTCTGTTCGAAACCTTTGACGCCATGGTCAGGGAAAAGACAGGGGGTCGCGTGGGCATTCATTCCTTGAAACTGGACGAAGACAGCAAGAATTCGGCAACCTACGTAGCTTCGAAATCATGAGTGACTTACCGGTCTACGAGCGCTTTCACTCCTGGCAGGGAGAAGGGATTCATTTGGGGAAATCCGCCTTTTTCATCCGTCTTCACGGGTGTCCGGTTCATTGCCCATGGTGTGATTCCGCCGGCACTTGGCACCCGGACCACAAACCGGAAAAAGTGGAGCGAATGCAGGCCCACGACTTGGCAGACGAAGCCTTTTTGGCTTGTCCGGAAATCGTCGTGATTACCGGAGGCGAGCCGGCCATTCACGACCTTTTTGCCTTGTCCTACCAGTTGAAAAGCCGCAATTTGCCCGTCCATATCGAGACCTGCGGGGCCTACCCCATCATCGGAGAAATGGACTGGATTACCGTTAGTCCCAAGTGGGCGGCTCCCCCACTTGAAGAATCCCTGGAGAGAGCGGACGAATTGAAAATCATCGTGGAGGACGAAGAGAGCATCCGACGC
>JAYOEB010000211.1:0-3865 GCA_038116775.1 Opitutia bacterium | reverse complement strand
GCGTGAGCGCTGAAATCATTTCTGAACGCCTACCCCAATATCGCCCCTCGACCTTGAGGGCAAACTGCTTTCAAGGTCGGGGGCGAACTTATTTCGTGGATTGCTACAACGCCAATCCTTCCTCCATGATCGATAGCCTGACCTTTTTCGCGGAGAGGCATGGGGCGACGCCCAAACTGTACATTTTGGGCGGGATGGAAGAACTGGGAAGCGAAGAGCGAAAATTGCATGCGAAGGTCTCTTCATCGATTCGGGTGGAATCCAACGACTTGTTCGTAATGATCGGTGAAAAGGCAAGTTGGTTTGCGGATGGTTTGTTGAAAGGCGGGGCCGACGAGGAACAACTGGTGGTTCTCGACGACCTGGATTCGGCGAGATCTCTGGTGGAGGATTTTCAGGGAGCGGTGATGTTGAAGGGGAGCAGGGCAAGTCGTTTGGAGCAATTGCTTCCGTCTTGGGCCGTCCGCGAAGTCGAGGCGGGAGAGTTGGCCAAATGCTGAGCTACCTACAGTTTTACGAATCTCTCTTCGGTCCCTTCCGCTTGTTTCAGTTTATTTCCGTACGCGCCATTCTCGCTGGAATCACCGCCTTGCTCATAGGTTTTTGTCTAGGTCCCAAAATCATTCGTTTTCTCCAGAATTTGGGAGCGAGGCAAGCCTTCCGCGATAAGGACGAAGTCGGAGACCTGGCTGAACTGCACGGCGGCAAGGCGAAGACGCCCACCATGGGAGGTCTGTTGATCTTCGCTTCGGTAATGGTCTCCTGCCTTCTTTGGGCGGAGTTGAACGTCTACGTGCTGGCGGCTTTGCTTACCTATTCGATTCTCACCGTGGTTGGTTTCCTCGACGACTACCTAAAGGTGAGCAAGAAGGACAGCAAAGGGTTACCGGGAAAATACAAACTGCTTGGTCAACTCTTGGCCACCGGGGTGGTTCTTTACGTCCTGCTTGGTCCATGGAGCGAACTTCTCACGGGGTTGGATCAAAGGGCGACCGGAAGCTCCGAGAAGATGCGCGAGTTGTGGGTTCCCTTCTACAAGGATCCGCTCATGATCGGCATGCCCCTGGTCTTGGTCTTTCTATTTTTTCTGATTACGCTAACGGGTTCAAGCAACGCCATTAACTTGACGGACGGTCTGGATGGACTGGCAATCGGGTGTACGGTGACCGTGGCCTTGACCTATGGCATCATGGCCTATGCTTCGGGTAATTTCATCATTTCCGACTATTTGAAGATCAGTTGGATTCCGGGATCCGGCGAACTGACCGTCGTTTGCGCCGCCTTGTTGGGCGGCAGTCTGTCTTTTCTGTGGTACAACGCCCATCCGGCGGAAATGTTCATGGGGGATACGGGTTCCCTGGCGATCGGTGGACTGGTGGGGGTGATCGCCTTGATGGTGCACCAACCCCTTACCCTTATCATCGTAGGTGGCATCTTCGTGATGGAGGCAGGTTCCGTGATCCTCCAAGTCGCTTCTTTCAAAAGTCGGGGCAAGAGAATATTCCTGATGTCACCGATTCATCATCACTTCGAACTAAAGGGATGGAAGGAAACCAAGGTAGTCATTCGTTTTTGGATACTCTCCCTGCTTTTCGCCTTGCTCGGATTGGCCACCCTCAAGCTTAGATGAAGAGAGTCATCATGGCTAAAGAAGAACTACGGAACGCGACGGTGGCGATTTTCGGTTCAGGAATTAGCGGCCTGGGCGTTGCCGAACTTCTCGATGCCTATGGTGGGAAATATGAATTTTTTCATGAACCTGAAAAGCCCTTTACCGCCGCAGACGCCTCCCGCTTTGACTTGGTAGTTTCGAGCCCCGGGTTCAAGCCCGACCACCAATGGATGGGCATAGCCCGCGACTCCGGACTTCCGCTATACGGAGAAATCGACTTCGGGGCCAATCTTACCGATCACCCCATCGTGGCGATAACCGGGACCAACGGAAAGACCACCCTTTGTACCTTTCTCGCACACTTGTGGCGTCAAGCCGGACGGTCTTCGGTTTGCGCCGGAAACGTCGGTACGTCCTTGTGTTCCTCGATTGCCCGGGGCATCCCCGAGGCCGCAACGATTTTTCTCGAAGTCAGTTCCTTCCAATCCCAAAGCTTGCGGCTCATGCGTCCGCAGTCCGTGATCTGGACCAATTTTTCACCCGATCACTTGGATTATCATGGAGGAATGGAAGAATATTTTCAGGCCAAGGCAAGAATTCTGGAAGGATTGCCCAAGGCAGGCGAATTCATCTGCGGTCCATCGGTCTTGGAATTCGCCCAAAGTCAAAACCTCTCCTTGGCCCGACCCTCCCGGGTGATTTCATCCAGTTCGGTTCTGGGAGAATCGGACCAATTGCCAAGCTTTTGGACGACCTGTCCACAACGGGAGAATCTTGCCCTCGCGTCCGAATTCGCACGTCGAAATTCGATTGCGGAATCCATTTTCACCCGGGCCGTCGAATCATACGATCCGCAACCCGCCCGCTTGTCCAAAGTTGGGGAAATCAACGGCGTTTGCTTCTGGAACGATTCCAAGGCGACCAATTTGTCGGCGGTTACGGCGGCTTTCAGGTCTTTCTCCTCCAAAGTCATCTGGATCGGCGGAGGTAGGGAAAAGGGGGAGTGCCTCAAGTCCTTTTGCCAGGCGGTCAAAGGCTTCGTGGATCACGCTTTTCTGATTGGGGAAGTTTCCCACAAGCTTTACGCCCTATTGCGTTCGAGCGAAATCGTGGCAACTGTCTGCGGGAGCTTGGAGGAAGCGGTATGCGGGGCCTTCGCATCGGCGAAAGGCAAATCGCAGATCGTGTTCAGCCCCGGCTTTGCGAGTTTCGATATGTTCGCCGATTACCTCGAAAGGGGAAACCTTTTCAATCGCATCGTTTTCGATTTGAAGAAAAGCCCAAGTCCTAGTACTCAAGAATGTTTACTTTGAATGAATCCAGTTAGGGAACAATAAAATGAAACTCACAAAGATATTCGGTATCATACTCTCCCTTCACGTAGGAGTTATTCTCCTCGTGATGTTTCAACCAAGTTGCCAGACGGCCCAAAAGAAAGGCGCGACCGCTGTTCCCGAAGCGGTGTCCGCGGAACCGGAGGATAAGAAAGTTCCCCACGCGGGTTTCAACGCCGGGTTGGAAAAAGAGGAGCCCATACCGGAAGCTTCGACCCAAGCGGTGGAATTTTCCTCACCCACGCGCCCAAGCGCAGGCGGACTGATCGTTCCCGGACAAGGCGTCATCGAAGCCAAACCCTTGCCGCCAATACTGGATGAAGCCAACGCCCCTCCCGTCGACCTGCGGCCCTCGGGTCTTACGATTTACAAGGTGCAAAGAGGAGACACTCTTTGGGGGATTGCTCGGAAAAACGGGGTCAGCCTGTCCTCCGTTTTGAGCGCCAACCCCAATCTCGACAAAAACGGTAAGCTTTCCATCGGCCAGGAGATCATGGTCCCGGATGGTTCATCAACCACCGGGCAGAGTCCGATCAGCGTCGTCCCCAACGTTTCCATCCCCACCCCCGAGTCAAGCTCTTCGACCTATGTGGTGCAAAGTGGGGATAGTTTGTCCCGTATTGCCAGAAAGCAGGGCGTGTCTCTGAGCGAATTGATGGAGCTCAATGGATTGAACGGGGCTTCGATCATCAAGGTTGGCCAGGTTCTCGCCATGCCCGGGGCTTCATCCAATCCCCTTGGGGCCGCGCCTTCCCCGTCGATTTCTTCGGTCGTGCCCGACGGCGCTTCCACCCATACCGTGAAGAAAGGGGAAAACCTGACGAGAATTTCCGCAATCTACGGCACCACCGTGCGGCAGATCATGGAATGGAACAATTTGAGCGACGCGAGCCGCATACGGATCGGTCAAGTGCTGGTT
>JAYOEB010000210.1:2607-3934 GCA_038116775.1 Opitutia bacterium | reverse complement strand
CTCCGGTACTTCAAGCAAAATCCTTCAGCCGACGGCAATGGAGACGGGGTTCTCTCGTGGCCGGAATTACGATCCCACCGGAAAAACAAAAAATAAGACCTTACCTTGGTTTCGCCTACCTTATGGAATGCTTTTCCCAAAAGGCTTCGGGAGAAGTCAGGTCCCGGGCTCTGTCGTCAAACACCGTCCCGATCTCCCGCAAACCGTAGAGACTTCGGACCACTTTCATCCCGCGCTTGATCCGTGAGGGCGTGAACACCAAGCGAGTCAGGTTCATCCCCGCCAGAGGCGTCAAGTCTTCAATGGGTGTTTCTCCTATGTGCAAGCGCTGCAGAAGCGGCAACTGACGCACAAATAGCAGATCATCAACCAAGGTACGGTGCAGCGTAAGGCTGACCAGAGGCAAGCCCGCCAGTCCGGACAAGTCGGATACGGGAGAATCCGACAACCACAGTTGCCTCAAATTCGAAGAGCGAAGAGAAGAAACCTCGGTGATGCGGGTGCCGACGGCGTACAGATTTTCCAAGGGTTGCCCTTCCAATCCCTTCAAGGATTCCACCGGTGAGTCGTTCAGCCTCAATTCGACGAGATTGGCTTTCTGCAAGTCTCGTAGGCTTTCGACTCTGGTATTTTCCAAAAAAAGAGTTCTCAAAGGCATGTCCTTGAGATGCCTTAGCTCACGGACTGGATTTCCACTGAGATCCAAGCCCTGGAGCCTCAGGCCTCGGAGAGGCGAAAGATCGCGCAATCCACAGTTGGGCAGCTCCGCCGCAATGATTACCCCGCTTTCCTCATGAAACTTGCCTTGCCCCTGATAATCCGGATTTGCCCGTCCGAGAATTTCCTGAATTCTTTCGATGCCGGGCGCGCCCTGCTTGTCATCTTCAATCTCGGGGCTTGAGCCAGGTGTCGAGGAATTGGGGGTTCTTTCAGTCGACTCGTCGGATTTCGAATCGTTGAATTCGGTGCCTTGCTCTCCAACGTCCTCCTCTTGGGCTTGGGAAACTTCTGGGTTCCGACCACAACCGAACAGAATAAAGGACATATACGGAATCCAAAGAAAAAGAGCGGCGAGTGAGGATAAGCTTGGCATATTCACTCACTTAGAGACGACAGAGCAAGAAGTCGAACCGATTGCATACTTAGCGGTTTACTACACATGGGTCGATGACTAGCCTTCAATGATGAATTCATTGCTTTCGACGACTGATCTTTTCATTTTTTTCGGTTCCCTGTTGGCCGTCATGGGCGTGGGGCTCTGGGCGGGAAGAAAAGAGGAGAGTTCCGAGGATTACTTCCTCGCCGGCAAAAGCACTCGATGGTGGGG
>JAYOEB010000210.1:0-2597 GCA_038116775.1 Opitutia bacterium | reverse complement strand
CTATTTTTGGATCCAACGTATCCGCCAATCACATCGTTGGGATGATGGGTGTCGGGTTTGCCGTGGGCTTTGCCCAAAGTCATTTCGAGATTACCGCAATTGCGGGCCTTCTGATGCTTTGCTACTTCTTTCTTCCCGTCTACCGCAAACTCAACGTCTATACCCTAAGCGATTATCTGAGTAAAAGATACGATGACCGGAGTCGGATTAGTTACGCCCTTATTATGGTCGTCATCATGGTAGTCATCCAGATGGTTCCGGGCTTCTACATAGGTTCGCGCTCAATCAACATACTCCTTCAGGGGGACACGGGGCGCAAAGCCGTGGCAGAAGCGGTTTGGACGGAGGAGGGGAAACTTTCCGAAATCAAAGTTCTGCATGGTGGAGAGAAATATGGTTCTTCGCCTGTTGTACTAATTAACAACAAGAAAACGGATTTCCTCAAAGCCTCGATAGCTGATGGAAAGGTGGAAGCCGTTGAAATTTCGTCCAAGCCGAAGGAACCTCTAAGCACTCCCATATCTATTAGCTTTGCCGGGGGTAATGTAGAAAACCCGGAAATCTCCCCCGGTGACGTCGACCCTTTTCATTACAAACTTGGGATTCTGATTATGGCTCTAGTAACGGGTACCTATGTTGTACTTGGTGGATTAAAGGCCGTAATCATTACCGATGTAATTCAATCAGTTCTATTATTACTTGCGGGTCTTTTGGTTGCCTTCATTACCTTTTCGCAACCTGAAATCGGAGGGTGGGACAAGCTAATGGCAAGAGATTTGGGTCCGGAAGGAGTCGAAAGATTTCACCTTTATAATGCATCCAACCACCCTGCCCTCCCTTGGACGGGAGTGCTTAGCGGTCTGATGATCCTGCATTTCTACTACTGGGGAACTAATCAGTTCATCGTCCAACGGGCTCTCTCTGCGACTACCGATAAAGAGGCAAAGATGGGAATAATCGCTGCCGGCTTCCTCAAGCTTCTCATTCCATTCTTTTCAATCGGAACAGGTATTGCCGCATTTTATCTTTTCAAAGACCGTAACCTTGATGTCGCTCAGGACGCGGTATTTATCAAATTGCTCACCGAATTGATCGCTCCACTTGGATTTGGTTTGGTGGGATTGATTGCCGCTGGCATGATCGGGGCCATTCTCTCAAGCTTGGACTCGATGATGAACTCGGCCGCGACCATCATGACTTTTGATCTATACAAAAGATATGTCAATCCAGAGGCGAGCGAGCGAAAACTCATTTCCATCGGTCGTTGGTCGATCCTGACTTTCATACTGTTTGCGGGAGTATTCACTATTTTTACCATGGATCCGAATTCCAAGGATAGTTTCTTCCTCCTTGTCGCCAAGCACCAGGCAAATCTGATTGCAGGTGTGGTCGTCGCCTTTTTTCTTGGAATGTGCTGGAAGCGCGCCACTGCAGCCGGCGGAGTTGCCGCCATCCTGACAGGGGTTCTATTCAGTTATTCCATTCCCCTTCTTTACGCGAGTTTGGCCAAGGAGAACCAGTTTCTCATAGACCTCTTCGGAAAGGAGCTCAATTTTATGCATGGTGCCTTTATATCCGTCGTTCTCAGCGCCGTCGTTCACGTATTAATCAGTCTGAAAACTCAACCCGACGAGGAAAAAAGCAAGCTTACATGGACTGGTCTGAAAATATTCAGCGCAAACGAACTGTCGGTTTTTATTCAAATTCTGCTCTTTTGTCTGGCGATCTATGCCACTCTTGCAACTTTGGTGGTTCTTGGAACGATTTCACCTACGATTGCCGCATGGATCGGTTCGTTGTGGACTTTTGGCTGCTTTTGCCTGTCTGCTTCACGCAAAGCCAAGACAGAAAAAGTCGCAATCCACGAAGAGGACCGATTTTGGGCCGGCGCTTTGGCAGCATGTGCCATTTTCATGCTCTTCTTCTTCTTCTAGGCAGGAATCCCGATTTCCTCCGCAAGCTCTTCGATCGGATAAGTCCAAATCTCCGAAAGAGTCGGATGGTACCAATCGGCTCTTGCAAGTTGGTGAACAGTCGCTCCGAGAGAAACTGCAACCGATAATGCATGAATAAGCTCACCAGCATCTTTTCCCACGCATTCAGCGCCAAGAATCACTCCTGAGTCTCTTGCCGCATGTACGGCGACGTATCCGTGCTTGGCCTCCATCAAAATCGATTTTCCATGATCGTCGAAAGGATAATCGGCGGAAAGAAACTCCATGCCCCTTTTGGTAAGCTCTTTGGGCAGTAGACCCACCGACGCCACTTGCGGATCCGTGAAAACCACCCCCAACAAGTGATCGTATGAAATCGGTTGGGGAGATTTGCCCAAGGCGTGCAAGGCGGCGGTCTCCCCCTGCCGTATGGCGACGTGTACGATTTCGTGGGGACCGGCGCAATCTCCGGCGGCGTAGACGTGGGAAAGCGAACTTTGTTGATGGGCATTGGTCTGGACATGGCCGCTTTTTTCGATTCGTACGCCAATTCCCTCCAGGTTCAGTCCCTCGGTCGACGGCCCCCCTCCCCCCGCGTGGAACAAGAACAAAGTTTAAAAGGAAATCCTCCTTCCCCCCGGTTCAAAAAAAAACCAGATTTTT
>JAYOEB010000209.1:0-3955 GCA_038116775.1 Opitutia bacterium | reverse complement strand
GGCTTGGCCGACGACACTCGCTTCTCTTCCATTTCCTGAAAGATCGCTGAGGTTGCCGTCCAAAGGCCACCACAGTTCGAGGTCGTCGAACCGTACGACGTTTGCGACCTCGACCGGAAGATCTCGAGGGAGTGGGATTTGGGCCCAGGCATCCGATCCATTCAGTCGCAAGGAGCCTTCGCCGAAGGATTCGCTGGATTTGTCGATGCTGGCTCCGCCGACCAGTTTCGCATAAGCTTCTCCCCCAGAGGCATCTCTGACGATTCTTCGGTCGCTGAGGTCCCATTTGACCATCAGGTACTCGTCGATCAGCCGTCGGTCGCTTTCGGATAGGGTGCCATCAAGAAGAATGACTTCTCCGACAACAGCATTCAATTGGTTCACGCCAATTACGAATTCTCCGGTTATGGTAGTGCTGTGGCCGCTTTCGTCGGCGACGTAAAGTTTGCCGTTTTTCCAGACTTGCTGAACGTTTTCGGAAGCCGAGTTATACCACATGCCGATCAAGGTTTCGCCGGCAGTCGCCCAATTCGCGGCGCTGATTCGGTTGCCCGCGTCAGAGCCTACGTCCCAAAAGACATGACCGTTCACCCATGGTCCGTGCGATCTCCAGTTGGCTCCGTTGTTGAAAATCGATTGCTGCAAACCCGTGGATTGCAATTGGTAGACGATGTAAAGAGCCGATTCGGAAACCGTTGCTCCGTTGGGGCCGAGCGGGTTGCCGCTTGATTGAATGCGGTTGCCGACGTCAAAGTCAACCGCTCCCAAGCCGTTGATGAAAGCCCCTCCGGTTGGGCGTTGACTAATACTGGTTGGGGCCAGGGATACGCCGGCATTGATTTGGTCGTTCCACTGAATGACCGCGCTTCCGTCAAGGGAGAGCGAGGAAGAGTCGTTCCCGTCGAGCCATAGCAATGGCGGACTGGCAAGAGCGGAGGGAGTCCAGTCGGGGTCATAGTCGCTGCCGTCCACCTGAAGAAGTTCGTGGTCGTCAAAGGTCCACCAACCGACCAAACTTTCGCTGCGGGTGACGACGTCACTGTAGACCAACCTGGTGAAGGAGGCGCTAGTGGTGACGTTTTGATCGTTTCTGGCCGCCGCAGCCGGAATGGAAACCAAGACGTTCGAAGGCCGGTGGCTTGCGTTTAACTCAAAGGAATAATTCGAATCGGAATTTTGAACGAAGTTGCTGATGCTGGCTCCAACGACCGAGACGTCATTGATATCGAATCCCGTTACGTCGCTTTCCGAGCCGTCGGAATCGCGAAAAACGAAATTGAAGATCATGGGCATGCTTGTCGGGGAGAGGTCGATCGATGAAAAATCGGGAGTCGGACCGAAATCTCCCAGTCCGTCGCTCCATGCATAGGAGACGTCGTCTTCTCCAAGAACGCCGTCGTAAATGCGCAGGTCGTCGATCCATCCGTTGAACAAACTGCCTCCGTCGGCTGTTCCTCCGATGCCAAGCGATCCTTCATCGACGAAAGGGGGATCTGGTTGCTCGAACTCGTAGAAAATCTTTCCGTCTAAGTAGGAGGTGATCGTGTCTCCGTCGTGAGAAGCGGCGAGCAGATGCCATTGGTTCGGCGAAAAGTACATGGAACCAGTGTCGTGGTAAACGCCGTATTTTCGAAAGATTGTCTTCAGGCTCGTCCCTCCCTGTCCGACTTGAACCATGTAGGAGGAATAAGAGTCCTGTCTCTTGGAAAGAATTTGGGAAAAAGCCTCCGGAACGCCGCTTGACTTAAACCAGAGCATAAAGCTGAAATTATTGCTAACCTGCAGCCTTGGGTCGTGAATGACGGATGCCCGGGAAACGCCTGTACTTAGATCCAGCGAATGACCGGACTTCGCGGTGCCGTTGGATTCGGAACCCCAAGCGGTTCCGGGATGAAGAACGACGTCCAATGCAGTACCGATGCTGTTCTGGGCAGTACTTCCCGACCCTTCGTCGAAGGTCCATCGAAGCAATAAATCCGACTCTCTGGTCACGGCGTCGCCGCGCACCCAGAAAAATGCAAGAAGCACCAATTTGAAAAAGGGCAAAAAACGACGAATCATCTAGGATTTGAATATAAGCTTGAAGGAAGTTTTATTCAACGGGTTATGAGCAGAATGTTCAAGATAAATAAGAAGCTAAAAATAAAAGCATAAGTTAATTATATAATAAAATATTGTAAAACCAAGGAGAGTCTTAGTCCGAACGGTAAGGTACTGTTTTGCATACTACTTGTAGTTAACGAAAAAAAAAGAAAAAATACAAAAAATATGAATAAATATATACTATTTTATCTTTATGCCAAAGGAATTAGGCAAAACTAAGACGAATTACAGAGGGACGAAATTCCGGAAATGAGTACCGGAAAGCCGACGAAGACAAATTTTTAAGGAATTTGTCTGAGCAATTTGCTCAGCACTTTGCCGGGACCGCACTCTATGAATTCTTCACACCCTGCCTCTTTCATATGAGAGATCGTCTGCGTCCAAAGTACGGGACTTCGCATTTGCCGGACCAACTGACTTGCCATTAGTTGAGGATCTGAGTAGGGGTGCGAGTCAACGTTGGCGTAGGTAGGGAATTTCGGCAATTGAAATTCAAATGCGTTTAAAAACGAAGCAAACTCCTCCGATGGTTTGGTCATCATCCAGGAGTGAAATGCGCCGCTAACCTTGAGGGGGACCACTAGTTTCGCACCGGCTTGCTTAATGGGTTCGAGCGAAGAGTTGACTTCGTTTTGGGGACCGGAAATTACGATTTGACCGGGAGAATTGAAATTAACCAGATCGACTTTCGTTAATCCGTGAGATGAGAGCGCAGATGAAATTCCATCCGCTTCCAACCCGATGACGGCAGCCATGCCGCCTCCAGAAACCCTCGACATGATTTCCCCCCTTTTTTCAACCATCTTCAAGCCATCGACAAAGCCGAAGGCTTCGCCAATGGCAAGGGCGGCGAATTCGCCGACGGAGTGACCCGCGCACATAAGGGGTTCGACGCCGTCTTCGATTTGAGCCAAGGCGGATAGGTAGGAAACGACGTACAGGGCAGGTTGGGTATACTGCGTTTTGGCGAGCTTTTCCTCCGGGCCGTTTTCGCACAACTCTTCGATCGGGTAGCCGATGGTTTCATTGGCTTCGGAGATATGGGAGGGAAAGCGCTCAAAGAGGTTGCTTCCCATGCCTAAGCATTGCGAACCTTGTCCGGGAAAGAGAAAAGCGAGACTCATGATTTCTTATTAAATTTTGTGGCGTAGGGTGCTAAAAGCTTGCGGTTGATGAATTCATTTCATTGCCTGAATGCCTCTAAAATGCAAGAACATCTGATAATTGACGGAAACAATGCGATGCATGCGATTCCGGATTTGGCCAAGGAATTGAGGGTGGATCGTTCGCTTGCCCGAGATTCGCTGTTGCGATTCCTCGAACCACTTCATTCTCATGGCGGCTCCCTTCTTACGGTGGTTTTTGACGGGAAGGGAGGACCCCAGCGCATCTCGAAGCATCGCGGTTTGGATGAATACACCGTGGTGTTTTCCTCCTCGTCGGAAGGGGCCGATGGAGTCATCGAAAGAATGTTGATGGCCGCAAAGCAACCGGAGCGGCTCATCGTCGTTACCAACGACGCCTTGATTCGCAATTGCGCCTATGAACAGGGCGCTTCGGCGATGCGGGTGGAGGAAGTCCTCAAACGAATGGATCATGATATAGAAAGCGCAAACACCATCCGCCAAAAACCTCGATTCCGGAATGACCGTAGGGATTCTTTCGAAAATAGAATTTCATTTCCCGGAGATTTTTCCTGATGTTTGCCTTAGAGGAGGTTCCCGGCTTGTATGGAGGAATTCGTCTGGAGGAGAGAGTCCTTCAACGCATTTGGAGTGAGGTCGCTTTTCGTACGGAGGGCATGAAAACGGCAGATGATCGAAAGTTGGAGATCTTTAGTCCGGGTGACTGG
>JAYOEB010000208.1:0-3985 GCA_038116775.1 Opitutia bacterium | reverse complement strand
GTGGCGGTGGACAACGCCGGCAACCGTGTGATGAGCGAGGTGGTCACGGTATCGGTGGTCCCGGGCTCGGATGCTCCTGCGGTCGAGCTTGTCGAGGCAACCGACTCGATCTTCGAGGGAACGACCCTTTACCTTTTCGCCAAGGCCGAAGACAATGCCTCAACGGGAGGGGATGGGGTGATCGAGCGGGTGAGAATTTTCGTGAACGGCCAGCAAGTGGGACAGGATTTGACGCAAGAGCCTTATCAAGTAGGTTGGACGGCGTTACAGCCGGGCTTGTACGAGGTATACGCCATGGCGGAGGACAACGAAGGAAACGTCGTCATCTCCGCCGTTCACACCGTCTCCGTCACCGCCGTCACCGCCTCGCTCCCCCCCTTCGTCGGGCTCAACAGTCCTGCCAACGGTGGAACCTACACCTCGGGATCGAAAATCTATCTCTATGCGCAGGCGGACGACCTCGACGGCACTTTGGAGTGGGTGCGCTTTTACGTCAACGGGCTGCCCGCAAGTGACGCCATTCCCGCCTACTTGGGCAGGGGAACGGCGAATTACCCTTACTCCATGGAGTGGGAGGTGCCGGCTCCGGGGATTTACTCGATTCATGCGGCGGCGATGGACAACAGCCGAAACCTGGTTTTCTCCCAGTTGTCCACCATCACCGCGACAACAGGAGAGGGAATTCTGCCTTCGGCGGAATTCGCCAGTCCCGTGCAGGTGGCCCATGGGTACCTGCAGGCGTCCGACCTCAATTCCTCGGGAAGCATTTTAGGCATAACGCTGGGAGAAGCTGGCTATGGTTACACCTCCGCTCCGACGGTCGAAATCATCGGCGACGGAACCGGAGCCGCGGCGACCGCGGTCATAGGAACCGATCCCAACGCTCCCGGATACGGACAGGTTACGGGCATAGCGGTGACCAGCCCGGGCAGCGGATATTCGGCGACCACCACCATTCGTCTCTTGGGAGGATTTCCCAGAATCAAACCAGGAGGAACCCCGGCTACGGCAAGCCTGGATTTGCGACTCGTCGAAATACAAGGTGCGGCCGGGAGCTTTTACCAACCGGAAATAACCATCTTGAGCGGAGGCAGCGGATACACCGAAGCTCCGTTGGTGGTCATCGAGGGCTTGGGCACGGGTATGACTGCGGAGGCGGAAGTGGTCAACGGACAAGTGGTCGACGTCACCATCACCAACCTCGGACAAGGATACATCGGCCTGGGCAACTCCATTAGCTTCGAGGGCGGATTTCCCTTCGAAGAAACCTTGCTCAATGCATCGGCCGAGGATTTTGGGACCGAGGGAGAAGTGGAGCAAGTCACGCTCTATGCAAACGGGTTGGCGGTTTCGACCGACCCAGTCGCTCCCTACGAATTCTCCTGGGGCGTCGGTACGCCCGGCTACTACGATCTGTACCTCATGGTCACCGACAACCAGGGAAACAAGAACGTATCCCGCATCCTTCGCCGAGAAGTCTTTCCTTCCGAGCCTCCCAGTCTCGTCTTTCAGCCGTTCTCGCCCGCGTCGGTGTCGGCCGAAAGCCTGCGCGAGTCAAACGGTTCCATCCGTACGGGCAGTCATGAGTTGACCTATTCCGGCTTTGGCTATCACGTCGCGCCCCAAGTGGTGATTTCCGACGACACTGGCGCTGGAGCGACCGGTTATGCCCTGATTGACGAGAACGGAACCGTGGTGGAGGTCCAAATCACCGATGGCGGGCAAGGCTATTCCGAAGACCCGTCCATTCGCTTGGGCGGCGGAATGGACACCACGATCGACCCCCTTCGGCTCGAGTTCGGCAAAACCCTGAATTTGGGAATCTACGCCCATGACGAGGATACCATGATCAACCCGCTTGGTTTCAAGGTGTTCGTCAACGGAGAGGAAAACGAGGACATCGGAATCACCGGGAACACGCCGAATTACTACCTTTCCTGGAGACCCCAGTTTCTCGGATTCTTTTCCATTCGGGTCGAGGGCACGACCATAGACGGAGAAGAGGCATCCACCAACGAACTGGAAATCGAGGTGTTCAATGACGACGACAACGAGATCACGCTCTATGGTTTTGATTTCAACGCCATGCCTTCCTTCGCCCTCGGGTCCACCGTTTACCTGCCCTTCGAGATCGATTCCAAGTATGGCGTGGCCAGCGGCATCAGAGCCTATGCCGACAACCGGGAAATCGCCTCTTATGACGCCGCCAGCGCGTCGGGATTCAATCTCAGCTACGACGGAACCAACGGCATGGTTTCCTGGATCCCGACCTACGCAGGAGAGCACAGTCTGTATCTGGTCGTCGATTTCGACGTCAACACCACCGTGTTTTCCAGGCCCTTTGCGATTACCGTAGCCGACGGCGCCAGTTCCAGGCCACCGGTCCTGGCCATCTCCGGGTTGGCCGACGAAAACACCACGACCTCGCTCTCCCAAATTCGTCTGGAGGCCAACGCCAGTGATTTCGACGGCAATCTGGAAGGCGTCAGGTTCTACGTCAACGGGCAAAGCCTCTATAGCTGGAGCGGTGTGATCGACTTCGTTTCCTTGCCCGCCGACGGCGAACTTCTGACCATTGCCGATGGAATCGGCGATCGGACGATGACCTTTGAATTCGACGAGGATCAATCGGTCTTCGGTGGCGGAGCCCCTCAAGTCACGGGCTCAAGGTACAATCAATATCCCTTCGACCTAACCGTTGATGGAAACCACACTCACTTCGAAGCGGTTGACTTTTGGGTGGAGATAGACGGCGTCGGCGACCCCGACACCTTCAGGTGGTCCAAGGACGGCGGGCGCAGCTTCGTTCAGGAACGGGTTCCCATAACCTCGGGGCCCCAATCGCTTGCCCACGGCTTGACCTTGACCTTCGCACACTCCACCGGACACGTCGTGGGCGACCGATGGTTCTTCCGGGGTCGTCCCGCCCACGTCATCATTCCCATCTCCTCGGCCGGAGGAGCAGGGGCGACCGCGGCCCGCAAGATACTGGTTCGAGATGCCCTTGCCGAAGCCATCGAAAACCGGCGCGACCTCGACTTGCTTTCCATCCGCACTTCCACCGAGGCGACCACGGACAAGCTCCATCTCTTTCACGCCATGGATCGCTTGATCACCGCAACCGCGAGCGTAACCGGAACGAGCCTGGATTCCGGAAACCTGGTGCTCACGGAGGACAACGACAATTTCATTCGTCGCGAGCATTCCTTCGGGCTGGCGGACTACCCCTTCGGAGTCACCTGGACGCCCGAAAGTCCAGGCAACTATTCCATCTTCGCCTTGGCCAGGGACAAGATCAGCAACAATTTGGTTATGGGCAAGCCCATTTTGGTCACAGCAACCACGGGCACCGGAGAAATTCCCCAAGTGGAGATGACCAAACTGGAAAACACCATGATTTTCGATCCTGCGAACATGCAAACGCTCGCTTTGGAGGCCACCGCAACCGATGCCGACGGACACGTCATCAAGGTGGATTTCTACGTCAATGGAGAACTGGTGTTCTCCGATCCCAACTCTCCTTACCAAGCGGAATACGAGATCAACGCCAGTGGAATGTACGA
The DNA here is from genome assembly GCA_038116775.1 of Opitutia bacterium. GTDB lineage: Bacteria > Verrucomicrobiota > Verrucomicrobiia > Opitutales > Seribacteraceae > Seribacter. The sequence goes on along the minus strand of JAYOEB010000208.1, from coordinate 422 downwards.
ATACTATGCGGTGGCGCGGGACGACGACGGCAACGACGTCACCTCGCCGGCGCGCCGAATCAAGGTAAACGAGACTGAAGACCGGATCGAGCCCCTCCTTCTATTCGCATCCGCGAACAATTACCTGGGTGGAACGGCCGAGGTTTCCGCAACCTACAAGTCGCCTCTCGAATCCTACGATTCCTCGATCGCGGCCTACGTTTATGTGAATGGCCAGTATGCCGGGGAGGCAGACAAGCTCCCGCGCACCGAGCCGGGCCCCGGTGAGGAAGACCCCGGTCAGGGCTTCACATATGATCTGCCTGCAACCAATCTGGGCGGTTATGAGGTGGAGTTAATCATCGTCAATGGGGATGAGACCTTCACCGCCCTTACTCAGGTAAGTGTCAACGAAAGCCCATTGACCGACAACCTCGAGTACC
>JAYOEB010000207.1:0-4044 GCA_038116775.1 Opitutia bacterium | reverse complement strand
AACCATCTCACCGCAGTCAAAATCGCCGACGCCGTCAACAAGTTCTTCCCCGGCACTTCGATCGCGGAGGACGGTGGTCTCGTCAACGTAAGACTTCCACAGACTTTTCGTGGTCAATCCACTAATTTCATCGCTGCCATCGGAGGAATTGAAGTGAAGCCGGACGTCCCCGCCAGGGTGATCATCAACGAAAGAACCGGAACCATCGTCGCTACGCAAAACGTTCGCATTTCTCCGGTCGCGGTGAGCAGCAGCAATATCACGATCTTCCTCAATCCCACCACTGGAGTCAGCCAACCACTTCCGTTCTCCCAAGGAGCCACTGCCCTGATTCAGGGAGAAAACGCGGAACTCATCGAAGAAGTGGGTAGATTCGAGGCCCTTGACGAACTTGATCCTCCCGGCGCGTCCACCGTCAACGAACTTGCTTCCGCGCTCAATAAGTTGGGACTCACTACTCGTGAAATGACCTCCATCCTACAGTCCATAAAAAATGCCGGAGCCCTTCAGGCCGAGTTAATCATCAACTAAGATGGAAGTAAACGACATCGGAAGCAAATACGTCGGAATGGATTCATCCATGCTGATGGAAATGGCTCACTCCAAGCATGCAACGGAAAAACAAAAAGTGGCCGCCGTAAGTCAACAATTTGAGTCCGTGCTCGTTAAGCAATTCCTCAAGGAAGCGCTCAAGCCTATGTTCAAAGGCGTCTTCAACGAAGACGGAAACGCCCATCGCCTCTATCGCCATTTTTTTACCGATGCCATCTCCGAGAGCATCGCCAGCGGAGGGGGGTTTGGCATTTCCAGCATCCTGCAGCAACAGTTGTCGCAACCAAAAAATTCCGAAGCCTCCACTGATTCGAAGGTCGAAAACATTTGATTTAAAACCATGTCATCCATCGCTCACACCACTTCGCCTGCCGCCGCTTTCACCTGGGAGGACTTACTCGGCTTACTTCGGGACGAACTTCAGGAATACGGCAGTCTTCTGGGCTTGTTGTCCGCCCAACAGCAAAACATTCTCGAAAGAAGACCCGAAAGTCTTCTCGAAATCAACCAAACCGTTCAAACTCAGATGGAAGCCAGTCAAATCCTACAGCGAAAGCGACAGGGTTTCGTTTCCAGTCTGGCGAATACTTTCGGCGCTCCTCAAGACAGCACCCTTACCGAACTTATTCCGCATTTTCCTGACGTCACGCGACCCATGTTCGAGAGCATTGTGGACGAAATCAACAATCTCATCACCAAGGTTCGCTCCAAGATCGAGCAAAACCAGAGGCTGCTGGGAAGGTTGTCCGAAGTAACCGAACAAATTCTCAGCATCACCAATCCGGGCACCCATTCAAAAACCTACGGCCGCAGCGGTTCTACCTACAACCTCGCAGGAAGCCGTTCCAGTCTCAACGAATCCGCCTAACTCTTCATGTCCCTTCTCGGAGAAATCAGTAAAAACAGCGAGGCTCTTCGCTACCATGCGAAAACCGCTGAGATCGCCGGTCAGAACTTGGCGCACGTCAACGACGAGACTTACGCCAGGCAAAGAGTTTTGGCGAGGGAAGGCGTCATGTACGGCAGTTTCGGGGAGTTGCAAACCTCGGGTCTCGAGGCTGCCGGACTAGATCATTTCCGTAGCGAACTTCTGGACAAGAGGGTGGTCAACGAACTTGCGGAAACCGCAAGCTTGGAAGCGAGGAAGGAAATCCTAGATCTGCTTCAGGGAGCGCTGGGCGAAACCATCACTCGCAACGGAATCAACGTGGGATTGGATGATCTTCACGACAGCGATCTTGCCCCCGGCAGTCTGACCAGAGCCCTCAACGACTTCTTCAATGCCTTTCAAGAGCTTTCCGCTTCTCCGGACGAGCCGACGATCAAGCAGGAACTTTTCAACAAGACTCAAACCATCGTCAAAAGATTCAACGATGCGGGCAGAAGTCTTGACTCCATAGAAGAAGATCTTTCGGAAACCGTCAAAAGGTCGGTGGACGACGTCAACCGCGTTCTTGCTCAATTACACGAAGTCAACAAGCAAGTCAGAAGATTTGAACTGCAAGACAAAGGCAAGGCGGTTACCTACAGGGACAAAAGACAGGCTTTGCTCGAGGAATTGTCCAAACTTCTGGATTTCAAGGTGGAGGAAGACGTGGACCCGGCGAGCGGGCTTCCTTCCGGCTTTATTAATCTTTTCGTAAGGGGAACGGCCAATGAGAAGGTTAATCTTCTCGACCCGATGGGTCCTAAGAAAATCAGCAACGACTGGGGACAGGAATTCGTGATTGCCGCCCCGGCTGATCCAAACGGCAAAACCGCAAAAGTGAGAGCGAAAATCGACGCCGATGGAAATTTAGGACGCTTTGAGGTCTTGAACGGCGGCTCGCTCTACGACGACGCCGACGGTCCCATTCTGGTATCGCTTCTTCCTCCGAAACCCACCTCTAATCTGGTCGAAACCGACACCGGTGAAGTTGTTTCCGCTCCCAAGGGAGGAACCGTCGATCAAGTCTTCGTTCAAGAAGGAGACGAGGTGCAACAAGGGGATCCGCTCGTCAACGTAAACGTCGCCGTTGACGAAGAAGGCGACCCGAATGACGCCGCCAATCCAATTGCCGGAAATGGATTGGGCATCAACACCGGGGTCGACGATGGGAACGAGATTTCCTCCGTAACCGGCGGAGCCCAAGCCAACACCATCCCCGTTTTTTCCCAAATCGCACGCAAGGAAGGAGAAGTTTTTTACCAAGGAGATTCCTACTATCAGGCCCTGACCAATACGCAGAAGGGAGACGACGTCACCGATACAAGAAAATTCATGAAGATTTCGACTTGGCCCAACGGTCAAGTCCAGGAAATCAAGAAAAGGCACTCCGACATCGAATCCTTTCAGGCAGGAGAGCAAATCTATTACGAAGGCAAGTTTCTGCAAGCTACCGAAGCGGTTTCCGCGGTGAGCGAGGAATTGAGCGAGGATGGCTTGGCGAGCCGGACCTATTTGGCCGGCGAGGTAATCAAATATCAAGATACTTATTACCAAGCCTTTAGAAACCTCGAGAAAGGCACTGACCTTGGCAATATCCTTCAATCCCAAAACCAAGCCGGACCTGAAGGAAACGCAACCCTTGACAAAGGAGACCAAACCCTAAGCAGCTTATGGGTAATCGGAAAGGAATTGCCTTCACAACTCAACTCGAAGGCAGAGGGTGATCTGGATGAGAATGGCGAGTTGAGCTATTCAAAGGGCGACATTGTCTCCAGCTTGGGCGGCAATGATGAAATGATGTACTTTCTTGCCGTCGCGGACGTAGCTCCCGGAGACGTCCCCAACTTCTCCGAGTCTGACGCTTTTGTCAGACTGAACGCCTTCGTGGACACTGACGTGAAGAATTTGGACCGATCGCAAACATCCCTTCAGTTCTTTGACGATGAAATCTACTACGATCAGCAAACGCAACTTCACTTCGTGGTCGATTCGGCTCCAGACATCATAACCGATCCAGCGATGATCGCCGCCTTTGATCCCTCTTCTGCGGAATGGTCGAAGAATTTTCACGTCTTCAATCCGAAGCTCAATCAAGCCGAGGATCCCAATGCGATCATTCGCAAGATTTCGTCTTCAGGGCACAGCCTCGACAACGGCGTTCTTCAAGAAGTCAACATCGGGATAGCGGAAGCTGTTGTAAAAAACGGTGAGATCACCACTTTCAACATCATCAACCATGGCAACTCCTTCCCCTCCTCAGACGCGATTTTCTCAGACGGCATCGAATTGGACCTCAGCGCGGGAGCCATTCATGGTTACCAGACGGCTCGAACCTTTGAGATGGAACGATTCCGCACGAGCCTCAACGACTTGGTTTCCGACTTCGTGACTCAAATTAACGAAATCTATAATCCCGACGACGATCAGGGCGGTTACCTCTTCGGGTTCGACGCCTTTCTTACCCGTCCGGTAAACGGAAACAACCTCATCATGGAAGAAGAGTACGGGTTGTACGGAGTCGAAGGAAACGGCGAACTTCAATTATTCAGAGAGGAAGTCGATAT
>JAYOEB010000206.1:2497-4085 GCA_038116775.1 Opitutia bacterium | reverse complement strand
TGCCTGATGGGTGATGAGCCATCCTTCCCGCTACCAGAAAACAGTAGTTTCATTTCCCCATTACCTTCCGAGTCAGAAAGTTTCTTTTCCGCGTAGAGCGGTTCACCACCTGATTGGTTAGGAAGCATCCAAATCTGATAAAGTTCGGTCTGGTTTTCCTCGGATGGATTGAATTCGCTGTGGGTCACTCCTGCACCGGCGCTCATGTACTGCAGGTCGCCGGGTTTGATGACCGACCCATTGCCCATGCTGTCCCGATGTTCCAATTCGCCAGAAATGACGTACGTGAAGATTTCCGCATCCCGGTGAGGGTGGGTAGGGAATCCGCCGCCCGGTTCGATGACGTCGTTGTTCATGACGACGAGGGAATGGAAACCGCTCCACTCCGGATCATAATAATTGGCGAAGGAGAAGGAAAACTTGGCATGCAACCAGCCGTGTTCCGCGGTTCCGCGACTTTGAGCTGCTCTGTAGCGAATCTTCATCTCCTTATCCTAGCCTAAATCCGGCAACATCCAAGTACGCATATGCGGAATTTCTTTTAATCCCTGCAAAAGCCGATAGTCTGGGAAGTTGGTTATGAAGATCGTAGTCGTAGGGGGAGGCATATCGGGGTGCGTATGCGCCTGGCGCCTGTCCAAGGCCGGACATCGGGTTACTTTGCTCGAAAAGGGCAGGGGAGTCGGCGGACGCATGGCGACGCGTCGAATGGAAGGCGCGAGAATTGATCACGGAGCCCAATTTTTCACGGTTCGGGATCAGCGGATGAGAAAACTTCTAGAACTCTGGACTTCGGAGAATGCGGTACTTCCTTGGTACGACATGATTAGGGGCCGCGAGGACCTTCCAAGAGGATGGAGACATCGGGGCAGGGAAGGAATGACTTCTCCGGCCAAAGTCTTGGCCAAGGAGTTTACGGTCAAAGCCAATTTCTTCGTGGAGAGGGCAGAGAGCGAATGCAACCAATGGAGGATAAGCGAAAGAGAGGGCGAAGGAAGAAGCCTTGAGGCCGAGCACTTGGTCCTGACCATTCCTTCGGTGCAAATGCTTGATCTCTTCAATCGTAGCGGAATCGACTTGGAACCAACTTGCATGCAGCGACTGCGGGCGATACGCCACAGCAAATGCTTGGCTCTACTGGGTCTTTTGGAAGGAGCGTCCAAGCTGCCCGAGCCCGGAACCTTCACTCATCCGACCGAGGAAATAGATTGGATTTCCGAGAATCAATTGAAGGGGATATCCGAAAAACCCGCTTTCACTTTGCATGCTTCCAGCGGGTATTCCGAAAAATTCTGGGATTATCCGGATCAGGAATGGGCTCCTCCTCTTCTCAGCAAGGCCGAGGAAATCCTCGGAGTATCCATCACCTCTTGGGTTTCTCACCGATGGGGATATGCAAAGCCTTTGGTCACCTTCGGGGCCACTCACTGGCATTCCCAAGAGCGCAATCTTACTCTTGCGGGGGATGGATTTGGGGGTGAAAGAATCGAAAACGCCGCTCTCTCGGGCTGGGAGGCCGCGGATTCGATTCTTGGGTCGTCTGGTTCCTAGAAACGGTACTGATATCCGACCTCAAAGATACCTCCGT
>JAYOEB010000206.1:0-2487 GCA_038116775.1 Opitutia bacterium | reverse complement strand
GGAAGGGCTTTCTATTTCAACCTCCCCGGCAAAATCATAGCCGGCTCCTGCGAAAACCGAATGACTTTGATTGAGGTTCCATTGCAGGTTTCCGAACAAGCGGTAAGACCGGTAGCGGAAATTTCGTTCTTCCAAGCTACCCGCATATGCGGCTTCGGTATTCCACCGGTTTCCGACGAACTGGCCGCCGAGGTTCAAGTCCAAGGAATCCGATAGTTCATACCTGTATCGGATGATCGGACCGGCAAATACAAAGTTGGAGCGGTCGGATGGTTCCCATATGAATCCGATGGCAGGCGCGAATAGGTCGTCTCCGATTCCGGTGGTGTAAACCGCCCCGAAAATCCATTGCAAACGTTCGCTTTGCTTCCAGCGGGCACCCGCAATGGTCAGGTAATTAAAGGCGTCGCCATCGGTGTTTTCATAGTCCCCGGCTAAGGTGGGATTGAAGAGAAGAAACCAATCCAGGCTTTCATTTTTTCTTTTGCTCAGAAAGAAGGCCAAGTCCAGTGCGTGAAGTTGGTTTTCATTCAAGAGGGTGGGGTCGGTCACTTTCAGGTCGGTGGATTGATAACGGATGCCGCCCGCAAATTTCCAGTCGCCGGATTCCTGAAAAAAAAGAGGGGTTCTGATTTCCCACTGCTGGTAATCTATTTCCGTGGTCAGTCCCTCGATGCGACGGTCGGCATTGTCCTCGTAGGAAAAACGAACCGAAGCCAGTTCGGACATGCCGTCTTCTGCCTGGGCCAACGGATTGAGCCAAATCGATGCTGGAATTAGGAGTAGGGAAAACTTCTTCATTTCAATTTGATAATTGCTTTGCACTCGGGCGTCAAGGTGGGGTTGCCTCGGAGCATTCCTTCGGTAAGTTGTAATCGTGCATTCGATGATTCAGAGACAAACTTTAGGCGTGGACCGTAAAACGTTGTGGGAATTCGTATCCGTGCCGCAGAACTTGAACGAAATCACTCCCTCCGAGATGGCTTTTGAGATGGTGGGGGATCCGCCTGCGAAAATCTACCCAGGCCTGTTGTTGGAATACAAAGTGAAGATTCCTTTCTTGGGTTGGACTCCTTGGTTGACCGAGATAAAATACCTCCAAGAGGGATGCTGGTTCATGGACGAACAAAGAGTGGGCCCCTACAAACTATGGCTGCATTCGCACCGACTCGAAGACCGGGAGGGCGGTACTCTCATGATCGATGAAGTCAAGTACGCCATGCCTATGGGCCCGATGGGTTCCTTGGCTCACGTTTTGTTCGTTCGAAGAACTTTAAAAAGGATCTTTGATTACCGTCGGCTCAGATTGGAAGAGATTTTCGGAACCGGCGGCTGATGCAAAGTCAGTTGAAGTCCTTCATGTTCCAAAAATGGGAGCACTTGCTTTTTCTGCATTGGCCAGTGGATGAAAAGCTCCTCTCGGCATCGCTTCCCAAAGACTTGCGTTTGGATTTGTACGAGGGCCATGCTTGGGTCAGTGTGGTGGGTTTCAGGCTGACTGGTTTGAAAGTAAAACCCCTTACCTTCATTCCCTGGAATGATTTTTCCGAGCTTAATTTGCGTACCTATGCGCGGGACGGGGCAGGCAACCGAGGCGTGTGGTTTTACTCCCTTGATGCGTCCGATCCGTTTTCCGTCATCGGAGCCAAGGTACTCTACGGGTTAAACTACCGTTTCGCATCCATGCAATTTAGATTGCAGGAAAACTCGATCTCCTATTCCTCCAAGACTCGATTCAGCCCTCCCGAGGTCAAAGGAGAGATTGAGGCGGAACTACCCGAGACCCTAGTGAAAGATCGAGATTCAGCCAATGGCGGCTTGGATCGTTTCTTACTGGAACGATATCGGTTTTGGTCAAGTCGGAAGTCTGGAAAGTCCAAGTCGTCTTCGGCGAAAGTCAGTCACGAGCCTTATGAGGCGATAAGATTGAAGTCCGCAATCTATAAGGGAAACCTGTTTGCTTGTCATGGATTGGAGGAACCGGAAGAAACTCCCGCATGCGTTCATTATTGCAAAGGGTTTGAGGTGGAGGCTTCGGCTCCCGAGTGGGCATTTTCAATCGCCGGCCAAGCAAACCACAAATAAGCGACCTCGTCGATGCGTTTGCAGCCAAAGATCATTTGTTCGCGCAATTCAAGAAGTGAGTCGTTTTGATGCCCGCGGATCATTGAGTCCTCGACAAGTTGCCAAAGATAATGGTCCTGCCTGAGAGCTTTCGAGGATTTTGCTTGTCCGTCGATTACCGCGTTCAACGAATTGAATTCAGGGTTGCTCATTTTGGAGCTACTGACCGCAAGGGTAAGACCGGGCACGACGTCCTTGAACAATTCCAAGTGGAATTCTCCATCCGAGGAACGAGGGGCAAGTAGATTTGCCAGGCAGTACATGTTGGCGTCGTATTCGGCGAATTCCACGCAGCGCTCCGTAATCGGCCCGTCGAAGAAATGACCGCACCTGACTTTTCCGCTTCCGGTAAAGTAGGCATGT
>JAYOEB010000205.1:944-4115 GCA_038116775.1 Opitutia bacterium | reverse complement strand
CAAAAAAGGGGTAGGTATGGAAAGCCAAGCCATGGCCTTTGCAAAAGTTGAGTACTCCTGGGGGTAGCTGGTTATTCGCCACCAACCGATCCAGAGGTCAACCCGTAGGTGAAAGAGAAGTACACCGAGGCAGGAAAGTCCGCGCAGCAAATCAATCACTTCAATACGTTCTTCTTTCTTCACCTTTTTTTGATTAGATGCAAGTATTGTTGTGCATATTGGTCGAGTGGTCGAACGTAATCACCGAGTCCCTCTTTGCTTTCCTTTGAGCGAGCTTCATATTCTTGGTCATTCATTTTCACTGCCTCTCGTAAACTCTTTGACAACGAATTTACGCAACCGGGTTTGCAAAACAGTGCGTGCTTTCCAGCGGTTTCCATAATTCCTCCATCTTGGGTCGCGATGCAGGGAACGCCAACGGATCTGGCTTCTAGGGGCGTGAGTCCCAGGTCTTCATTGTTGTGGGGTGGAGTGACCATCCATTTGGCTTCCCGGGTGTAGCGATGACGTTCCGATTCACTGACGAAGCCCGGCATCCTAACCCCTTTGATTTTTTTTCGAGAGACAATTTTTTTTACCTCTTCATGCAAGGGACCGTCTCCCACAAGAGTCAACGGCCAGACCTCAGGGTCTGGGGATACTTGATGATAGGCTTCCAGCAAGATTCTGATTCCTTTTTGAGGAACCCAACGACCAATAAAAAGGAATCCCCTACGATTAGAGAGAGGGCATTCTTCTTGAGGCATTCTCGAAACAACGGGCAATCTGTCGCTTCCTTGGAGCCGGACTTTTTCCCAGGTGTTCCAAACAAATTCGGATATGTACCATCTGCGATCGGCATTGGCCACAGCCCACCTCCACGCTAAAAGTCTTGGGTGTATGCCCTTTCGTCTCCAGTTGTAGATTGTCATGACACATGGAGTTTTTGTTTTCTTTGCCCACCAGACTCCCTCAGTCATGGGATTGTGCAGGTGTACCAAATCGGATCGTCGTATGGATTCGCGAATTAATTTCGCTCTAGGCAACACATACTGACTGGAAAATCGTTCCTTTTCCTCGATTGTCCAGCCAGAGATGATTTCAGACTCGTTCGATTCGATTGATTCATTCAATTCGAAACCTTTAACTTTTTTTCTCAGCAAGCGAACGGTTGCTCCCTTTTTAACAAGGTCCTCGCAGAGAGTTAGGCAGAATGTTTCAATGCCCCCGAATTTTCCTAAGCAAGGGGCAAGCAAAAGAATCTTTCGTCGGCTTAAGTCTGGTGAATTCACTGCTGGGATTACCAGAGGTCAAGCCTCGTGTTTCTCCATCTTTTAATTTGGTTAAGGCCATAACCGATGGCTCGCCTGCCTTGGCATTTTTCAAAACGAGCCCAAACAGCGTTTGCGGTGACGTTTGAGGCAATTTCGTATTTTCGAATTTTTGGGAGCCATTGCTTCCTGTAGGAACCTAACAAATGAACGCCAAAGGTTTCCTCGTCAATTTTTGCGTTGGGGTAGAGGTTGGGGATTTGGCGGGTTGAGAGCGTTTTTGCCTCACATCTTGCCGCCAATCCAGCCTGAGCGGTGGGCATGATCCATTCAGGAATCTTGTGATAACGTCGCTGACCGAGAAACCACTCCAGATAATCCCAATCAATTACTCTTTTGTCCCAGCAAACCAAAGCAGTCGTAATTCCCCTGACAAGCTTTGGTTTTTTTCCTGATCCGATCAGGTGCCAAGGTCTGAGCGAATAGGCATCCCATTGCTTGTCTCGTAAAAAAATCGCTCCCTGTTCCACGATTTTGCAATCAAAGAGTCCTTGAAAGGGCTTGAAGAACAGAATGTCTGCGTCCAAGTAAAAACTGTATTCATTTTCCGTTTGGGCAAAGAGAGGATCAAAGAACTCGATGCCCCAGATCGACTCTTTGCGAAAACGTTGGCAATTCGGTTTGCCGTGGAGTTCGTCCAGCGTTTTCTCCAATGAATCTGAAAAAGTCGAAAGCGAGACCCGTTGATTTTCAAATACGCAAAGGATTTCCTCCTTGTTCTCTTCGGATAGTGATCCATCGGAATGCAGATGAAGTTCGATGGGATCCCGGCAATTTTCAATGAGCGACTTAAGGCAACGTAGATAGAAATCGATCTGATTCTTACCCAAGAGGGATTGAACCAGAACGGAAGGGTTTGAATTCTTCACTGATTTCGGTCGGAAAACCAATCGCAAACAACTTCAATGATTTTCATTACTTTATTTTTGGCCAGCTCCGGGTACATGGGAAGAGTCAGATGTTGTTTGTAAAATCTTTCGGTAAAGCCTAGGTCTTCACTCCCTCCAATTCTGCCCGCATATGCTGCATGCTGATGCACCGCGAGAGGGTAGTGCAGGCTGGCTCCGATGCCGTTTTCCCGAAGGTGGGCAAACAGATCGTTTCTTTGAACGTTTTCAACGACATACAGATGCATGGCGTGAAGTTGATCATTTCCCATGAAAGGAATAGTTAGAGGAAGGCCCTGAAAGGCATGATTGTATGCTTGGGCCACCATTCTCCGCCTTTGATTATCTTCGGCCAAGTGTTTGAGTTTAACTCGAAGAATGGCTGCCTGCATTTCATCCAGCCGAGAATTGAACCCCGCAATCATGCTTTCACGGCCTTCATTCCAGCCATACTGGCGAAGCGATTTGATCTTATCCGCATTTTCTTGAGATCGAGACAATATGACTCCACCATCTCCCGTGCCTCCAAGGTTTTTAGTTGGGTAGCAACTAAATGCGGCCAGAATACCAAAAGTACCAACTTTTTGTCCGTTGAGTTCAGCGCCGTGGGCTTGCGAACAATCTTCAATCACTTCCAACTGATGGAGCGATGCGATTCTCTGAATTGCGTCCATATCGCAGGGTTGACCATAGATATGAACTGGCATGATTGCTTTGGTGTTTCTTGTAATTCTTTTATCTATTGAGGCGGGAGCAATGCATCGGGTAACGGGATCAATGTCGGCGAAAACAGGCGTGCATCCAGCCTGTTCGATTCCAGCAACGGTGGCCACCGCGGTATGGGAGGAGGTGATGACCTCATCCTTTACTCCGAGTCCCAGACTTCTAAGACACAAAGCAATGGCATCCGTTCCATTTGCTACCCCTATGGCATGAAAATCATTGCCGTGGAATAAGGCGAATTCCTTTTCAAA
>JAYOEB010000205.1:0-934 GCA_038116775.1 Opitutia bacterium | reverse complement strand
TCGTCTTATTCCATCCTCAAACGAAACCTTGGGCTGACAATCAAAGGCATTGGAGAAAGCCGTGTAATCACAGACGAAATCACCTACGTCGATGGCTTGTCTATCCTCCGGAAAAGGAATTAAATCGTAGCTTGCTCCTTCTACCTTATTGCACATGATTCGTGCGGTTTTTTCCAGACTCAGAGGATCCTCGGCACCAAGATTGAAAGCTTGGCCAACGGCAGCGTCATTGATAGCGGAAAGGATCAAGGCATCGACCACGTCTTCCACGTAATTGTAGTCCCTTCTTTGCTTGCCGTCTCCATAGACTTGAATTGGCTTTCCTTGTAACAAGTTTCGAATCCAAATCCCTAAGTATTTTTGCCTTGCATCCTTGATTCTCATTCTTGGCCGATAAGTGTTGGTTAGCCTGAGAACGGAGGACGCGATGCCATAAACCTCTTGATAGAGTATATGGTATTGCTCGCCCGCAATCTTGTTTATTCCATTTACATCAACCGGGTGTCGCGGGTGATTTTCATCGACGGGCAAATATTTCGGTCTCCCATAAATCTGGCGCGTGCTGGCAAAGACGATCCGAATATCCGGATTATTTTTCCTGCAAGCCTCGAGAATCGAGAGTTGAGCCCTTGCATTGATATCCAAATCGGTAAAAGGGTTTTCCATCGAGTCCAAATGGCTAGTCTGACCAGCCAAATTGAACAAGTAATCCTGTCCCTTGATGAGTTCGTTGATGGAGAATGAGTCACGGACATCGGAAAGATTAATCGTTATTTTATCATGGATAGCTTCAACGTTTCTGAAGTTTCCTCCGTACTCGGAGATCATGCTGTCCACAAGGGTAACCTTGTTGTCAAGCTCCACAAGTCGCCTAGCCAAGTTGGAACCGATGAATCCAAGCCCTCCGGTGATTAATATCTTTTTCTGACTTAAT
>JAYOEB010000204.1:1142-4143 GCA_038116775.1 Opitutia bacterium | reverse complement strand
AAAACTCCCCATTTGCTTTGCCGATCGAATTACGTGAGAAGCTCCGGCAAGGCTGAGGATTTCCTCGGAGGTGGATCGGTTGCAGGTGCTGACCACGATCAAGTTTGGAGCGGCGTCCCGGGCTCGGAAGGCAATGTTGACGTTTCGGACGTCGTCATCGGTTGCAACCACCATGGCCGCATGGTCGATGGCTGCGTTCTTGAAGGTATCCGAGTCGTCCAAATTGCCCAACATGACCGGAACGTTCATGTCGTGAAGCTGGAGCGCCTGCTTGAGATTCTCTACGATCAAAACGAATGGATACCCGAATTGAGCGAGTTTTTCCATCAAGGCATGACTAATCGAGTCGTAATGAGTCAGGATAACGTGTTTTTCAGTCTCCGGATCATATTTGCGGGAGACTCTGGATCCCGTCTGGTATTCCATGAAAGGCTTGTAGAGAAATTCCATGAAGACGAAGGGCAAGACGATGAAAAGATAAAAGACTCCGGTAAACATGACCAACATGGAGAAAAGACGGCCGAGATTTCCCACAAAGGTGACGTCGCCGTATCCCAAAGTCGACATGGTCGTCAGAACCCAATAAAAGGATTCGACCCAGGAGACGTGATCCACTCCTCTTTCTTCGGACATCAAGTGCCTGAAGACGTTCATGTAGACCACTACGAATACAAAGAGGACGGCGGCGAAGCGAAAGAAACTGAAAACGTTCTTACGCTTTTTCTTGAGTTGAAAAGATGAGGGAATCGACTTGATTACTTCTTTCACGGATATGCGGTCATTTAAAATGCTAAAAGGACGTTGTGCGAGATCAATTATCGGTTTTTGTCCGTTGTTCACTTATTTTTCGAATGTCGTTGAAGAAATGGCCTGAGGTCGTTGTATCTGAAGAGTCTATGTTCTTCCTAGGGTTGTTGTTGTTTGTCATCTGCACGTCCGATGCGGAGCCAGAAGTTGACTGGCGTTTGTCCTTTCATCGTTCCGCCTCTCCTCTTGCCCCTTCTTCGAAAGCAGTTGATTGGCCGAGATTCAACGGTCCTCATGACGATGCATGGGCTGCGGAGTCGAACCTTCAACTCAAGTGGGGGGATCAAGGCCCTCCTTTGCTCTGGGAAGTTCGCAAGGGAGAAGGTTATTCATCTCCTGTGATCAAAGGCGAGACTTTGGTTTTGTTTCACCGTTTCGAAGGGAAGGAAATCATAGAGGGAAGGAGGACGGATACTGGAAGTCTGATATGGAGTCATGAGTACGAGGTGGACTACAGGGATCGATACGGTTACCTAAACGGACCGAGGGCAAGTCCGGTAATCGTAGGGCAACGGGTCTACTCTCTTGGCGTCACGGCTTGGCTGACTTGCCTGGAGCTGCAGACGGGAAAATTGGTCTGGAAACGAAATCTGGGTGAGGAATTTGCAATCCCCAGGAATTTTTTCGGCAAAGGAAGCAATCCGTTGGCAGTGGCCGGCGTTTTGGTGATCAACGTCGGCGGTGGTGACAACCAGTCTGTGATTGGTTTGGATTTGCTCAACGGATCGACCAAATGGGTGACTCGCGACGAATGGGGAGCGAGTTATTCTTCCCCCCGGGCGGCCCTCATCCAGAATCGAGAGGTCTGCCTGGTTTTTGCCGGTGGAGAGAGCCGGCCGTCCACGGGTGGACTTTTGGTGATTGATCCGGTCAGCGGAGAGAAAATCTCTCGTTTTGCTTGGCGATCCAAAAGTTACGAATCAGTCAACGCAGTCCCTCCGACGCCCCTAGGTGGAAACCGGGTTTTTCTTTCCGAATGCTATGAGAAAGGAGCCGTCGTCTTGTCCTTTGATCAGAATTTCAACCCTACCGTGGAGTGGGAAAATGCAGATCTCAACCTACATTGGATGACGCCAGTCGTCGTAGGGAATTACCTCTACGGAATTTCCGGACGACATCAACGAGGGGCTCGGTTGTTTTGCGTGTCCCACGCCAATGGCCGGATTCACTGGAGGGAGCCCGTATCTTGGGATCAGGAAGTTAACGGCAAAACGCTCAGACTCGAGCTTTTCAGAGGCTCGATTTTGAAAGTTGGGGTGGAGGGAAATGAGTTTCTGGCTTTATCCGAGTTGGGTTCTTTGCTCAGCCTTTCCTTGGACCCGGGAGGATGGAGCGTTATCTCCAGCAAGCAGCTCTTTTTTTCATCGGGCGCGTGGACACTTCCGGCCTTGAGTCATGGGCTTCTCTACGTCATGCAAAACGAAGCGGACCGAAGCACCGGCGCTTTGCCCCGAATGCTTTGTTTCGACTTACGGAAAAATCTTGCGCTTCGATGAAAGTCGAAGTCCAGCCACTCGCAGGTTTCGATCAGTTGCTGACCTATGAAGTAAGTCAAAGATTTTCCGGTCAGATAAAGGTGGGTTCCTTGGTACAGGTTCCACTCGGCCGAAGAAGAGCCTTGGGAGTGGTGTTTTCCTTGAATTCAAAGTCGATTATCGATCCGTCCAAACTACGTCGGATTTATTCGGTGGTGCAACCCGAGCCGGTGCTAAGCCCAGATTTGCTCCCTTTGGCCCGTTGGATTGGAAATTACTATTCTTGTTCCATGGAGTCTGTCCTCGAAACGATGATCCCCGCAGTGGTGAGAGAAGGAAAGGGAGCCAAAAGCATAAAATGGATAGAGGTCCTCGATTCGGCCTTGCAAGGTCAGTCGAATGAAGAGGAATTGAAACGGGCCCCGAAGCAGAGGGTTTTGCTTGATGAACTGATCAAGTTGGGGAAGCCCGTTCGAAAATCGGAGGTTGTGGGCAGAATGGGCTTTGGCGAGAATCTCATCAAAGGTCTCGCCGAGAAAGGCTTGATCCGAGAAAAAGCCGAAGTGGTGGACAGGGTCGCCTACGATGATGAAATCGACTTCGAAAGAGTGAATCCGAATTTGGAACTTACGGAAGAACAAAGCAGGGCTTCTTCTGAGCTTAAGCAACTTGTGCGGAAGAAAGAATTTGGCGTTCAGTTGCTGCACGGCGTTACCGGG
>JAYOEB010000204.1:0-1132 GCA_038116775.1 Opitutia bacterium | reverse complement strand
ATGAACACGGCCCTCGATGAAGGCGGGTCCGTTCTTTTTCTGGTGCCTGAAGTTGCCTTGGCTCCCCAAACCGTATCCAGGATACGGTCGAGATTTGCCAAAAAAAATCAAGACATTGTGGTTTGGCACAGTCATTTGTCGGGTGGGGAAAGACTGGATGCCTGGCGAAGCCTCACCAGTGGAAAGGCAAGGATTGTCGTAGGAGCCCGGTCTGCGGTTTTTGCGCCCCTTCCTTCGCTGCGATTGATTATCGTGGATGAAGAGCATGAGCTGGCCTACAAGCAAGAAGACACCCCGCGCTACCATGGACGGGACTTGGCGGTTTTCCGGGCAAAACTCAATGATGCTCTTTGTATTTTGGGTTCCGCCACTCCAAGTTTGGAGACTTTTAGAAACGTTGAAAAAAAGAAATATGGCCTCAGCCAACTGAAAAATCGCATCGATGGAAGAAAACTTCCCCTCATGCGGATCGTCGACATGCGACTTGATGCCCGAAAAGAAAAGGGTTCCGCCATCTTGTCGCAAACTTTGGTGGAAGCAATGCGTCAAAGATACGAAAAAAAAGAGCAAATCATTCTTTTTCTCAACCGCAGAGGCTTCAACACCACGATGTTGTGCACGGAGTGCGGACAGGTTGAGAAATGCAAGGATTGCAGCATTGCCTTAACTTTTCACCGGACCGATGGTTATCTTCGCTGTCATCTGTGTGGTTTTAGAAAGAGGGCGCCGGCCTTCTGTCCCTCATGCAAGTCAGTCGAGATCCGACGCAGTGGACATGGCACCCAGAGAATCGAAGATCTGGTCGCCGGGCTGATGCCGAAATCCGCTAAAATCAGGAGAATCGATGCTGACATGATGACGAAAAAAAACCTCTTCAGGGAGGCTATGCGAGATTTTCGGGTTGGGAAGATAGACATACTGGTCGGAACGCAAATGATTGCCAAAGGCTTGGATTTTCCGAACGTGACCCTGGTTGGCGTTTTGGATGCGGATCTGCCTTTGAGAATGGAAGATTTTCGGGCCTCGGAACGAGCTTTTCAACTTCTGGTTCAGGTTGCGGGTAGAGCGGGTAGGGGAGATCGTTCCGGGGAAGTCTACGTTCAGACTTATTCTCCTCATGCATCCAGTATTC
>JAYOEB010000203.1:0-4181 GCA_038116775.1 Opitutia bacterium | reverse complement strand
GAGTTATGGCAAAAAGAAATTTGTGGGCAAAGAGGTACTTGGCAACTCTACGAATGATCGCTTTGTTATTCCTTTGATTCATTTGTTCTTAAAGTTTAAAAAAAGTAAAAGTCTTGGAAAACCATCGAAAAAATATAAAGACGGGAAAAACGGGGGATACTCTCCTGGATCTTCCTTCACCTTATCAAGCGCACCGCAATGGGCTTTTGCACCTTCCGAGGTTTATTGCCAAGATTAGGAAGTTTCTTACGGGCGACCTTCCGCAAAGTTATAGAAGAAACTTCACCAAAGGCTTTGACGGATTTTTGTGCCTGCATTTAGGAGTTGATCCTGAACAAATAATTGAGTGTGTAAAGAATTCAAAGAGCGAGCAGGAATTGGAATCCACCCTAGCCGATCTTCTACCTTCCGACTTAAAGGCAAGTGAATGGAATAGAAAACTTGTGCAAATGGGAATGTCGGATTTGGCGAAAGAGAAGCTTATCGAAGTCAGGCAAAACCTAGATGCTGAAAATAGGGAAGACTTGCTTTCCTTCGCAGACGTAATCGATTTTGACGAAGAAAAGATTTCTTAGGAGACTAGACTTCCTAGACTCTCCTAACTGCCAGTAAGGTCAAGTCGTCTCTTTCGTAGTCGGCGCTGGAGAATGCGTCGAGATGCTCAAGTATCTTTCCCGTCAAGACGGAAGGTTTTTTGTCTGCGTGAGTTTCTAGGCATTTCGAGAGACGGGAAGATCCGAATTCCTCCTGCTCTAGGTTTTCGGCTTCGGTGATGCCGTCGGTATACAAAAGAAGGGAGTCGCCCGAGGTAAATTCAATCTTTCGGTCCTCGATGACGGATTCGAAAATTTCCTGTTCGACCATACCAACGGCCATTCCCGAAGCATCTAATTTGGAAATTTTTTCAGGATTGGATCGTGAATAGAGCAAGGCCGGTTCATGCCCCGCTCTGGAATAGGTTATGGTGTTGTCTTGTGTGTCGATGATTGCCAGGAAAATGGTAATGAACATGTCATCGCGTATTCTATTCTCGAGCTCCTGATTTAGCTTTTTGAGCACATCCGATGGTCGTCTGGACTTGGTAAGATAATGCCTCAGGTTCGTTTGGCACAATGCCATCAAGAGGGAGGCGGGAACCCCTTTTCCCGAAACGTCGGCGACTGAGACTGCGAACTTGTGAGAGCTTAGTTTCTTGAAGTCGTAAAAGTCGCCACCAACTTGGGCGGAAGGGGTGTAATGGGCATGAACTTCGAGACCTTTGCAATCGGGAAATTTTTGAGTTAAGAAAAGAGTTTGGACTTCACTGGCTAGTCTAAGGTCGGCATCCATTCTCGATTGAGCCAGACGAAGATTCATGGCATCGGAGTTTCTGATGGCAAGGGCGGCTTGTTCGGCGATGGAGTTGACGAGTGAAAAATCAGTATCGGAAAAAGCCATTCCATTTGCAGGGTTGGCAACGACAAGAACCCCCAAGGTGCGGTCGTTGTGAATTAGAGGGGAAAAAATTACCGAACGGATCAAAAGAGATGGATCCGAATGCTTGACTATACGAGGATCCGACAGGGCATTTTTAATGAAAACAGCCTTGCCAGTCTTGGAAACCTCTCCGACAACGCCTTCCCCTTCTTCGAGAATTTCAGAATTCAAAATCTTTTCTAAGAATTTTGCCCGTGGTTCATCCCCTTCCGAACTTAATGATTTCCGAATGGCTCTTTGAGGAGGGAACAAGCCTTCGATTGCGGTTCCCTGCAGTCGGCCATTGGGCAGCTTCTCATAAATGCATGAGCTCATGGCCCCAGTAGTGATGACGGCAGTATGGGCAATTCGATGATAAAGGTCCTTTTTGGCGACTCCTTCTCCAATCGCAACGGCTAGGTTGTGCATGAAGTCGACTACAATTTCCTTTTCCTGCTCCAATCGCGCTTTTGCGTTGGTAAGCTTTTGGGATTTTGAATTTAGCTTTGCCAACTTGAAAAACCAGAAAAAAGATGCGGAGGCGATGCCGAGACCTATCCAAAAAAATTCCATCGCAAAAAATTCAACCTTATCTGGACTCGTCTCTCTTTTGTTCGAGAAACTTAATTACGTCGCAAAATAACTTCTGGTTTTTCTCATTCAAGTCCATGAGGGCCTTATGGGCTTCGTAAATCATCTGCGTGGAGGCCTCGTCATCTTCCGTTTCCATTTTGATGCTCGTAAGTTCTTCAAAGGACTTGACGCAATGAGAGCTTACGTTGGCAATCTTGTGTATTCCGAGATTCTTTACCGTTTCCAAGTTTCTGTCTCTTAGGTTGATAAGGCTCAGGCTGCCTTCTGGCCTTACCTTGATGGCGAGCCTGACCAGGATTCCGAGGAAGGTGCTGTCCAGACTCTTGCATTCCTCGAAATCAACGACGAAGTTTAGTTGACCGGCGCTGAGGCGATTGGCAAAGAACTCACGAATTGGATTGCAATTGAGGTAGGAGGCTTTTTCAGACACGCGTACCAAGCTTCTTTCCGGACTGTCGTGAACTTGGTAATGAATCTCTTTGTTCACGAGCCTTTGATCCTTGACCTTTATTAGGAGCGGCAAATCAGAGCATGTCTTGAAAACTTTGCTCGACTGCGATCACCGGCATGCTTCAATTCGATATGCGGATTCTCTCGAGCGTGGACGATGGTACTCATTATTCAATCTAACCCAAGAGGAGGGCGCGGTCCAAAAGATCGATAGTTGAAACCGGCATGCAACTTAACGAATCGCGGCCTTCACCGCATCAAAGTCCGGAAGTTGCTTGGGATCGTCCGATGACCAAGCGTAGGTAACGAGTCCATCCTTGGAGATTACGAATGCGGCTCTCTTGGAAACCCCTTGGAAACCGATGAATTCTTCGTAAAGAATCCCATAGTCCCTGGAGACCGTCTTGTTGAAGTCGCTTAGAAGCGGAAAGTTCAGATTTTCTTTGGTGGACATGACCTCTTGTGAAAAAGGACTGTCTACGCTAATGCCGAAGACTTTGGCGTCCAGAGCGTCGTAGCTTGAAAGATCGTCGCGAACGGAACAAGCCTCGGTGGTGCAAACGTTGGTAAAGGCGAATGGGAAAAAGAGAAGCACCACTGGGTTTTTTCCGCAGTGATCGCTGAGCTTAACTTCCGTTAAACCGTCCGCGGTTTTGCACTTTAAGGTAAAGTCAGGAGCCTGAGAGCCAATTTCTATTGTCATAAGGAGTAAGGATTAGAGGGGTTGTGGATATTTAATTTCGTAATATTATGTGAGTTTATAGCAAGTCGAAATCGACGGAGACCGAAAAGAAAGAAAATTCTTCGCTCGTAGAATTAGGGATGACGCTGTAATAAGAGTAATTTCATGCTGATTATCTACCAATGAATAAAGATTTGTTTTTACATTCTGAAGTAATTATTGGTCAAGAGGAGTTGACCGAAAAGATTGCAAGAGGACAAAAACTCAAGGTGAAATTCGGAGTGGATCCCACAAGACCCGATTTAACTTTTGGTCACCTTGTGGTTTTCAACAAACTTAAGCAATTTCAAGATGCCGGGCATGAGGCCATCTTACTTATCGGAGACTACACGGCCAGAATCGGAGACCCAAGCGGCAAATCAGAGCTTAGACCGGAGCTAAGCAAGCAGGAGGTTGAGGAAAACGCCCGCACGTATCTCAACCAGGCGTTTCGCATTCTTGATGAGAATAAGACGATTGTTCGAAGGAACAGTGAGTGGTTTTCGAAAATGTCCTTTGCGGACTCCTTGAAACTTACCAGAAAGATGACGGTTGCTCGTATGCTCGAGCGAGACGACTTTCAGAATCGCTTCAAGGAAAATCAACCAATCTCCATGGTTGAATTCATGTATCCACTGGTACAAGGTTATGATTCGGTGATTCTGGAGTCCGATCTTGAAATCGGTGGAAGCGACCAACTTTTCAATATGTTAGTCGGCAGAAGTCTCCAGAAAGACATGGGAATGGAGCCCCAGGCCGTACTGACCATGCCTCTTTTAGTGGGTCTTGACGGAGCGCGGAAAATGTCGAAGAGTTATGACAACTACATTGCTTTCAATGATAACGCCAAAGACGTCTTCGGAAAAATAATGTCAGTTTCAGATCAGGCGATGTTGGAGTATTTTCGTTTGCTGCTCCAATATCATGATAATGAGATGGAGCGACTGGACCAATTGCACCC
>JAYOEB010000202.1:0-4235 GCA_038116775.1 Opitutia bacterium | reverse complement strand
CTATTTTTCCAATCAGTCAGGAATGACCACCGTGATCAAACCGGGCAACCAATTGAAAATTGTGGAGCAAAACCAACTCAGAAATGGACACATGGCAAGTTTTGCGCCTATCCCCAAGGGATTATTGGTTCGAACCAACGAAGCCCTTTATCGAATTGGAGCCGGGGGTTAGCCGCCAGCCCATCAGGGGACGACCTTGGCCCGAAGAGACGAAAAAACGGCTCCCGAGGGGTTGGCAGGCAAGGTTTTGTTCCACTCTTGGAGCATGGAGATCAATTCCTTTGCCACTTGAGCGTTTTCTGCGGACAAGTTCTTGGTTTCCAAAGGATCGGCAACAAGATCATAAAGTTCGTATTCGGAAAAATTCCCGCTGGCCAACAATTTCCATTGCAAGTGAACGACAGCGTAGGTCAATCGATTGCTTGTCATCCTCCAAAACAGGGGCTTTTCCCTAAGCTTTGATTCTTCTCCGAGAAATGCCGATCGTCGACTCATGCCATCGGGGCGATAATCGGCCGGAAGAACCACCTCGGCCAGGTCGCAAAAGGTAGGCAGCAAGTCGACCGCCGAAATCAGGTTGGTCTTGTCCACTTTTCCTGCAGGAACTTTTCCCGGCCAACGAACGATGAAAGGAACGCCTATGCCACCTTCCATAAGCGACCCCTTGTGCTCTCGCCTGCCACCGGTCGTTCCCTTGGAAGCGGCGATTCCGTATCCAAGTCCCGTAGCGGTATCATAGGTAAGTTCCAAGGTCGAGGAAGCATTGGCCCGGGCAGGGCCGTTGTCCGAGGAAAAAACGACGAGTGTCTTCTCCTTCAACCCATTTCGGTTCAATGCATCGAGCAATTCCCCTACTCTCACGTCCGCATGAAAAAGAGTTGCCGCATAGATGGCGTCCGTCTGGTTGAGATCGGAAAATTGCCCAAGCAACTTCGGGTCGACGTGAAAAGGAGTATGCGGCTCGTGCATCCATAAATTCACATAGAACGGCTTACCCAATTCGTGACTTCTTTCAATGAAGGGAATAGCCATTTTTACGTCATCGTGAACGAACATTTGCGGACCGGAGCAGTTGAAGGCTCCATATTCGTCGATTCCATAAGCGGTGGGCAGCGGAGAGTCGGGAATCATGTCGTTGGACAAGTGCCATTTGCCAAAATGAGCAGTGGCATACCCGCTTTCCTGCAGAAACTTGGTCAGCAGGGGCGCTTGAGGATTCAACCAGTCGGGCATGTTGCGCTTTTGGTTGCTCGGAACCCATGCAAAGTGACCGTCAATGGAATACCTGGCGGGGAAATGACCAGTCATCACTGCGACTCGACTCGGAGAGCATACCCCACTGGCTACGGAAAAGCGATGGAAGTCGGTTCCCTCGCTAGCCAATCGATCGATGTTCGGAGTCTTGACGTAGGGGTGACCGTGACAGCCCAAGTCTCCCCATCCCCAATCGTCGGCAAAGATGAAGACTATGTTGGGTCGATCGTCTCCGTTGAGGCAAAAAACCAATGCCAAAAGAGCAAAAAATCCAAAGAAGCATTTCATCATAAGGATCAGAGCATCAAGTTTCTTCCACCATTCGTAAAGTCTATTTCCCTAGAATCATCCTTGAGGGCATACAAAACGCTGATGGAGGCTTTCGTGGAACGCACCCCGAAGCGCCCGCCTCCGTCCAGAGAAATCAGCCCGAAGTCATGATTGCGAGCAGCGCCCTCCTTCATTAAGTCGATCAGTATACGCTTCAACGGGATCATGTCTCGCAAACGATAAATCACCTGAGAGGCTACCGCTTGGTTGATGATGTGTTCTCCTTTGCCCGTACAGGAGACGCCACCAACCGCATCGGCGTAAGTTCCGGCTACGCTGGCGCTGTCGCTTACTCTGCCAGGAGTCTCGTTTCCTATTCCCCCTGTAGAGGTGCCCGCGCAAACGATCCCATCTCCATCCAAGGCGACCGCCCCTACCGTTCCGAACTTGTCTCTGCTTCGCAAGGCCTTTCGGTATTCGATGAATCGAGACATGGTTATGGGATCGTGAAAGGGGAATCCCTTGCGACGAGCATATTCGGTTGCTTCACTGCCGGAAAGAAGATGATGCAACTCTCCCCGCAGACTGTCGGCGACGTCGATTGGATGTTCGACGTCGTAAATGTTGATGACTCCGGAAAAAATGCCGTCGTTCGAATCCATGATTGCGGCTGACATTCTTACCCGGCCGTCCTTTTGCAATTTCGAACCTGTCCCCGCATTGAAGATCGGATCGTTTTCCAAGAGACTTATGGCGTGCAAGACGGCAGCCCGCGAACCATCGGTCCTAAGGGTTTCATAAGCCGGACCAAGTGCTTCCGACAACCCCAGGCGATATTGTTCCTTCGTTGCGACCTTGCCTTCAAGCCTTCCCGCCCCGCCGTGTATGATGAGTTTGCATTTCCCCTTGCCCACGGGATCAGTTCAAGAGGATTTCAGCCATTTGGTCGAGCTTAAGATCAGCCCCGTTGAAAACCGGAGCATCCGTGAAATTGTTCAGCTCTCGTATGTGCAGGGGGGAACTGGAGCAGACTCCGGATATTGCATCCGGAACTAGGTTGAATTTTGTCTTGAGGATATGAATTCCTCCAACCGCGCCCAAGGCATCAGCCGCGCAGAAGACGAGTTTGTGAATACGGGAAACGATTTCCGGGCATTCCAGAAGCATAGCCGTTTCTCGCTGATTGATGCCATCTGCGAATTCGACTACGAGAAAATTTTTCCCATTGCCCCCCAGCTTGGAATCCAAGGTATGAAAGACGGCCAGCATTTCATCCAATGAAAGCTTGTACGTGGAGGGATGGCCCAGATAGGTGAAGTCGGCAAAATCCTTGGCTCCGGCGTCGTTCATGTGGAGAATGTCCTTGAGGCTGGCGGTTCCGGTCATTTTGCAGCCATTGACCGAATAACCCATTTGATGCAAAGCGCGACAACAGGCTGCGGCGGCAAGGCTCTTACCTGAGTTCATGGAGGTGCCCACTACAAGCACAAGCTTTGCCTTACCTTTCTTTGTCGAGTTGGCTTTGATTTTGGGAAAGTTTCTCGTGTTCAAAACCACCCCGTGCCTATCGACCAGATAGCCTTGCATTCGAACCCGAGTAGGATCCTTAAGCATGGCGTTCTTGGTAACAACGGAGCCAACCAATCCGGAACGAGCCAACAAATCGAGGTCCTTGACCAGTTCTTCAGGCACAACCCCTTCATAATGATCGGGAGCATAACGGTTTCCGAAGACAAAAATGGCTTTTGATCCGTTATGCACGGCATGAATTCTTCCGGAGACGTTCTCCAAGGAGGAGTGTTGACCGATTCTTCGGATGGTGCCAAAAACCAAATCACCGGGCTCCGGCGATTTATCCAAGCTTTGGTATCCGGCGATGGATGATTTCTGGAGGCAGAAAGCGGCGCTTGGAACAATTAAACCAGCGGGGATCTTTTTCATCTTGAAACGAGGGGAATGAGGGTTGGATAAAACCCCTCAACAAGGGTAGTTGAAAGAGTCTGTTATTCTACTACCGCAAAAAAATCGTCTGTAAAGCCAATTTGGAAATCCATTTTCAACTCGCTTTTGATGAGAAACGGTAGCATGCAAGCAACCTTTGGCTGAAGGGATCCCTCAATCAATTACGGCCAGGGGAAACTCATGGGACGCTTGGTGCTCTCGGTCCATGATTTTCTTGATTTGGAGAACGATTTCAGGGTTCTTCGGGGCAAGGTCTTCCTCTTCCGATTCATCGATGGAAAGATCATACAGTTCCATTCTCAAGGGCTTTCGATTCTTGGTCTTGCCATGAATTTGCGTCCGAACGCCCTTCCACTTCCCCATCCACACAGCCTGCTGTCCGCCATAGCCGGAAAATTCCCTGTAAAGAAAATCGCGCTCCTTCGTGATGAATCCTCGAAGAAGCGAAGACAGGCTTTGACCATCGTTAGTCTCTGCCAGAGGCGTTTGAGCTTCAATCAATTCATGAAGGGTGACCATCCAATCTTCGAAGCCGGTCATTGCCTCAACCACTTGCCCCGCTTTTACCTTGCCGGGCCATTTGACAAGCAGCGGCACTCGTACTCCGCCTTCATAAAGTGAGCCCTTCAATCCGCGAAGATTACCCACACTCTCGAAAAAATCATAATCCACTTCTTGTTTAAGATGTGAGGCTCCATTGTCTGATGTGAAAACTACAATTGTATTTTGAGTCAGACCTAATTCATCAA
>JAYOEB010000201.1:0-4251 GCA_038116775.1 Opitutia bacterium | reverse complement strand
AAGGCCATCAAGAAAAGCAGGAAATCCCGTGCGTGCTTTTTGAACCTGAACCTGCTCTCGATTTTTTTGCAATTCGAGATTATCCCGGGTTCTGAGTAGGGTTTGCTTGAGGAGTTTGATTTCGTCGTGCGTCTGTTTTTCGATCGCCTGAACCACTTCGGCTCGTTTTGCCTTTTGACGGTCAAGTTCGTCTCTCATCTTTTCGACAGTGTCTTTGAGAGATTTGATTTCCAAATTGAAGACTGTGGTTTTCCTTTGAAACTTATCCTGCTCCTCCTCCTTGGTTCTGTTTAGTTTTTCTCGCATGCTTTGAATGGAATGCTTCAGAGATAAGATTTCCTTTTGGTTTGAGGAAAGTGCCTTTTGAACGGCATCCTCCCTTAAGCATTTCTGATTTTCCAATTCTGATCTAATGCGAGTAACCGTCTTTTTTAGGCCCTTGCTTTCCAAAGACGATTTTGCGACCAGAGACTGGATTTCATCAGCATGTTTGGAATTGTTGCTCTCAATCGTATCCCTCAGCTTCAGAGAGGTGGCCTGAAGACTGGCTATTTCCTTTGCGGCTTGCATGCTCGAGGCTTGTCTGGCCTCCTCGATCTTCGATTCGCTGCGTTCAAGTTCGGCCCTTAGAATTTCAACTTGTGACTTAAGGTCTCTGATCTCGCAGTGATATTGCGATGCAACGCTCTGTTCTTTTTGATCGATTTCCGCCTTTGCGTTTTCCAGTGATTTGCGAAGATTGGTGATGAGGCTCCTTTGTTGCGCTTGCTCGCTGTTAAATCTTTTGGCGATCTCTTGTTTTTCATTTTCATGCTCAGCCAATTTGAAATCCATTTCCTCCCTTTGTTTTTCGATGGAGTGCTTGAGCAATTCTCTCTCTTGGTGAAACTGAGAGAATTTGGATTCCAGTAGATTATCGGATTCGAAAACTTGATTTGAAAGTTCTTCTCGCAAATTAATGATCGTTTGCTTCAGGAAACGATTTTCATGCGCTAGCAATTCAGCCTCTTGAGGGGTAGTTTGAGACATAGTGATAAATATTTCAAAAATTCAGTTTTTGTAAATAACAACTTCAATATCGTACAATTGTGCTTGCAAAGTGTTGATCAGGTAATTTGGTAATTCTAATGTCCCCAATTCTTCGACCGCATATTTACGCAGTTAGCTTTTTTTGTTGTGTGATTTGTTTCAATTCTTGCGGAAGCGATGGGGTGGAGAGCGCCACCCATTCGTCGACTGCGGAAGTCGGTGACAAAAACGTCCTCGAACTGATTTCCGGTTCCTCAAGGAGGATCGAGGATCTCGAATCACTTCTTAACGAGGGTAATTCAACCAACTCGCTTTCCGTCCAGGGCGCCGACTCCGCAAACTCGTTGAACTCAATCGCCAACTCAATTCCCAAAGCCACGTCCTTTTCTAAGAATGAGAATGGGGAGACAAACGCTGCCTACCAACGTACCGAAGCCGAGAAAGCTCTTCAAAACCTAGAGGTCTCTGCTCTAGAGCACCAGAAAAGCATTGAGGAACTCAGAAAGATAAATACGCACAAAGACAAGACGATTGCATCTCTTTCCGCAATCAATGATGAACTGCTTTCCGAAATCCGAAGGATTAAGCAGGATTACAATCAGGATCTGACTCATGGTTCTTTGCGAGTCGCTTCGGGAGACACAAACGTCAATGATTTGCGTTCCGAAGTAAAAAACCTCAAGAACAGTCTCTTTCTGAAATCGAATGAAATCAAGGATCTTAGGGTACGCAACGACTCTTTGGAAAAAAGGATTTCTAGCCTCGAGAATCTTCCCTCGCAAAGTGTGGTTTTGGCAAACCCTCCCGAAGGTTTCCCCGATGTTTCTTCATCTGACTATTCACGGGGAAAGCAATCCTTGACGGATTCTTGCAGCATTATGTTTGATGCCGTGGTTACCTCCTACAACGGCAAAAGCAAGGAAGCTTTCTACACGGAGTTTTTTGTGCTCAATCAAAGTTTGAATTCCCTGCTCTCTTCCAATGGTATTAAGATCGAGAATTATTCAGGGGTCGAAAACTTTGCTGAACTCTGGGCTCAGTCTCGAAAAAATTCCTTCTTGTACCCCGACTTGCAAAAGCGAATTAGGAGTATTCTCCTAGATCAAGTCGACAAAGGTTCGGGTAAAAGGGTCAGGACCGACATCAACGGAGGCGCGCTTGTGGAAAATCTCAGTATCGACAAGTATTTCATTATTGGTTGCGCCGCCCTCGGAAAAGTTGGAGTCACTTGGAACGTACCCATCAATCTAGAATCTGGTCTAAACAAAGTTTCGCTTACTTTGGCCAACGCTTCTTGGAGCGAATGATAGACATGTTTAGGCTTTTCCTTTCTCTCAAAAATTATATTATAGATCCTATAACATTACCTTAAACACACACAAGTTTTCAATCATGACTGCGCAACAATCATCGGATCAAAAAAAACTACAACTTTCTCTTCGGCAGAAGATTTCCATTTTATTATCCTTTTCAAAGGACAAGGTAGTTGAGCAAATTCAGTGTGTTTGGTTTATCATTCTCTATCTGATTGTCTTTCAGGTTCTTGTTCTGGGGTTGCCTATCGTCTACTCCATGATGATTGCAGTCGGGATCATCATTGTTATCGTGGGATTAGCTTTCTTCATGGAGGGACTCAGGCTTGGTCTGATGCCGTTGGGAGAGACTTTGGGTTCCACGCTCCCGAGAAAGAACATCCTGGGATTGCCTTGTCTGCCGACCAGTCTTGCCTTTGGTTTCATATTGGGTGCGTTTGCGACTTTCGCCGAGCCAGCCATTGGGGTATTGAGGGCAGCCGGTTCTGGAGTTGATCCAACCGCCGCTCCATTGCTTTGGACTATTCTCAATACAGGAGCAGGCACCTTGGTGAACTGTGTCGGGGTTGGCGTTGGGATTGCCGTCTTGCTTGGCGTATTGAGGTTCTACAAAGGCTGGTCCCTAAAGCCATTCATATACGCTGGCGTCGTCATTCTTTCTTGCCTAACTCTTTACATGCAATTCTCGGATGATCGCCTTAAGCACGTCCTTGGATTGGCATGGGATTGCGGTGCAGTCACGACGGGTCCCGTAACCGTACCCCTGGTTCTTGCTCTGGGAATTGGAGTTTGTAGAATAGTTTCCACAGGCGGTTCAAGCAACACTGGTTTTGGAGTCGTTACGCTGGCCTCACTGTTCCCAATTCTAGCGGTCATTTGCTACGCCCTCTATCTCTTCAATACCGATAACTATTATAAGGCGACCCTTTCCAAAGCCGACTGGCATCTGAAGGCCGGCGACTACGGTACCAATTACCCCAAGGACTTTCAGAAATTTGGCGATTTGGTTGCGGAAGGCAGGCTGCAGTCCTCTTCCGGCGTTGACGAAAACCAACTGTTATGGTCGTTGTCTTCCGACGAGAGAAAAATGGTGGATGAATACTTAAAGGTGAATCACAAGCTTCCAGAGGGTTACTCTCTGAAGACTAGAATATCTGCAGGAGAAATCGTACCGGTCAAAATTTCAGAGGGTGCGGAGTCTCGCGAGAGTGTCGAGGTCAGGGGAGCTAAAACCTATCTTGTTAGGGATGGCTTCAAGGCACCCGATTCCGTTTGGGATGAAAATGCGGAGATCGCCACTGTCTTTACGAACAAACTTGATTTCTTCCCCAATACGTTCAAACCCGACGAGGATAAGAACGGCAATGGAGTGTTGGATCCGGGTGAAGATTTCTACGGCATTGCCGAGGATGGCTCAATCGACTACAGCACTACCAATGGTCAACTGGACGGACCGGATCAAGATCGTGGGGCTTTGGAAGGAGCGATTTGGGCAATTGTTCCGCTGTGTTCCATTTTGCTGCTTGTTTTAATGGGTGGGCTTAGACAACGGCCGAAATATCTTGATGAACTTTTTATTGGTATTTCTTGCGCCGTTATCGGCATGTGCCTGTTCAATCTTGGAATCTCACTTGGTCTTACTCCCTTAGGCGAACAACTTGGGGGTAACGTGGTTTCAAGCTTCGCATCGATTCAACCTTGGCAGAGCGAAGGATTCGTCGAACCGATCTTTCAATCATCGACTGCAGGCAAATGCTTGGCCATTCTCTTTGGGTTTATTTTGGGTTACGGGGCAACCTTGGCGGAACCGGCCTTGAACGCTTTGGGAGCAACGGTGGAGAAAATAACCGTTGGCGCCTTCAAAAAGAACTTATTGATGCAAGCGGTAGCAACTGGTGTTGCTCTTGGT
>JAYOEB010000200.1:0-4308 GCA_038116775.1 Opitutia bacterium | reverse complement strand
TTCCAAGGTACTTTTCCACAACCGAGTACCTTGACTCCCAGTCCAGGGAAAATCCACTTGTGCTGAAGGGATAGGATTGTCCGGCGGCTCCAAGATTGGGAAAGATCCTAGAGAATATGGAGCCGCTTTGATCACTTTGTCCACTCAAGGCTTCGAAATATCCGTTTTGACCGACTTTGAGAGGCAAGGTGAAAAGCCCTGCTACCCAGACGTCTAGCTCGGCATTGAGAACCGAGATTCGAAGGGCTTTGTCAGGGTCAGTATCCATAGGAACGAGAAAAGACCAATCCCCATTGGATTGGTTCTCCACGTCCAGTCGTCTGTTATCGGCAAAGGCTTGAGCCCTCAGCTTCTGTTCATGGCCGTCTTTGGTCCCGTTAATGCGAATACCGCGCCGTCTGACGAAATCGACTTGGTAGCATTTTTGGGCAAGTGCCTCTACTGACAGAGAAGGATGGTTGCTCAGTTCGTTTCTCAATTGATAAGCCAGTTTTCTAAGAGCTACTTTCCTTTGCCAAATTTCATCTTTGAGTTGTTCGAGATGGAGGACTGCGTCAAAATTGGCTTTGTTTCCAATGAGTAAATTACCGTTCCGGTCAAGGACGTCTCCCCGGGCCCCCGGTCTGATTATTCTTCTCTGGGCTTGTTTGCGTTCTTTGGATTCATAGTCGTCGGATTCGAAGACCTGCCTGTAGAGCAGAAAGATCAAGACCAACGAAATTAAGATTGAGTAACAAATCTTGAAAAGAAACAACCTTCTGGCCTCAGGATGATGTTTTTCGATGATTTTCACTCTTCAACCCTGTCTTTTTCCATCCAATTCTCCGACAAGAGCAAGACGGCTTCGCAGAATCTACCAAACCATGAAACAACCAGAACGAGCAATAAAGTGGAAAAAAACAAATCAACGGCAAAATTAACCAAAGGCCAGGCTCCATAAGTTTGGTCCATTCTAAGAAAAAGGAACAAGAGAAAGCAGATGAAAAAATTCGCCAAGCAAGGAATAAGAAGCGGGGTGTTTTTTGTCCCGGAGTGGTTCGGAAAAAGCATCTTTTGGAGTATGATGCCGGACAAGATGAGAGCAAATGGATGAAAGCCTAGGGGCGTGCAATAGGAGGAATCGAGACACAATCCCGTAAGGGCGAGGACCAAGTATGCCGTCGTGGGACTTAGTTTTGACAAACTGGGGAAAAGGAAAAGAGAGGGTGCGTACACCGATATTCCCCATGAGGAAAAGCTAGAGTTTAAAAGCAACAACAGTTGCAAGGCGAAAAGATTGCAGGAAAACAGGATGATTCCGGAGAGAAAGGATTTGAACATTTAGCCTTTGGGTGAAAGGATGGTAACCTCTCGAATCTTGCAGAGTTCAGGGCTTAGCTTGACTTGGCCGGTTTTGAAAAGACCATTCTGGTCACCCTCCAATTCGAAAACTTTGCCGATCCTGATTCCATGTGGAAAAGTATCTCCCAATTCAGAGGTTGTGAGTTCCAGAGGTTTTTCTTCGGATGCAACGAGATCTTGCGGAACGTCCAAGACGATGCCCGTCGGGATGCCTCCAGGTAAAATCCCATTACCTTGAAAAGTCACCGGACGATCATCACCGACAAAATGGGCCACAATTCTAAATCTTGTATTCGTGACCAATTCCACCTCGCTCATGGAGGTTCCGACCGAATTGATTCTACCAACGATGCCATCATAAAAAATTACGCCCGAGCCTTTCTCCAATCCGGATCCTCTGCCTTTTCTCAAGTTCATGGATTGCCACCATCCAGCGAGGGTTCGACGAGAGACTCTCGCTACGATGGGAACGTAGGATTTTGGGGAGTTCATGTCTAATCTGCTTTCCAGTTCCTTCAGGTCAAGCCGGAGACGATTCAGCCTGGATTCTTCTTTGGCAAGACTTTCAAGATTTTGGAACTGCATGCTATAGTTGAGGCCTACTCTCCGTACCTCCTTGCCTTTCTCGATCAGGGTCTTCTTGGAATCACTGAGATGACCCCAATAGTCGGACAAATCCTCCACTCTGGAGGCAAGATCCCAAGCAGGAGCCTGAAATTCATTGAACCCTGAACGAAGGAGGACTTTCCATGCGGATGGAACGCCCCACCAAATTCCCAGGAAAAGAATAAGCAGGGCGAATGGATTTTTTTTTAGTCTCTGAACTTGGTATCCCAACCTAAGAGTTCTTTATTGAGTGACCAATCGATCTACTTGTTCACGAGAGAGAGTGCCTAGTAAGTCGAGGAACTTTCCCGTACCATTGGCTACGCAGCAAAGCGGATCGTCGGCTTGTATGACGGTAAGTCCCGTGGCGTCGCTGATTACCTGATCCAAGCCTCTAATCAAAGCGCCTCCGCCCGCCAGAACAATTCCGCGATCAATAAGATCGGCGGAGTGCTCCGGTTGGCATCTGTCGAGAGCGTTTTTAACCAAATCTACAATTTGGGCCACCACTTCCTTCAGCGCCTCCTCTCTTATTTCCTGAGAGGTCACGTGGATCGTTTTGGGCAGACCCGCGGTGGCATCTCGACCTCGAACGTCCATGGTGATTTCTCCGGTATCTATAGGAGCAGCGGAGCCGACGGTAAATTTGATTTCTTCCGCGGTTCTCTCGCCGATGAGCAGACCGTAAGCTCTTTTCATGTAGGCAACGATGGATTCATCCAATTCGTCGCCGCCCACCCGAATGCTTCTTTGATAGGAGACCCCTGATATGGAAATAATCGCAACTTCCGTTGTACCGCCGCCAATGTCGACGATCATGTTTGCATATTCCTCGTCGATGGGAAGGCCGGCCCCAATGGAAGCAGCCATAGGTTCGCCCAACAAGAGAACCTCTCTGGCGCCCGCCCGTATTGCGGAATCCTTAACCGCTCTTTTCTCAACCGCAGTTATGCCGGAAGGAACCGCAATGACGACCCTAGGGGGAACCAACTTCCTCTTATCAACCTTTTCAATGAAGTAGCGGAGCATGGCTTCGGAAATCTCAAAGTCGGCAATAACCCCGTCTTTCATGGGACGCAGCGCTTCGATGGTACCGGGAGTTCGACCCAGCATTCTCTTGGCGTCCGAACCAACTGCGCATACTTTCTTGCTGGTCTTGTATCTAGCGACGACGCTAGGTTCGCGAAGCACAATTCCGCGATCACGGACAAACACCAAAGTATTGGCCGTACCCAAATCGATGCCAATATCATTGGAAAGAAAACCGAAGAGATTACCTATCATATAAAAACGCTTCTTGTTTTCTCTCCGTTTTCAGGACGAAGTCAAAGTAAAACAACCAACATATTGCTAATTGCGCTTATTTCCCTCGGCAAGCGCATCGATGCGTCTTCAGGGGGAGGCTGCTTTCGTCGAGCTTATTCGCATAACCAGGAATCCTCCCAAAACAAGAAAAAAGGAATAAAATTGACCACGCGAAAAATCCATGATCAATGCAGCATCCGGTTCACGGAACACTTCATTGACAACTCTCAGTATTCCATAACAAATTAAAAATTCGCCGGCTAGATGGCCGGGTTTGGCAGCGTTGATTTTCGTCAACCAAAATCTCCATTGAAGATACAGGAAAGGAACAAGACCTTCAAGAACGGCGGCATAAAGTTGCGACGGATGTCGGGCTACCTGCGATGCGAAGTCAGGAGCATTCGGAAAAAGAACACCCCATGAAAGCGAGGTAGGCTTCCCCCAAAGTTCACCATTTATGAAATTTGCGATTCTTCCGAAAAAAAGGCCAGGGGGCACTACCGTGACTATGAGGTCGGCAATTGGCAAAATGCTTTGCCTGGAATGCCTCGCATACCAAATAATTGCAATAATTACACCAATAAAGCCACCATGACTTGCCATTCCGCCTTCCCAAACCCGTAATATCATAAGCGGGTCCGATAAGAATTTATCGAATTGATAAAGAAGCAGGAAACCAAGTCGACCACCTACGAGAACGCCGATAACCATGAAGGTCATCATATTCAGGATTTGTTCCCCATCATATGGACTGCGCGATTTTTTGTAGTACGAAAGCAACAAAAAATAAGCGGTTGCAAACCCCAGTAGGTATGAAACGCCGTACCACCTTATGCCTCCTGGCCCCCAGTCGGCCCAAGAGTCGGGAAATTTCCACAGAAACGGACTCAGGTCATGAATCCAATGTTGGGTTTCTTGACTGGGACCCATCATGAAATCAGGATTCGGAAGGGTGACTCTGTTTTTCCATGTGCCTTCTTTTAGCAAGTTCGCGCATGTCAACGGCCATGTCGTCGTGCTCGAAAATCTCTTGGCCCAAAATGCTTTCAATGACGT
>JAYOEB010000199.1:2257-4437 GCA_038116775.1 Opitutia bacterium | reverse complement strand
GGGTACGAGTTCTTGCCTACCTGGGGTTATTGGCGGCATCCGCATACTTTCTGATCTTGTTTCGCAAAAAGAAGCAAATGGCCGCCATTCAAAGCAAAAGCGGCAAGATTCACGTCACGGATACCTGCCCCCTTGGAAATCGGCAGTATCTGATCGTGGCTCAGTACGGTCAGGAAAAACACCTTCTTGGAGTTAACCCCACTTCCATTGCTCATTTATCGAGGCTCAACTCAACGGATTCTCCATTGGAACACCCCAAATCCAATTCTTCCGATGAAAATTAGCCTAAAGATCATCTTTCTCTTTCTTTTGCTCTTTTCCGGGCAAACGGGAGATCTTTTTTCGCAAACTACCGGAACGGGTAGCCCCGGGTTGAGAATCGACGTAACCGGCACCAACGACGACGGTGATTTTGGCGTAGCGATACAACTTGTCATCGCCATGACCATCCTAAGCCTCGGACCATCCATCATCATGATGATGACCTGCTTTACGCGGATCGTGATTGTTCTTGGTTTCGTCCGCAACGCAATCGGAGTAAATGCGGCCCCTTCCAGCCAGATCATCATAGGACTGTCCCTGTTCCTGACCTTTTTCGTGATGGGTCCAGTTTGGAATAAAATCTACGACGACGCTGTGACGCCATACATGGCCGACACCATGAAGTCCAGCGAGGCCCTCATGGTGGCAACCTCCTACATGAAGGATTTCATGCTCAATCAAACAAGACAGGAGGACGCTCAGTTCTTTCTGGAAATCTCCAGGCAAGGCGCGATGACACGAGACGAACTTCCGCTCAGCATCGTCGTTCCCTCCTTTGTCCTAAGCGAGCTGAGAACTGCCTTTCAAATGGGGTTTCTAATCTTCATTCCATTCATCATCGTTGATTTCATCGTCGCTTCTTCCTTGATGTCGATGGGAATGATGATGATGCCTCCAGTCGTCATATCCATGCCCTTCAAGCTTCTTCTTTTCGTATTGGTCGACGGTTGGTATCTCGTCATCCAGTCTCTGGTCAACAGTTTCAACGTTTCCTAACCAAGGAGTCCTCAATCATGACAATGGAATTAGCAGTCGATATTATGAGAAATCTCTTGCAGACGGGTCTAATCCTTTCCATCCCCATATTGGGGACCGCGTTGGTGGTTGGACTCCTGGTCAGTTTCGTACAGTCAATCACAAGTCTTCAGGAGCAAACGCTGACTTTTGTGCCGAAGTTGGTCTGCGTATCCCTTGCCATCGTTATTTCGGCCAACTTCATCTTGAAGACCATGACCGAATTTTACATATCGATGTTTAATTTGATCCCAACTATGGCTCAATGACCATAGAAGCCGGTGAGATCGTCGTATGGGTACTGGTTTTCTTGCGAACTGGAGCTTTCTTTCTAGGCATACCTCTCTTCGCGGGTCAACTCATTCCCGTTAAGATCAGAACCGCTTTCGCTCTTATTCTCTCGATCCTGATCAATCCGCTTGTTCCCGCAAACCTGGAACTTGCAACCCATTTCGCCGGGGCAATCCTATTGGCGATGAATGAAATCTGCATCGGTCTCCTGCTTGCAATGACGGTACGGATGGTTTTCTTCGCCGTAGAACTCGCCGGGCACTTGATTTCCTACGAAATCGGCCTAATGGCCAGCAATAGCGTCAACCCTCTCCTAGGCTCTACGGATGCCACCATTACCACTCTCCTTTATTATTTCAGCTTGCTGGTTTTCTTTGTCGCCGGAATCCACTACGACGTCCTCAAGGCTTTTATTCTCGGCTTCGAAATTCTTCCCATCGGCAATTTTTTTCTCTCCGCCAGCCCAATGGTGGAATTTGGCAGGGAAGTCACCAACGTCTTTGTGGTGGGGACCCTAATGGCCGCTCCCTTCATAGCCCTGAACTTCATGATCAACATATCCTTTGCGGTCCTAGGCAAAGCCGTTCCCAAAATGAACGTTTTCATGACGAGCTTCTCCATTCGAATTCTTTCGGGGCTCGTCTTGTTGGTCTCATCCATTATGCTCATCACTTCCTACATTGTTGAAAACAGCAGAAGATCGGTCTCGATCATGCTCGACATCATTCAGAGCGGCTAATCCCGACTTCGACTCATGCCCGACGTAGACAAGAGCTCCAAAACGGAACCGCCAACCGAAAAAAGACTTAACGAAGCCCGAGCCAAGGGTCAAT
>JAYOEB010000199.1:0-2247 GCA_038116775.1 Opitutia bacterium | reverse complement strand
CCCCCGAAATCGCCATGACCTTTACCCTGCTGGCGGGCTTGCTGATCATTTTGTTCTTTGGTCCCGGCAAGGCCGAAGACATGCTTTTGTTCACCCGATCCCTCTTGGAGAACATCGATTCCATTACCAGTACGCAAGAAGGGGTTGCCCACACCATGCAATCCTCCTATTTCTCCATGGGAATGATTTTGGCGCCTCTTCTCGTCGCGTGTTTCCTCGCGGCCCTGATAGCGGAAGGTTTGCAGACTGGATTCAGGTTCACCCCCAAGGCAATCGAGCCCTCCTTCAAGAAAATGAACCCAATAACCGGAGTCAAGAGAGTCGTGGGCTTAAAGGCGCTCAAGACTTTCCTCGTCGACTTATTGAAATTTACCTCCATTGCAGCCGTGGTCTGGCTGACTCTGCTTATTTTTCTCGGAGACCCCATCTTTTTCACCCCCGTACCCATTCAGCACATACCCGAGTTTATCTACAAGCTCTTCATCGTTATGTTCACCATTCTCGTACTGATGCTCACGGTCATCGCAATCATCAACTATTTCATCAAGAAAAAGGAACATGACGAGGAGATGAAAATGACCAAGCAGGAGGTGAAGGAAGAAAGGAAGAGCAAGGAGGTTTCGGCCGAAGTCAAGACAGCCCAACGCAAGAAGGCGCTTGAGCTTTTGGGAACCAAGGGAGTTGCCGACGTTTCAACGGCGGACGTCGTCGTCACCAACCCCACGCACTTCGCCGTGGCGCTTAAATACGAAAAAGGCACGGATTATGCTCCAGTAGTGGTTGCGAAAGGAGAAAATCTATTGGCCAGAAGAATCAAGATCATTGCGAGGGAGCATGAAGTCCCTATGATTGAGAACAAACCAGTTGCTCAAACCTTATTTGCCCTGGGGCGGGTAGGGGAACCGATACCCGTGCAACTTTACAAGGTCGTGGCCGAGATTCTTGCCCAAGTCTACAAGACCCATGCCTATTATTTTCATCGCCTCAAAGCTAGAAGGATTCTCAAGAAGGTTCCCACCGCAAAATCTTTCGCATGACTGATTTCCTCGCCAATCTTCGCTCCACCTTCTCCCGTTTCGGCGGAAATTCCGACCTCGGCTTCGTATTTGGTCTTTTTGGAGCGGTTCTTCTTCTGGTTCTCCCCGTTCACAAGGACATCCTGAGCGTCCTTCTTGTTTTCAGCATAGCGATTTCCCTCCTGATCCTTCTCACCGTCATCTACGTCAAGGATCCGCCCGAATTCTCGGTTTTCCCCACGCTGTTGCTTGCGGTCACCTTGTACAGACTCGGCTTGAACGTGGCTTCAACCCGACTGATCCTACTGGACGGCGACGCGGGTTCCGTCATCCAGGCATTCGGCACTTTCGTCGTTGGGGGAAATTACGTGGTCGGGGCGGTTATCTTCTTCATTCTGGTGATCATCAACTTCGTAGTCATCACCAAAGGCGCGGGTAGAATCGCCGAGGTTACCGCCCGCTTCACCTTGGACGCCATGCCCGGAAAGCAAATGTCGATCGACGCCGAAATGAATTCCGGCGTCATAACCGAGGCGCAAGCCTTGGAACGCCGAGCGAGAATACAGAAAGACGCCGACTTCTACGGCTCGATGGACGGAGCCAGCAAGTTTGTTCGCGGTGATGCCATCGCCGGTATCTTCATTACCGTAGTCAACGTCATAGGAGGCATCCTGATCGGATATTTCCAAAGAGACATGTCCATGTCGGACTCCCTGCAAACTTACACCATTCTCTCCATTGGGGATGGCTTGGTAACTCAAATTCCAGCAATCATCGTCTCCATTGCCGCGGGTATTCTGGTTACCCGTTCGTCCGAGGAGACGAACTTGGGAGAATTCGTCGGCAGACAACTCACCGTCTACCCCAAGGCAATCGCAATAGCCGGCGTCATGCTTTTGCTTTTTTCCTTTTTTCTTTCCGATACCTTCTGGCCATTTTTCATTTTGGCCCTTGGGTGCTTTGCAACCGCTTACTTCCTGTCCAAGCGCTCCGAAAACGCTTTGATCGAAGAGCTCGCCCCTCAGGGCGCCGACCCCGCGGCGGCCCAGCTTGGCATGAGCGGCAGGCAGTCTTCGCCCGGTCGCGAGCAAACCATGGAAGGTGAGTCTCCCAAGCTTTCTCCCATGGAGAGCGCGATCGAACAAGAAGTCTTCGCCTTGGAAATGGGGTACGGACTCTTGGTTCTTGCCGACAAGAAAAAAGGAGGGGATTTGCTTGAGAGGATAACGGG
>JAYOEB010000198.1:2327-4449 GCA_038116775.1 Opitutia bacterium | reverse complement strand
CCCATGAATAAATCCCCCATTTCATCGCGCAACCAAGGAGTGTGGGGCGAGGGTAAGGCAAGGTAGAGAAAAAGGGGTTGGTAGGAATTTTTCTTTTAATGATCGGAAATACCCCGTGAGGATTCGAGTCTCACGAATAACCGGGGCGCAGTGTAGGCGACCGATATCGACTTGTCATCGAAAATTCTGGAAATTCTCAGCTTTTTATCCCGCAAGGATAATTTTCACCACGCCGAACCATAGTCCCGCCCAAGGCTCTGGATCGATTCCTTGAAAGGATTGGTGTGGTTCTTTCCCCTGCCGAATTGAGCTCAGACGGATTAATCGATGAAAGAGCAGACGTATTCGCAAGCTCCATCCCCGACTTCAATGGTGAAGCCGCTGTTGGCCGGCACTTCGAAGGCTGTATCCTCATCGTAAGAGCGGGATTCTTCCGAGCCGTCGAGAACCACTTTGCACTTTCCCGCAATGATTTCCATCTTCTCGGCTTGCTCTGTGTTGAAGTGATAGCTTCCAGGATAAATGACCCCCAGCGTTTTTTTGGACCCATCCGCTAGAAAAATCGAGTGACTGACTACTTTGCCTTCGAAGTAGATATTGGCTTTGGCGTGAACGCTGACGTTTTCGAATGTCTTGTTTTTCATATTCAAAAGAATGGAACTAGTTTACCCGCACGCTGATGAAGTCCGTCCGTCAGTCAATTCCAAAGAAAGCGTAAGGCTGCAAGGAAATGGGAAAGTAAGAACGGCAATGAACATACCATGCTGAATAAGTGAAGTTTTGGGAAAATCCCGTTATTTTAAGGCAAGCGCAAATTGAGAAAACTTTTTCTTCGTCTTGCTGAGCTCCGAGTAGTCCGGAGTTTGCGGGTAGCTGACGAGAAAGTTGTTTTCATCGATTAAATTGAGGAAGTAATGAGACGTTCCTTTCGGCAAAGTGAATATGATTTTATCCTCTAGCGGAGTCTCTCCCTTGATCCGGTGCCATTCCTCGTGCTGCTCTCCTCCGTTTAAGGTATAAATCAGATCTCCGCGAATGACTTGGGCTCCCTTTTCCTGAAATTGAAAAGTCACCAGGTTGTTCTTTCTGTGATGAGCGCTTACTTTCGGGACGAACTTACTTTCAGGACCGATCCTTCGGGCTTCTGGATTGAAGTAAGGGTAGCTCGCATTCATTTCCTCAAGGAGCGATGAAAGCTTCCGGTTCAATTCCTTGACCATTTCAGGCTTTTTGGATGCAAGGTTCTTCGCTTCTTCAATATCCACTCTTGCTTGTTTTCCATTTACGGTTTCATAGAGTTGGTAAAGTTCGTATTCAGGCGTGTCTTCGTAGAAACGGTGGTTGTAGTTGCGGATCAGCTTGTATCCTCCTACCCGAATCGTGCTTTCCATGGCGGCGCTATGGGGGAAATGCCAGACCATGGTGTCTCGTGGGTTGCCTTCCTTGTCTGCCACCAATTTCGGATTAGTCGGATCCTTACGCAAAAGCTCGCTTAGGTCGCACCCGTCCAGGTTTTTTCCTTCTGGCCTTGGGGTTCCGGTCAAGGAAAGAAGAGTGGGGTAAAAGTCAAGGCCGTTGACCATTACCTCGGATTCTATCCCCCGGGGAATGCCCGGCCCGGTGATGATCAAAGGCACACGGGTACCGCCCTCCATGGCCGATATCTTTCCCTTGTCGAGAGGGTAGTTGTCGGTGATGACTTCCTTTGCATGCCCTTCCATGCCTCCGTTGTCGGAGGTGAGGATAAGGTAAGTGTTTTCCGCGAGTTTGTGACCCGGCCAGCGGGGGTCGTCGGTTTGGTCAAGGAAGTCGAAGACTTTGCCCAAATAGTAATCCAGCTCCTCGACCATGGCGCAATAAAAGGGATTGGTCTGTCCTTTCATCGTCCAACCGCTGGCGTCGGTTGGCTTTTTGACTCCGAGTTTCTTGCAATACTTATCGAGAAGCGCTTCCGAGCGCGTGTGTATCGGAGTATGAACCAACCAGGTCGCATAATAGAGAAAAAAGGGCTGATCATGATTTTCCCGCAGAAAAGCCAAGGCATCCTCACTGGTCTGATGATAGGGGTATCCATTCTCATCCAAACGGTGAGGATCGTTGTTTTGCCTAGTGGCGAAGCCGG
>JAYOEB010000198.1:1779-2317 GCA_038116775.1 Opitutia bacterium | reverse complement strand
GCTCTATTCGGCATGCTGGACCGGGCTCCACGATTGCTTCTGGACCAATCGAAACCTTGGTCCTTCGGTTGGGGGAAAGCGAAGTGATCGATCGCCATATGCCATTTTCCGGAGTGCCCGGTGCGGTATCCGTTTGAGCGAAGAACCCGGGCGAGGGTTGTTTCGTTCGCCGGCATTCGGCCGCTGTACCAAGGCGCCATCATCGTCCAGCCGTATTTGTGGTTCGGGGTAGGAGGAGAACCTCCCACGACGTGAGTCTTCTGAGCCCGGGCGGGATGATTGCCGCTCATTATGGCGCATCGGGTCGGGGAGCAGGTTGGGGCG
Source organism: Opitutia bacterium (assembly GCA_038116775.1). Classification (GTDB taxonomy): domain Bacteria; phylum Verrucomicrobiota; class Verrucomicrobiia; order Opitutales; family Seribacteraceae; genus Seribacter. The sequence continues at coordinate 1,993 of JAYOEB010000198.1, read as the reverse complement.
GGCGCGTAAGCCTGCCAAAACTTGATCCCTCGTTTGGCGAGCGAATCGATGTTTGGCGTCTCCATCGGGGAGGGTTCGTCGATATCGTAGCATTTTACGTCCTGCCAGCCAAGATCATCGGTCAGGATCAACACGACGTTTGGCTTTGCGGGCCGTTGGCCGGCCTGACTCGGGTAAGAAAGGATAGAAGAGAGTACAAGGAGGGAGAGATATT
>JAYOEB010000198.1:0-1769 GCA_038116775.1 Opitutia bacterium | reverse complement strand
GATATTTCATGAGCTGAAAATTAAGAAAGCAGTAAATAGCAGATTACCGAGATGATCAAGGCTCCGAGAAGATTTAAAACCAAGCCTTCCTTCACCATTCTTTTTACGCTCACTTGACCAGTACCGAAAACCACCGCGTTGGGAATGGTGGCGACGGGCAGCATAAAGGCGCAACTGGCGCTCATGGCGGCGGGAATCATCAACAGGATCGGATCTATGTTCGATGCGGTGGCGGCGGCTCCGAGAATGGGCATCAGAACGTTGGTGGTGGCGGTATTACTGGTCATCTCGGTTAGGAAAGTGACAATCAGACATACTCCAAGGAGCAGACTCAGGAGGTGAAGGTTTTCAATTCCCGAAAATACACCGGCAATTTTGGCGCTTAATCCGGACTGCTTGAATCCTTCGCCGAGGCACAGGCCCGCGCCCACCAAGACGAGCATCCCCCAGGGGATTTTATTGGCGGTTTTCCAATCCAACAAGCGATCTTTCTTTTGACCGCCACTGGGAATGCAGAAAAGCGCGATCACGGCCAGAAAGGCAACGCTGGCATCGTTGGCTTGCGGAAGATCGAGCCAGGCATTCCATCCGCCGAAAGGTTCGGAGCGGGTGATCCACGCAAGAGCCGTGAGGGCAAAAACGGTAAGAGTCCTGATTTCGGCTGTCTCCCATTTTCCGGGGTCGGGAAGCTCAATTTGATTCTTACCGGTGATGCTTCGGGTCAGCCAAAGCCAAATAACCAGAACCATGGTGATGGTAACGGGTACCCCGAATTTCATCCATTGGGAAAAGGATAGTTCCGGGAAACCCATATCTTTGTAAGCGGCAATCATCACCAAGTTGGGTGGAGTGCCTATAGGAGTGCCTATTCCTCCTACGTTCGCCGCAAATGCAATTCCCAGAAGCAGGGGAATGGTCAGTTTTTTATTCTGACTTCCCTGAATTACGGCAAGAGCCATCGGTAACATCATCAGAGTGGTGGCTGTGTTTGAGATCCACATACTCAGAAATGCCGCAGCCGTCATAAACCCGAGAATTAAAAATTTTTCACCGGATGGACAGGCATTGACCATCATCAGGGCAATCCTGCGATGGACTCCACTTTTCTCCATCGCCTTGGACAGAAGAAAGCCTCCGAGCAGCAGGAGAACCAAAGGGTGCCCGTATTTCTCGCCCACCATCTTGGGACTGAGGATCCCGAAAAGAGGAAGCAGCGATAGAGGCAGCAGGGAAGCGACCGGTATGGGAACGGGTTCGAAGATCCACCAAAGGGCCGTCCAGGTGGCAATGCCCAAAGTGATGGCTGCATCCAGTTCCAGCGAACCAAAATAATACAGTAACGAACTTGCTCCAAGCGCCAGCCCCGGTCCAAGCGCCAGCAATGGATTCTTTTGAGGGGAATCGCTTGTTTTGGAAGTTGCGCGTTTCCGTACAGACATGACTGGATCTATTGAAACAAATCACTCCTGTGATTCCGAATTTATTTTACGGGGAAATTGCAAAAGCCTTGCTCAAAACAGACTAAGGTCTACCGTCCATAATTGTTATGAAAGGCATTTTGTTTCTACTTTCCTCAATTTTTCTTTTCCCTCTGCTCGGGTTTTCAGAATCTTTAAAACCATCGGAGGATCGAAAGAGAGTTGAATTCTTTGAAAAGTTGTATGACACCAAGATCAAGGGAATCAAACAATTAGGAGAATACGATGATCCCGATACCTTTTATTCTGAAATCGCCAAGCAGGTTGGCATTCCGGAACTTGTCTACGAAG
>JAYOEB010000197.1:0-4515 GCA_038116775.1 Opitutia bacterium | reverse complement strand
CTGTCGCTGGCCAGAACCTCTCCGCTCTCGCGGTCCAGCAACCCGACGTACAGCAGGTGATGTCCTTCAGCCAGTCCGCTCAACCACTCCTCGCCGCTTAGGTAATCGCTGTCAAACTCGCTGATCGAGGCCGTGCTCGAGTAAATCTGATCGTCGATCACGTATCCGAAGCGCGGACTCGCATAACCCTCTCCGTCAGAAGCGTAACTCCATTCCAACTCCAGGCTCGCATACTCGTCCAGATCGTACGCGTCGGGATACACGATCGTGATCCAGTCGCTCGCCGGACTCTCGTATCCGCCGTCTCCGCTATCGTATCCGCCGTCTCCGCTCTGATAACCACCATCTCCAGACTGATAATTGAACGAATGACTGTCCTCGACAAAAACATTGGTTGAATCGATTTGGTCGAGAAGCGCAACATACAACACGTGCTGTCCATAGCTTACGCCACTCAGCCAACTCGATCCGTCGACCGAATCGTTTCCTTCCACTTGAAAGGCGCTGATGGTGGAAGAGTAAAAGTCTTCATCAAGTTTATAGGCCCAGACCAAACTTTGAATTCCGTTATCCTGAGACTGATAATTCCAATCGATGGAAAGTCCGTTATCTGCGCTTTCATACAAATCGTACTGGTCTGGCGAAACAATGGAAATTTCATTCACGCCAAAGGACATGCCATGGAAAAGCACGCAAGTCAGAAAAAGAGAAAAGGAACGAAACATTTAGCTGGATATACTATCTTAGTATTTTAATTATCAAAGGAAAGGATTTTCTTACGTTGTTTACGATGATTTATTTCCATTCGATGAGAGCAATCTCCTAATCTTTTTTTCTTCCTTCAGAGTGAAAGGATGGTAGGGTGCCGCTCTTTTCATGTCCACAAAGGCAAGTTTGGCCGCTTGCAGGTTTTTAAATTCGTTGATGAGCAAGGCAATTCGGTTTTGATGAGCTTGCAGGCAACCTGGATGACGGCTCAAGGTGTCCTCGATCGATTTCATCGCATCAAGATAGCGTTTCTCATGAGTGATCAGCAGGTAGCCTTCAGCTTTTCTTGAAGCATGCTGCCAAGGTGCGTGAGAAATTGACAAGCGATGGAAATGCAGGCTCCTCTCGGGCTTTTTGGCATCAGCTGCGGCTCGTCCTTGAAAATGATACAAATTTGCCCAGAAAAGATTATTCGAAAGGAAAAAAACGTAAAAGGGCAAAACGAGTCCGGTTGCTCCTACCAGCAAATTAAGTTTGGGCTTGCGCGAGAGGATCACCATTTCCTTTTCTTCGGTTTTCCCCAAGTTCAAACCAAGCAAAATTCCCATTGCCGACCAACCGATCATCATGGCGCAAGGGGAGCGGGAAGGAAACTCAAAGACGGCTTCCGTCAAGAAGCAAAGCACGCATGCAAGCAACCCAAGAAAAACCGCCAAATCCCGGCGCCTATTCTCAGCAAAGAGAACGGCGCTTCGCCCAAGCGTTCTCACTACTACGAACCCCCACATTCCCATCCATCCGACGAGTCCCAAAATTCCGTTTTCGAAAAGGATTTGAACATAGTCGTTGTGAACGTAACGAACCAAAGTCTTACCCCAATTTCGATCCGCATTTACAGCACTTTGGTGATAGAACAGTTCATAGTGGTCAGTGCCTTTGCCAAAAAGAAAATCGGAACCCAGCGACTCATTGAATGCATCTTTCCAAAGAACAAAGCGTCGGTTGACGCTAGAGTCTTTGACTTCGACTATGCTTTTCAATTCCTTCGCCTCCTTGGATTGGGAGAAAACGGGTGGCGAGTAGGAATCGCTTTTCGATTTCTCCGGAATTTTCTGCTCCAAAACTTCGGGTTCTGGTTCATCAGTTGGTTCATCGAAAACGAAAATTTCCTTCAAACTCACAATTTTTTCGATCCCAAAGCCCCCTTTCTTCCAAAAATCGGAACTGATTACGTAAACGGGCAATGAAAACGCCAAAAGCAAGAGGGAAAGAGGGATAAAAAGAATTCTCTTTCTTGTAAGAGTAAGAATTTTGGAATTTGACTTTAAAACCTTTACGCTAATGCAAAAAAGAAGGGGCGCCGCCAACGAACCCATGATCAGCCCAACCCAAGCCCCTCTTGCCATGGAAAGCGCCAGGGCAGGCAGGAAAACGACCGTTAATGCAACTAAACAGAATGCTCTGCCAAGCAGCGATTTGATGGAAAAGAACACGACCAAGACCAGCGGGATCAAGGGGGCATGATATTCGGCGGCAAAATTATGGTTGTAAATTATACCGGCAGGAATCATGGGGTTTGCTCGAACCAGTCGATGACTCCAGTCCGTCCATTGGTAATGCTGATCCAAAGCGACCAAACAGGACGCGAATCCACCAAGAAGCATCAATCCCAATGCCAAGACCAGTCTCCTTCGCGTCCAAACCATCTGCGAAAGAGACAGGGCAAGGAAAAGCGGTACGACATGCCATTGGAGAGCCGAAACCCAAGCCCGCATGGGGTTGTGAGAAAAGAGAGTGGAAACCAAGATCGACGACAAAAAAACGAAGAAGAAGAAAAGAAATTTCGGGGGAAGTCTTTTGGCTTTTCCACCCAAGTGCAGAGAAACCAAAACGATCGCAACGATCAGCGAAAAGGAAAGGAATACTACCAAGTGCTTAAGATCAGCATTTATCATCCTCATAGGAAGAAATCCTACGGCGAACTCGTTTGGCTTAATCGAAAGATAAAACAGGGGAGTCAGGACAGAGGCAGTGGCAAACAATGAAAAGATAGCGCCTGCAACCCATTTCCCCAACATGCAGCCGTCTGCGGGCTGGTGGGAAGCCTTAGGTTTTCGGAAGCTCATGAATCGCAATCATCACTGGCAGAATAAAACAATATCGATCGGAACGATAAATCCCTCTTATAATGCAGGGCATAACCGGAAAACACAACGGTGAAGCGAAAATCTTTGCATTAATGCAAGGAGCTGATCAGTAGGGACTTAACCGTTAATGAAATCGGTTTCTTCTAAACTAAAAATTGTTTTCAATCGACTCGATCGTATGGTTCAGTCTATTCAAGCATGCTTTTCGCCCTTCGTAGGCGTGCAACCCGTCCTCCGGGCATCCATGGGGCGACACCCAGCCCATCCCCTTTTGCTCATGAATAAGATGAACTTGACGAAGCCAGTCCCTGACCTTTTCCAGATTGATCATGATGCGATTACCCTCGAGGGGTTTATCCAAAGGTTTGCCGTATGGCAGACCTCGGGAGACTTTCCCTCCCTCGTCTGCATACTCCTCCCAAGCTACCTCAGCTGTCTCACAGGTCTCCCAAAATCGAAGTTTGGAAAAGTCCAACCAGTCTTCGGTCAGGGCTTGAGCCATGCTCTCGATCTCGGGCATGGCTACTTCCACAAATGCCTCATCATCAGAGGGTTTGAAATTTTCTTCGGCTTCCACCAGAATCTGAATTTTTTCGTCCAAAGCAGCCGCCATCGCCTTAATCATGGAATAACGAATCTGACCCTGCAAATTTCCGTGAAGCATGATATCCACAGCGTCAAAATCCAAGATTTCTTCTGCAACTTCAGGTTGCTCGTTTAGCTCATTAGTGGCTAGGGCTTCTTCGCTGGTTTCCATAATGGTTAAAAATTAAATCTATCTGTTACCATAATCGACGGTTTTCATCTAGCCAATGTTCAAATGAACGCATTTGCAGTACACCCTGCTAAAATTTAGTCAGATTTATTCTCATTGTTGGTGTGGATAAGCAGATATCCATGAAATATTCACCGCCAAACTTGTTAAAAGGCATCTCGATTGTGACTCAAACCGCCAAATGATTTACGCTTTTTGAGGTTTAATTTCTTGAGTGAGTTCTATTGTATCCTAACAATGTAATGATATGATTTTTCGCAGCCTATTAATCGTAGTCTTTTTTCCGTTTTCTATGCTCCTGGGAAAACCGGAAGGAGAAATACATTTCAACCGGGATGTCCGCCCTATACTTTCCGGCAAATGCTTTCACTGCCATGGACCCTCCGAAAAGTTCCGCGAGGCAAACTTACGCCTCGATCTCCCCGAGGAAGCCTACTTTGAGAAGGACGGATTTGCTGCGATTGTACCCGGCAGCACCGATGACAGTGAAGCGTGGCACCGCATCATGTCGGACGATCCAGATGAGATCATGCCCCCTCCCGAGAGCAAAAAGGAACTGGCCGAGGAGGAAAAAGAGATCATCACCAAGTGGATCGAACAGGGAGCCAAGTGGGAGGGCCACTGGTCTTACCTGCCCGTTACCAAGCCTGCGATTCCTGAAACCTCCGACAAAAAATGGGCAAAAAATGAGATCGATCACTTCATTCTATCCAAACTGGACGATTTGGGAATGAAACCATCTCCTGAGGCGGACAGGCGTACCCTCATCCGCCGGCTCTACCTCGATCTTACCGGTCTCCCTCCCCGCCCTGCCGAGGTGAACGAATATTTGAACGATCAATCCCCCGACGCCTACGAAAAAGTGGTCGATCGTTTGCTCGCATC
>JAYOEB010000196.1:0-4531 GCA_038116775.1 Opitutia bacterium | reverse complement strand
GCGCCAAGAGCCTCGGCATCCCCTAAGATTTCGGCGGCCTCATCCGATTTGTCAGGATTGGAGACCAAACCGGCGAGGGCATCGGTATCGGTAACGCCAACCTCCTTGACCTTGGCGAGATTGTCGTTGGTGATGGGGGCGTTCTCTGCGTTTTCAGTGGTTTTTTCAATCAAAGACTTGTCCTTGATTCCCAATTCCTCCATTTCGATGGTAACGTCGACGACGTCGTCGATGTTGGAGGCCAAGGCTTTGACGAATGACCCCGAGTCCTTGCCTCTATCGGCTTCGGCAACCTTGATTTCTTCTTCAGCGAGAGAGATTTTGCCTTCCAGGGCAGCAATTTGTTCATCGATCGAAAGCTCGCCTTCTTCTCCGTTTCTACGCAAACTATTCCGCTGGGCCTTGAGTTCCTCCAATTGTTTCTTGTCTCCATCAAGCACGGCGTTCTTGGCATCGATCTCAGCTTGTTTTTCCGCCTTTTTGCCAAAAGAATCCGCGGACTGGGAGGCGACTTCCACGAAAGAATCGGCTTTCGAGGCTTGTTCCGGATCATCCAAGTCGATAAGACCGGCCTTTTCGAGGGCTACGGCGTCGGTACCGTTGTCGTCGTCGCCCACACCCTTGGAAGCACCACTGCGCTCATCGTCCGATTCGTTCAGTTCATCTTCCGAGGGAGCTTCCTCTTCCGCATCCATCGGCTTGACGTCTCCGCTGTCCGGACCACCGTCCACCGATATGCCCATGGCCTCGCCTGCGGCTTCCACGTCAGCTTGAATCGCGCTCATCATGGCTGCGGAAACCTGGCCCAACTGCATGGGAAGCATAACGCCGTTGGGACCGATTCCCGAGGCCAAGCTCTGTCCTGGCCCCAACATGGTGGGCAATCCACCCCCGCGAGGAGTGAAGGCAATCGCGCCACGAAGCATCGAAGTCTGCTGCTGGAATCCACCGTCGGGCATCTTGATCACGGAGATGGCAGGGACGGTTCCGCGAATACCCGCTGTTCCCACCGGAGACTCGATGTTGAAACTCGACTTTTTGTCCAACTTCTTGACGTCCACCACCATGTCTCCGATTTCGATGTCGATGACGGTCTCGGAACGACTCGGTTCGCCCTTCAGGTCGCTTAGGTTCATTTTGCTCATATCGAACTTCTCTTGAGTGAACTTCTTGATGTTGAGGGAAGATTCCGCCTTGACCGTGGCGACCGTGCCGTTGGTGAGGAGTAAAATCATTTTCGAACCGGGACCCGTCTTGATCGTATGACCGTCGTAAATCACCCCACCGGCAACGACCTTGGCGGCGGGCAAAGACGCTTGGGTCTCGTTGTTGACCACCGTGACCTGCCCTTCTACGCTGGCTATGATCAATGCCCCCTTGGTGGAAATTTCCTGGGCGGGCGAAAAGATCACGGAGAGTAGAAAGAATGAAAGGAAGATCGAAGAAGTCTTGGGAATTTTCATAGCGTAGGATGGAAGGGAAGGATTCTTGGAAGAAAACTATACGATGACATTAGCACTTGAACAGGAAAAAATACAACATTATTGGAAAGGCTTTTGGAAGACAAAATTGAATTATTGGATTATCTTGTAAACTTTTCCCCATGCTGTCGAGTAAACTTTCCGAAATAATTCCTCCGGCAGTTCCTCCATGAGAAATCCCTGGACCAAGACACTGCGAAAAGCTTCGTCATCCATGAAAAACCAAGCTTGCTGCATGGCGTATCCCTTCGCCGGAATCTCCAGTTTTTCTCCCCCATCGAAAGAGTGATGGGTTTCTTCGCCGCAGAACGATGCCAGCAGGGAGGGCGGCAGTCCATGATGGTTGGCGATTTGCTCCACGGTTCTGCCTCCATCCGGGACCGTAAAGCTGCGCCCGCCGACGAAGACGGGCAGATTCGATTGAATCAAGTGATAGTTGGCCCCGGGCGATTCCGAGGAGGGCATCTTGATGATTTTTCCGGTTTTCTCATCATGCAGACGACGGTGATAAGAGAATGGAATGGGAGAATCCGAGCCCGGGATTTTAGCCAGGTTTTTGGTCAAGTCCGCCTCGATGACGTAGTTTCCGCGCATGTGAAGCCTGAGCTTCGAGGGATTTCCGCTTACCCAATCCGCCTGCACCATGAAGGGCTGCCTTACCGGGTTGGCTCCCTCCTCGAAGCGAGGGTGACGGTAGGACTCCAGATCAAAGCGATCGAGCAGAAATCTACGGGCAAAGATCGAACGGGCCGTTTCCGAACTCAAGACGACGAGTTCCTTGGTTTCCCCAACGTACAACAATTGGTAGACCGCGTTTGGTTGTGATGCGAGGGGGATGGTCAATCCGTCGAAGGAAAGGGAGCGGATGGGAACCGGGCGGTTTCCATCACCCGCGGTGGAAAGGAAATTATTGTAGGCGACCACGCCACCGTTTTCCCCCTCGACCCGCAACTGCCCCCGGCGATCAAGACGGAATCCTTCGTCAAAGACGATCGACGAACCCTCCCGACGACCATTTCGGAGGATTTTCATCGGGGGATGCTTTTGCCCGCCGGCGGAAGGATTTTTCGGAAAGTACAGGTTGCGCGAACTGAAGCTTAGAATGGTGGGAAAGATTCTGAGAATCTCGTAAGGCAGGAAAAGAAACATCTCTCTGGTCTTGGTGGGCAAGACGTATTCCGGATTACCCAAGTCACTGAGCAATCCTCTGTAAAAGACGGAGTCGGAGCGACCGTCCTTGAAGAGCGCCCGGACGGCGGTGTCGTATTTGTGCTCTCCCCTCTTCACTTCATCCTTTAGGCGAACGAAGGTTTCCGTCTTGAGTCTTGCCAACCTGGAGGCTTGCAAGGGCGAATTGGACCGCAGGATTTCCGAGGTCAGGTAATTGTCGTAAGTCTGATGAGCCGGAGAGGTGAAACTTCGAAGATCTCCATAATACCAGCAACCGGATCCGTAGTCCCACCAGGTAACGACGAAATCATCCGGGTCGGAAGCTTCGTTGAGGGCTTCCAGGACCTCGATGGTCTTGGTCGGATAAACGACGTGGGAGTGATAATTTTGGGCATGCCGGACGTTTGGCCTGGCCAGAAATGCGACGATCAGGGCGGAGACTGCAAAGGTTCCCCACTTAGCGTAGACCCCGATCTTGACATCGGTCTGGCGGAGAAGGATGATTTTCCGGACCAGAAACCAAAGGAGGAAAAGCAAAAGGAAGGTAACGCCCAAAGCGGCGACGTTGCCGGCGTGGACCGTGAAGCGAAGACCGACCGATCCCTTGAAGCAATAATAGGCGATCAAGGCGAAGGGAACGCCGACGCAAAACTCCCAATACCGAAGCATCAGAAGGGCCAAACCCAAAAAACCGAGAACGGCGGTGGGAAACAAGAAGGTATCCTCGCGATCCTGACCGGATATGCAACGCGGGCAATTGCAGGATGGGACGTCGGAAAGGATGCGGTTTAAGACCGTGCGCTTCGGCACCTCACTGGCTTCTCGAATGGTGGTCGTGACGTCCAAAAACTTCATCGAGTATCTCTGCTCGACTGATTTGACCGAATCCTTTTGAGCAATTGCGGAATAGCTCTGCAATTTCCCGGTCATCTTTCCCCACGCGTTGGAAAAAGGTCCGATTTGCAGAAAGGGAGGAACGCCGATCGACAATGCCAGAAGAACGATGGCCGCCGTCGCGGAGACCCACTTCAGAAACTTCGGTTCTTCGTTCCTTTGCAAGAATTTGAAGACGGCGAAAACAAGGACCGGAACGAGCAGGCAGGAAAGGGGTTTCAGGAAGTTAATTTCCACGAATCTTCCCAAAAACCAATTCTCCGCATACACCACCCAAGCCATGCAAAGGACGGTGGCGAGGGTGAAGGGCAAGGATGGGATTTCCCAAAACTTGTTCCTCTCACCGCTCTGCCAGAAATCCAAAACCAGCAAGACGAGCCGATAAGCGAGAAAAACCAAAGCCATCGAACAAGTCACGGCTTGCACGGAGGTGTAGAAAAAGCTGCCGACCAACAACGAAGCGGTGGCCAGGCAAAGATATGAGATCGATTGCTTGCGGGACGCGGCCAACAGAAAAAACATCGAGAAGGCGGGAGCGGTGATCGAAAACATGTCGGTGTCGTAATAACCGGCCAGCGTCCGGTTGTAGTAACTGTGGGTAACCCCAGCCAAACAGGCCGCGAAGAAACCCCACAACGAAGCTCCGTACAAACGCCCGATCAAGACGATGGGAACGCATACCAAACCGGATATGTAGACGGGCAACCAAAGGAGAAGCCGTTCGATGCCGAGCTCGGGAAACAACTTCAAAAGCCAGAAGGGCAAAGCGGTGATCATTCCGTTGACGTAAACTCCGGGAATCAAATCGTTGTTCCCGTGTTTGCCGAAACTCGCCTTTTGAATGATGCTTCCGAAGTAAAAACTGTCGTGCGTATTGGGCAGGGCCACTCCATCCCTCACCATTTCGGGGTGGGCGTGGATTTCCTCGCCCTTGTCGTTGGTGTAACTCATCTGGGCGAAATCAATCCATTCCAGGCGAACCCAAA
>JAYOEB010000195.1:0-4535 GCA_038116775.1 Opitutia bacterium | reverse complement strand
GCTCTTTGCAAATGGAATCGAGTTTAGGGAAGGATCAGGGTTTTTTCTTGCCTTCGGGCTTCTTGCCTTTTCCTTCGGGCTTCTTGCCTTTGCCTTTGCCTTCGGGCTTCTTGCCTTTGCCTTCGGGTTTTTCCCCTCCGGCTTTTTCTCCGGGCTTGGAGCGTTCGGCCATGGCTGCCTTTCTTTCTTCTTCATTCAACTTTCCGTCACCGTCTTTGTCGAATTTCCCAATCATTTCCTTACGACGTTCTTCCATGGCCTTGCGGGCTTCCGCCTTTTCTTCGTCATTGAGTTCTCCGTCGCCATCCTTATCGAATTTCTCCAAGACGAAGGGAGGAACTCGTCGATTGGCCGTCATGGTTTTTCGAGCTTGGGCCTTTTCTTCTTCATTCAACTTTCCATCGCCATCCTTGTCGAATTTCTTGAGGATTTCTTCCTTGTTTGGTCGATCCCCCGCAGGACCGCCTGTTTTCTTTTCTTTTTCGGGTTTGGCTGCGAAACAGAGGCAGCTCAGCATCATGGACAAAGCAAAAAAGGTAATTTTCATGTTTATATTGGGTTGATTGGTTTGGTTTGTACGAAGCGCTAAACGAAGTAGATCCGAAAAAGTTTCGAAAAAAATCCAATCACTACAAGCCGAGAAAATCCTTGGAGTTTTGAAAACATATTCTTCGAGCCATCTCTCCGACCAGTTCATAGTCATTCGGCGCAAATCCCTCTTTCATCCAATTGCCCAGAAGATTGCAGAGAATTCTTCTGAAATACTCATGCCGTGGGAACGAAAGAAAGGACCGCGAATCCGTAAGCATGCCCACGAAGCGGGAAAGCAGGCCGACGTTGGCAAGCGTGGTCAGTTGCTCCACCATGCCGTCCCTTTGATCAAGATGCCACCAAGCGGAGCCGAATTGCATCTTTCCGGGAACCTCTCCCTGAAAATTTCCCATCATGGTGGCGATGGTCATGTTGTCGGAAGGGTTGAGGGTGTAGAAGATGGATCTTGGCAACGCATCGTCTTGCTGGAGCTTGTCGAGGAACTCGGACGCCTTTTGAGCTTGGGGAAGGTCGCCGATGGAATCTCCTCCGGCGTCGACTCCAAAGCAATCCATCAAGCGCGATGAATTGTTCCTCAAGGCGCCGAGATGTATCTGCATGGTCCAGTCCTTGGCGCGGTAGAGTTTGCAGAGGTATAGCATGACGAACGAACCAAAGCGTTCGGCCTCATCAGGATTGGCGTTGGACCCAGCCATCGAATCATGAAAGATTTTTCTCGCCTCTTCCTCTTTTGGAAAATCGGAAAAGCATTGCCCAAGGGCATGGTCCGACATCCGGGATCCGAGGGTCTCGAAGTGGTTGATTCTTTTGGCCAGAGCCTCAAGGTAATCGCTTAAGTCGTGGATTGGCTTGTCCGCGGATTCCTCAAGACGGGATACCCACTCACGGAAGCTATCGGAGTCATGGACCGCCCAAGCCTTGTCGGGTCGGAAAGTCGGCAAAACCCGAACCGTAAAGTCCGGGTCTCGCGCAATCGCCTCATGGTGCTCGGTTGAATCTGCGGGGTCATCGGTCGTGCAAAGGGCTCTTACCTGAAACTTTTGCAGAATTCCCCGGGCCGAAAAATCAGGGGACTTCAGTGTTTTCTCGGTTTCTTCCCATATCTCTTCGGCGGTGTCGGGATTGAGCAGGATGTCGATTCCAAAGCATCTCTTAAGTTCCAAATGAGTCCAATGATAGAGGGGATTGCCGAGAGTATGGGGCACGGTCGCCGCCCATGCCAAATATTTTTCCTTGGGGTCTCCCTTTCCGGTAACGAGTTCCTCCGGGATGCCGTTTGCCCGCATGGCTCTCCATTTGTAGTGATCTGCTTCCAGCCATGCCTCGGCCAAGTTGGCGAAGCGCCGATTCTGGGCGATTTCATGAGGGGGCAGATGATTGTGAAAGTCGAGTATGGGCTCTTTCTCGGCATATTCGTGATAGAGACGCATCGCCTGCTCGCAGGACAAAAGAAAGTTTTCCTGAATGAAGTTCATTGGTTTTTCAGAATCTTGATTTTGACCCGCCTGATTTTTCCGTCAAAGGCAAATGCATCCTCGTAGTCCCCGACCGTTCCTCCATCATCCCGTCCGACCTGCAGGCCGTCAAGTGGCATTTTTCTTACCAGACTGCTCAGCCTTCCGCCTCCCAGTCTGCGCTTCCCGCTAAACAGTTCCACTTCACCGGAAGCGCTTAGTTTGGCTTGAATCTTCAAATCCTCGGTTCCTACCTTTTCGTCAGCCGTTACTCTTTCGACTTCTCCATCCAAGCATACGAAGAATTGCGAAACGCCATCAACCAAGGAAAGAGCCCAGCCATGGGCATCTCCACCCTGGGCCACCAGAATTCCATTTCCCCGTCTTTCGATTTCGACTTCCACCTCGAATGCATTCTGAGCGATCATGGGAGCCTGATCGTTCGAAAGGCGGGCATCGGATTCCAAGACGAAAACCGTTTTTCCGCTCTGTGCTTTTTTCTTTTTTGGATCCCATGGCCAGGGCTTTGCCTTCGCCTCGATCGCCCATGATTCCCACTTCTCCGCCATCGCCCTTACTCGATCCCCCTGCACCGAGGCCAAGTCGTTCAACTCCGTACGGTCCGCATGCAAGTCGTATAATTCCCATGCTCTCCCAGCCCCCTTGGCCACAAGTTTCCATTTTCCAATGCGGATTGCCCTGTTTCCCTCATGTTCCCAAAAAATTGGATTTTCGCGTCGCAGTGGCTTCCCCGAGAATGTCGGTCTCAAGGATACTCCCTGCATGGCTACGATCTTTTGTCCATCGACTGTCCTTGGGTATTCCGCCTTGGCGAGATCCACGCAAGTGGCCATCAGGTCGACTAAGTGAGCGGGTTGACGCTCGAATTCGCCATGCAAGCGCGGGGCGATTCCTTTGGGCCAGTGAACGATCAGAGGCGTGCTGATTCCACCTTCGTGCACCCAGTGCTTGTATTCCCTAAATGGAGTGTTGCTTACGTTGGCCCAAGCTCTCCCATACCCATGATAGCTGTCGTCTCCGCCCGGCATGACCTCCGTGCCTTGCTTGACCACGACCCCATCTCGGGTTCGCTTGGGGATCATGCCCATTTGCAAGTCTTCGGCCTTCATCGGCTTGAGTTCGTCGGGTTCGCTGTCCTGATATTGAATGCCCTCGCGCCGTCCCATGTCTTCGGCGCATCCCCCGTTGTCGGCTAAGAAAAGGATCAGGGTGTCTTCCAGCATCTTTCTCGTTTCGAGGGCGCTGATGACGCGGCCAAGGCCTTGATCCAATCGATCGATCATGGCGGCGTATACCTCCATCAAGCGAGTCTCCCAATCCTTCCTCTCCACATCCCTCCACGACTTCGCATCCATTTGCGGCAATTTCCATTCTGGATCAATCATGCCCATATCCAATTGTCTTTGGCGGCGGCCTTCCCGAACGACTGCCCAACCCTCGTCATACTTTCCCTTGTACTTTTCGACGTCCTCGGGCAGTCCGTGCATCGGCCAATGGGGGGCGGTATGGGCCACATACAGAAAGAACGGGTTGTCTCCCTCGTGTTCCATGATGAAACGGGTGGCATGATCGTTGATTGCATCCGTGTAGTAAAAAACCTCGGGTTGGTACTCCGGGTCCGCGTAGGGAGAAATCAGTTGATTGCCCCGACTCAGGGAATGCGGATCGAAAAAACTGCCGGCGCCATGAATCGTTCCGTAGAATCGGTCGAATCCGCGCTGCATGGGCCAGTTTTCTTGGATCGATCCCGGAAGGGTATTGGGCGTCAGGTGCCATTTGCCGGACAAATAAGTCGAGTATTTGGCGGGTTTGAGAACCTCTGCGATCGTTCGGACGTCTTTTCCCAGATCCCCCCTGTATCCTGGGAGCCCGTTGTTCTTCATCATGTGCCCGATCCCCGCTTGGTGGGGGTAGACGCCGGTTAGCAGACTGGCTCGGGTCGGGCAGCACCTTCCCGTGTTGTAGAACTGGGTGAAACGCAGACCGCCCTTGGCCAGACGATCGAGATTTGGAGTTTCGATCTCGCTTCCATAGCAACCGAGATCGGACCATCCCATATCATCCGCCATCACGATGAGAATGTTTGGACGGCTCTGCCCAAAGGAAAAAAAAAGGGTTGAAAGACTAACGCCAACAAGAATCGAAAATCTCATGAGTAGGAAGGAGCAAAGGGGCTTTTTGCTTGCTCGAGGGGGGCAAAGTCAATACTTAACAATGGCTTTGGAGATCGGCGCGGTAGCCAAGTGGTAAGGCCGGGGACTGCAAATCCTCTATTCGCCGGTTCGATTCCGGCCCGCGCCTCCATTCTTAAGCCATTTTTCATTATGGCTTTATGAAATTTAAAAGGCCTCCTACAGATCCATCCTTAAATTATTTTTGGACACTTTTTGGACACTTTTACTCCCTGTTTTCGTTTTTAAGATACGATCTTGCACAGAGGAATAATTTGTTCCCCCCCCCGGGGGGGGCTTTGGAAATTCGTAAGCGGCCAGTGTAGTAAACTAATCT
>JAYOEB010000194.1:4310-4539 GCA_038116775.1 Opitutia bacterium | reverse complement strand
TAGAGCCACTCCTCACTCGCAGAGACAGTATAGGTTATTGAAAGTAAACCAAACAGGCAGAAAAGTTTCCTCATCTCCCCACAAAACCATCCCAACCCAGCATCGTCAAGTATCGGCTTGCATTTCGCCTGGATATTGCAATGGACGACTGGTTGGACGAATGCACTAGGGAGCTTCTGCTAAACAAGCGCTAAGGCCGAAGTCTGAGTAAGTGTTAAGAATACCCTTG
>JAYOEB010000194.1:0-4300 GCA_038116775.1 Opitutia bacterium | reverse complement strand
GCCTCGAAGCGCGAAAATTGCTTTGAAAGTGGTCCAAGATTGGGCTTAGTCCATCTCCTTTTTGAAGTACTACCTATCGGGTTAGGCAGAGGGACTAAAATTCTGAGCAAGTCAAATTTGCCAATTGCCCAAATGAAGAGAGTCCCGAATACTTTCGGGACTCTCTAGGCTTTGTTTAAGTCTTGAGACTGAAACTAGAAACAACAGAGCGCCAACGATACTTCCTGTCAAATCATTAGGAGAATGCTTGGCTCAACCTAAGATCGAGGAAGTACTTCGAGAGGGAGGGGGAATTTGTTTTTTTGCTAAGAATTGGTCAGCTGAATCCGTCTTCAAGCGGGAGATCGATTAGTCAAAGCTCGTGGATCCGTAAAGGATGTCGGTGCCGTAATCCAATGGTTTCAAGACTTTGTTGTTAACTTCGGTAAGTGGAAATTGCCAAGTGCCGAAACTCGATTTGATCACCCCGTTGGGTTCGAGCTTCCAACTGCCCGAGCGACTTCCTCCGCTAAACCATACCCACTCCAATTCCCGCCAGTCGTTTGCGGTTTTAGTCGTTTTGAATTACAAGCGAAATTCCCAAGACCCCCAGGGCGTGTCCCGCCATTTGTACATCGTCAGGCGCTTGAGTATCTGATCGTCGGACAAGGAGTTCTTTTGCAATAGAAATTTTTTGACGTAAGCCTGATCGTTTGCGGAGAGGTCATTGATCTTGTACCGGAAGACTTTTCCGTCGCTCTTCCTGACTTCTACGCTCGACTTGCTGGCATTGTGAATGGTGGCCTCCATGGTCTGGCCGGCATCGTTGGTCCAGATTCGAGTGATGGAGAAATCCATCTTTCCGGGAGGGGAATGCTTAATCTGAAACTCATCGACCAGAATCCTGTCCTTTTGACTCAGGTTTGAGATGGGAATCTTCAATTCCTTGTTCTTGTGTCGAAGAATGATTTGACTTCCCCGTACGTCGAGTAAGGAGGCCACGATGGTCGTGCCTTCTTTGCTGGTCCAGGTTCTATTCCAAACGGAGGTCATTGACGACCTCCTTGGCTCCGAAGCCTTCCAGGGAAGGTTGCCCTTTCAAGCCAACGACGAAAGCGAAGATACATAGTAAGGAGAGAGTTGCAGCGATTACCCTAGACATGACTTGTCGATTAATTGAAACTAAGGCAACTTTTGCAATCTTTAATGCAATCGAAGCCGAGCCGATGAATTTAATTTTCGATCGTTCCGTCCAGTTTTTCCCGTATCGATTTTCTTACTTTCTCTCCAGTCAGATCAAGAAAAGTCACGATGACCAACATGCAAAGCAAGACCAGCGAGAACTTATCCCAACTTTCCGCCGACTCCGCGTACAGCTTGAGGTGCAAACCAATCCCTCCCGCCCCGACGTAGCCGATGATGCTGGCCGACCGGACGTTGTATTCAAGCATCCATAGGCAATGACTCCAAATGACGGGTCTGAGGTTGGGCCAAAGCCCGTATTGAAAGGCCTGCCAACGGCTGGCTCCCAAGGCTTGCAGGGCCTTTTGGGCCTTGAGATCGGCTGATTCGAAAGCTTCGCTGAAGAATTTCCCCAAGTATCCGATACTGTAGAAACTGAGGGCGATCACTCCGGCCAGTGGGTTGGACCCGACCAGAACCACGGCTAAAATCGCCCAAAGCAGGCTGGGGATGGTCCTGATCAGATTAAGAACCATGCGGGTAAGGATTACGAGCCAAGGGGGACTGATGGTTCTGGCGGCTCCCAAGGAGAGAAAGAGAGAGGCGAGGGTAGCGATGAAAGTGGAAATCCCGGCGATTTGCACCGTTTCCCATAGACCGGCCAGAGTCTGATCCAATATCGACCAGTCGGGCGGAAAGAATTGGTCGACAAAACGGAGGAGGTTTCCCCAGTAGTCGAGATCCCGCCCCGAGCCCTCCAATGCCGGCAAGGAGCCGAATGCCAAAAGCAAGAAGAGCAGAAAGGTGACGGTGGGCAGATCGAAGCGACTGTGCCAGGGAATTGTCGTTTTATCGCTCGTCATTGCTGCTCGGATTGTGATGACTTGGCGGTTTCCACGACTTCGGAGGATTCGATGCGGATGATGCGATCCGCAAATTTCTTGACCTGCCCCTGGTCATGGAGCGAGCAGATCACGGACGCATCTTCGTCGCGGGCAAAGGCGTGGAGAATTTCCAAAGCTCGAAGGGCCCAATCGGAGTCCAGGCTGGCCACGGGTTCGTCGGCCAGCAAGATGGAAGGAGAGGCAAGCAAGGTACGGGCGATCGCGAGGCGCTGTCTTTCTCCCCTCGACAGGGTGGAAGTCCATTGGTTGATCTTCGAGCGAAGCCCGAACTGATCCAACAGTTTCAGGGCTCGCCTTTTCTCTTCCTCGGGAAAGCCCAGAAGAGTCTGCCAGCCGGAATGACGATGGAGGCAACCGCTGAGGGCGTTTTTGAAGGCGGTGGATCCTTCCGCCAGTTCGAGGTCCTGGCGAATCATGCCGATCGCCAGGGATTTCGGAGAATTGGTTTCCACTCTCCCAGTTTCCGGCTCGATTTCTCCGGCCAGAGTCCTCAGCAGACTGGTTTTTCCCGAACCGGAGCTTCCCACCACGGCGACGAATTCACCCGGGGAGGCGGAGAAGGACAAATTTTGGAACAATTCGCGTTCGCCGAGGCGAAGGCTCAGGTTATGAGCATCCAAGAGCCTGCATTCCTTAGCGATCAAGGGTAGGGGGCCTCAGGGCTTTAGCTTTTTTTGAAAAGCAATGGCTTCGCGGGTTACCTTCAAATGTTGGCTTTCATCGACGACGATCAGTTCTCCATTGAAGATGCGATCCCGAAGGGTGGGGTTTTCCAGGTTCATTTCGAGCAATGCGTCCTGCAGGATTTTGCGGTCGCTTGGAGAAAGACTGGATCGGTAGCAAAGAGTATGGGCGGGAACCGGACCTTGTTCCTGAATGATGCGCAATTGCGCCTTTTGTTGATCGTCCAGGTATTTGTCGTCGCCTTTGAAGACGTAATCGCTGACCGCGGCCGCCTCGACTTCACCACTCAGTACCTTTTCGACCGCGGAGACGTAACCGGTCCCGTAGAGCGTCAGAGAGAAAAAATCGGTCAGTGAGACATCGGGTCCGACCAAGCCTCTCCTCATCAGATCCCATACCGGAATCAAATACCCGGAGGTGCTGGACCGGCTCGCAAAGGCAACGGGCTTGCCTGCCAGATCGTCGACGGATTGATAATTCCTTTCTTTTTTGGAAAGCCAGACGCTTTGGTAGAAGGGCTGACCGTTTTTCAAATGAACCAAAAGAATCCCGGCGGTTTCCTGACTCAGGTTGCGGGCCGCGTCGGTCGAACTTAGGTATCCCAAGTCCAAGGTTCCGTTGCGGAAGGACTCGACGATGATGCTGGAGTCGGTGGGGATGATCACCTCGACCGGTCGCTTCAGTTTTTCGGACAAGTAATTTTGCAAATCTTGTTTTTCCACCAACATGCTGGCCGGTTGCTTGTTTGCCTTGAGGGCAATCACGACTTTCTTCAGGCTCAGTTCCGCGCCGTCCTCCTGGGCAGGATGGGGCTCGGGAGAATTGGAGCAGGCGCCGACGAAGAAGGAGGCGATTGCCGCCAGGGTTGCCGAAAATGAAGCGGCGAATGATTTTTTTCCTTTAGGGATCATGAGAAATTCGGTTGTTGATACTCAGTCTCAATAAGACTCTTCGGTCAAATGGTCAACGGATGAATGGAGTCGAGGAATCAAAAGTCGGGCCCTGCCAGTCTTTCCCTGATCAGTTCCAAGGTATAGTCAGAGGGCGAGCCCTGCCGGCGCATCCATTCCCGAGAAGCGTTTCGAAGATGGGCTCTTTTTTCTTCGCTTTTCGCCAAATCCATCAAAGTTCGTCTAACCTCGCCTTCGTCGTGGGTTTGCAGGGCAGCGCCCTGTAGGAACATATCCGTACAGGTTTCGTGAAAATTCTGATGATTGGGTCCGACGACCAAGGGGAGGCCGAGGGCAATGGGCTCAATGGGATTTTGCCCGCCTTGGTTGGGGGGCAGGGTCTTTCCAAGAAAACCAAAGTCGGCGGCCCGGATGAGACGGGAGAGTTCACCGGTGGTGTCGGCCAAGTAGACGACGTTTCCCTCGACGGCTTGCTTTCCCTGCGATCTTACCTGAAATGGAAGTTGGCAGGAATGGAGGGTTCTGATTACCTGCTCCCTGCGTTCGGCATGTCTTGGAATAAGCAGCAGACGGAGATCGATGTTTTCCAAACGCAGGCTTTGAGCGATTTCGATCAGAAGTTTTTCCTCTCCATTCCAA
>JAYOEB010000193.1:0-4540 GCA_038116775.1 Opitutia bacterium | reverse complement strand
CGGTAATTCTTTCCAGCTTTTCGTCCAAGTCTCCGGCGGAATAATAATTCAAGGCGTCGACGACTTCCTTGCCTTGCAGGAGAGACATCTCCCAAGCCCCTTCTCCATTGGCCCCCTTGCTGGTTTCGAGGTGATTGGTGTGAGAGTCCACTCGGTAGACCAAAACGTGTTGCGAAAGCAACCAAGACATGCGGAGCATGACTTTTCTACCATGACTCGTCAAATTGGATGAGGAGTTTTCGAAAAGCGGCTTTTCGTCACCATGGAAAAGAACTACCTTCAGGCCTTCCGAAGTGGCTTCGATTTGAATGACCGAATCATCGATTTCGTGAAGCTTGAGTCGTTTGTACCAGTCTTGGGCGATTCTATGGAGGACGTCTATGTCGATCGAGGTCGTGTCGTCGGTGTTTCTCATCGTCGTGTCGGACCGACCCACTATTTGATCGACCATACTGCCGGGTCTGGCGTCTTTTTGTTCCACCGGAGTGGATTTTGGAACCCCTGCCTTGTACGGGTCGCGAAAGAACCTAGTGGTGGCGATAATCACTTCCTCATCTTGCGAAAGGATCCACAGAACAAGAAAAAGAGACATCATGCCGGTCACGAAATCGGCGTAGGCAACCTTCCAGGCGCCTCCATGAAAATATTTTCTCCGCTTACGGTGTAGGAATTCTTGGGAGAGGGAGGCCATAAGTCAAAGCTCCTAACCTTACGCTCCCTTAGCGGCTTCCTTGCACTTTTCTTCCAAGTCGTCGGCGGATGGCTGGATCTGCTTGTCGAGAGATCTTCTGCCGATCTCAACTGCCATAATCGGGGACAGTCCGGTCGCAAACCCGGAAACGGATCTTTCGACGATTCGATAATACAGGAATTCTTGGGTCTGATTAAGGGAGACGAGACGACCCAGAGGAATGCCTATCCCGTAGGCAAGGAAAATACCCAGGAAAGTTCCGCTGAGAGCGGCCGCAACCTTGTAACCCACCGACTCGGGATCCTCGAGGTTGGACATGGTGTTGATGATTCCAAGAACCGCCGCAACGATTCCAACCCCCGGCAAGGCGTCTGCGATCATTTCGATCGCCTTCACTGACCTGGAGGCTTCCGCTTCCCTGCTCTGCAATTCGGCGTTGAGGATGCCTCCGATTTCTCCAGGCTTGCACCGGCCGTCCACTATCGGCCGAAGCGAGTTGCATAAGAACTCAACCAGCCCGGCGTCGTTGAGAAAGGATGGATATTTGGTGAAAATGGAACTGTTCTGCGGGTCGCTTACGTGTTCGTCCAAGGCAGGCGTGCCTTTTCTTCTGCCCAGCATGAACAATTCGTAGAGCAAAACCAAGAGATCGATGAACTTGCCTTGATCGGCCACTCCTCCCTTGAATGCCTTCAAGATATCGGTCTTCAGGCTAACAAGAACGCTTTTGGGGCTTGAGACCACGAGAATCCCCAAGCCAATTCCGCAAATGATCATGATTTCACCAGGGTGAACCAAGGATATGGGGTTGCCCCCCGCGGTGACGAAGCCTCCTATGCAGGAGGCGAAAACGATGACGATTCCAACAGCAAGTAACATATCGAGAAAGTATTAGTTAGGATCTAGGGTTTGAAAATGAGAACGGATGCACAATAAGGAATGGGACAGAATTTGACTGATTCGTCCTTCGGTCAAGCTAAAGATTTCGGCAATCTCGGATAACTTTAGTTCTTCGTAATAATATAACATTAGAATTTTCTTGTTTTGATCGGGAAGATTTTTGATCAGTTCACGCAGAATTCTAACTTTTTCCTTCTTTTCCGCAAGCTCTTGAATACCTAACTCCGTAGGGTCGTACAAGGTTTCCGAGAGAGACAATCCATCCTCCGAACTTCCCGAGTTTACCAATGAATTTCCACTCTCTATTGGGATGAAGGTGATGGGTTGGGTTTGCTTGAGAAGTAATTCGTACTCGGAAGGAGAGAGACCGAGTTCGTTTCTTATCTCGTCCTCCGAAGGCGTTCGGTTGTGCTTTGCCTCAAAGGCGGCAATGGTCTGCTGCAGTGATCTCGCCTTGGCTCGATTGGATCTGGGCAAAGCGTCGATTTTCCTGAGTTCGTCAAGCAAGGCTCCCTTGATCCGAAGAGAAGCGTAACTCCCAAAGGCCTTCCCCTTGCTGGAGTCAAACTTATTGACTGCAATAATCAAAGCGCGCGCCCCTATGGCATACATGTCCTCGGTTTCGTAGTTTTCCGGGAAATGATGACGGAGACGAGAAACGATGGATTTCACGAGCGGCAAGTATCCTTCGATCCATTCATTTCTCGATTTCTCGTCCTGCATGGCGAGTTTATAGCGCTCGGCTGCCTGCGCCATCCCTTGGGGCGAACCGGCGCGCGTCTCATGCGAATCTCCTGATTTTGCCAGTTGGGTTCTCATCAAGGCTTACCTCTGCTTTTGAATTTGCTTCAAGGCTGAAGACAAAGGTTTGATGCTTTTGCCGTCGACGGAAGAAGAGGACTCGACTGCAGGCTTGTTTTCGGAATGACTCTCGGTCGCCTGCTCCGAAATTTTGTCATTGCGAGTTTGAGAACCGCCGGCGGTTGAGAGCATTACGCCTCTCAGGACGTAACGAAGGAGCAGTCTTCCAAGAATTGAAAAGGCAAAACACCCGCAGCTCCCGTACAGCAGACCAAGAACGGGATCCATGAACAGAATGGAAGCCGCCAGGTAAAAGACCACAAAGCCAAGGAAACCGGTTAGGCAGAAGAAGAATTTGGCGTCGTCCCTAAGCATTGGTTAGATTTGCTGGTAGGATGAAAAGCCTTTGGCGTAAAGCTCTTCGGGAAAAGTTCTGGAGATCATTTGATTTAGAACTCCCGTCGTGAAGTCTCCGGTCACGTTTTGACCGTTGCAAATGCAAAGCGGGGTAAGGCTGCTTCTGAGAATTAAAGGCCAAAGCTTGGTGGAATTCGAAATTTCGTCAAAGTGAGTGATCGCAAGATGAGTGGCTCCAAGATGTTTGGCGGTATGAATGTTTTTGAACAAGACTTCTCGGTCGTAGGCGCCGTTGACGACGAGAACCCGAGTTTCGACCTCAAGCTCGTCCAAGGTCGATTTGGTTGAAGACCATTCTTCCAAGTTGGAAAGGGACAGTCCCGGGAAATCCAGAAAAAGAGGGCTCTGATGACTGGGTTCAGGCAGGGTTTCGGCTTGCCTGTAGAGGGTCACGCCCACCACTTCGCAAAAGATTCGCAGGGCGTCGTCCGGATTCGGGACGCCACTTTCAACCTTCAGCACCATGGGAGAGGTTTTGTTCATAAAAACCTCATGGGCTAAGAACTTGCAGAGAGTGGTCGTCTTGCCGACTCCCGGGGAGCCTATCAGGGCCACCTTATGGGTGGTTTCCGCAGACTCGACGGCCCGGAAACGATCCGACAAGCCAACGGTGATGTGCTTTAGGGTGTCGGCCAAGGGAAGATCCTTGATTTCTTCCCAGTTGCTCCAAGACTTGATGTCGTTGAGGAGGTGCTGATCAAAGCCTGTCTTACCCAAAAGCGAAAGGGTTTCATTTCTTTCGAAATCCTGGGTTTGCGTAACGGTCGGACTTTCTTGACTGCGTTTGTCCGAAGCAGCAACCTCAGGACTTGCCGGGGATTGATCGAAGATTTCCGAAGAAGTTGCTGCCGTCGTGGTCTCGGATCCAAGTTGTACGGCTTCATCGCTTTGCTCGTCTTCGAGCAAGGAATCTTCAGGGGCTTTGACTTCAGCGATGACCTCAAGCTTGGGCGAGGAGATGAATCTTTTCAAACCCTCTCCTCCAAGCTGTCTTACGGACAAGACCTTGGCGTTGTCTCCAAGTTTTTCCCTGATCGTACGAACTGCTTCCTCCGCCGAACGAACGACAAGCTTGTACCTCTTGCCGGTTTTGGAATTTTCAGTCTCGTTCACTACTTGCATCTTGAATTTTCTAAGCCGCTACGGGGACTTGCTCTTCGGCTTGCTGTTTTTCCATGGCGTTGACGATTTCATCCGGCAACCCCTGATTCGCCGTGGCTATGGCTCCGAAAGGCTCGATTTGGGTTTCCGAAGGAAGTTCCTGATAGGCAAGAACCACGAGCTGCGGATAAGAGGGTTCCATGAATCTTCTGAAGGCAAGTCTCAATTCTGCGGTAGTCACGAGAACTGGCGTCAGGCCATTGCGGCTCATTTCTTCGATTTTTGGCTCGATTTCCCGGATGAGGCCCTCGGTGAGTTGGGGGTCCATGACCAAGCCGATGTCAAATTGACTTCTTTTTACTCTCGAAACCAAGGTTTGCTCAAGCGTGGGTTCGAACGTCAAGGAAACCAACTTGTTCGGTTCCACCTCGTATTCCTTGACGAAATACATGCCCAGTCTTTTTCTTGTCTGCTCGGCAAGATCGTCGGGATTTTTGGTCAAGGGAGCCATGTCGGCTATAGTTTCCAGGATCAGGGTCAGGTTTTTGATCGGAATTCTCTCTCTGAGCAGGTTTTGCAAAGTTCTTTGAATGATGCCGACGTTGACCAAATCCGGAAGCAATTCACTGA
>JAYOEB010000192.1:0-4563 GCA_038116775.1 Opitutia bacterium | reverse complement strand
ATGCAGTAGTCGACCTGCTTGAGGGCGGGAGCGATGATTTTAAAGAAGCGGTCGCTGTCCTCACTGACCACGTCGATGCTGGTCTTCATGCCCACGGCGCGGGCCTTGGCCAAAAGGGCAGCCGCCTTGGTGCCGTGCTCGGGGTCTTCCTTGTCCAATTCGTCGAGAAGAAGGAGGTAGCCCAAATGAAAGATTCTGGCCGAACTGGCGGTGAAATCAATTTCCGAACCATCCCACGCGGCATTGGCCCCGCGGTTGTGGAAGAAGGTGCGGCGGCCCCCATCCCGCTCGGTCATGACGTCGGTGTAGGAGGTACTGGTACCGGGAGATACCGAAAGCATCTCGGTGGCAATCCCGTGCTTTTGGCAATCGTCCAGAATGTACTGGCCCAGGGCGTCCTGCCCGACCAAGCCGGCGCCCTCCAAGGGAAAGCCGGCGCCCATCTTGGCAAGATCAAGCAATACGTTGTAGGGGGACCCCCCCGTACCCTGGGACTGGCTGAAGATATTGGCCAGTTGTTCGTGCTTGGGGTAGACGTCGATGATCTTTACCTGATCGATGATCCAATTTCCTCCGGACAACAAGCCGGAGCGTAGATGGGAGTGGCTCGCTTCGCTCATCTTGGAGGCGGTCAATTTGCAGCCGTAAGGCCCGGAGTTTGGGAATGGGCGAATTGCGGAAAGTCGAAAGTCAGGACGAGAGGTTCGGAACCGGTGTTCTCGATTTCCACACCACCGTTCGAAAGAGCGCTCTGCGTGACGAATCCGATCTCAGGGTAAATCTCGCCCAGCACCATGTTTTGGTGGTATCGGATTTCGAGCTTTCCGATTCGGCCGCTGCCACCATTGGTGTGGAAGAGGGCGGGACTGTCGGGGCGGAAGTTCGTCTTGGATCCCGGAGCAAGAGAAAGGCGGAGAATCGAGCACTTTTGATCCCCGAGAAAATCACCATATACGATCCACTTGGCGTCTACTCCGTCGCCTGCGAATTCGTCGGCCGTGATCGCCGGACGGGCGTTCTTCCGAACGAATTCAGGGTCCTGATTGGCTTCGAAGTCGAACTTTTCGACAAGGTACTCCCAATCTTCGTGACGGTCTTTAGGGTAGTCCTCTTCCCGGCAGGCATAGAAAGCATCCGCCGCTCCGATCCTTCCGTCCAGGGTAAGGTCTTCGGCCAGGAAATGCTCGTCCATGGTTACGTGCACCTCGTGCGTGCAAAGATCGGTGGGCGAGTGGAGCACCCCGTTGGGCATCACGAAACCGTTGTCCAGTTGCATCATCACATGGGGGGAAAGGTGGCGCACCCCGTTGTAGTCCGCCTTGCCAAAGCTCTTCATGCAGGCGAGAAACTGATCCTTGGTAATGAAAGGATACAACCCCATCGCGGTGGTATGATAATGAGAGGGACACACCCCGGGATTGTCGAAGGAATTGATGTCGTAGACTTCCCACTTGGACCAGTGGAGGTGATGGGGGATGGGGTTCAAATTGTCGAACTTCTTGGAGACGATCGGCCAAGTCGGGTCTCCGTAGAGCGATTTCGAAAAGGCGGTAATCTTCTCACCCATCACCGCTTGGGGATCGGCGAGGATCAAATCCTGCAAGGAGAGGACTTGACCGTCGGGAGTGTAGACGTGAGATTCGCCCTCGCGGAAGGGAGCCTTGCCGGTGCGCGTGTCGATGACCCCGGTGACGATGGGAACGGTGCAGCCCATCCAGATTTCATCCAGACCCGTGCCCCCCATGTAATCGGGATGGTAGGATCCCTCGTCGAGGCGGAGGCGTTTGCCGGGACTGCAGAAGGTTCTGCCTGCGTAACGGTGCAAGAGTTGAAGCACGCCGTCGTTTTGGTTGAGGCAGTCGTCGAGAACCGATGCCGCTCCCCCACTGGATCCGTCGATCACCTCTTGTTGGGGGTATTCGTGAAGTTTTTCGGGTAAGATTGAAGTCGAAGCAGCCATGAGCGATGATCCTAGGTTGGGTGAAAGAAGGGTGTCGGTGGAAACGAAGGGTTGGGTTAGTGGTTGGTTTGCGGCGACGAATCAGGACGGACTCGCCGACTTTACTTATTAGAGTCGAAAGAAGAACCTGGCAAGTATGTTGTCAAGATGAATGACCGCTGGTCTCGGAAATCTGTCACGGAGCCGACTTTCAGGTTCCGCTGGAACGGGCGGAGTCTCCAATTCCAGATAATGACCGGGATGAAAGCTAGGCGTGGCGTCCTTTCTCCCGTATCTTCTTCTCGATGGCTCCGATCACCGTGTCCAAAGCCTTGATGCGGGCATAACGCTTGCAGTTGCCCTCGACGATGGTCCAAGGAGCCTTGGAGGCATGGGTTCTCAAAAACATTTCGTTGACCGCCTCCTCGTAGGGCTTCCATTTTTCGCGGTTCCTCCAGTCTTCCTCGTTGAGTTTCCATTTCTTGCGGGGATTTTTCTCCCGAGCCCGGAATCTCCTCAATTGCTCGTCCGGATCGATATGCACCCAAAACTTGACGAGGACCGCTCCGAAATGCCGAAAGTTGTCCTCCATCTCGTTGATCTCCCCGTAGGCCTGCTTCCATTCCGTCTCCGCGCAAAAGCCCTCCACTCGCTCTACGAGGACCCGCCCGTACCAAGAGCGATCGAAGATGGTGACGTGGCCGGCCTTGGGAAACTCGGTCCAAAAACGCCATAGGTAGTGATGGGCTTTCTCGACGTCGTTGGGGGCGGAGATGGGGATGACCTCATATCCGCGCGGATCCATTCTTTCGGTCAAGCGTCGAATGTTGCCGCCCTTGCCGGCGGCGTCCCAACCCTCGTATACGATGACTACGGGAATCCGCAAACGGTAGACTTCGTGATGCAGTTCCTGAATTCTTGCCTGCCTCAGGGCCAATTTCTCCTCGTATTCCTCTTTGCTCAGGCGCATCCTGGGGCTAATCTTCCGCAAGCGCGGAGCATTCCGGAAGGCATGACGCCTGAGACGCTTTGCAGGCGACAAGGGGGGCTTCCCCGCCTTGACCTCCTCCACCCGCCTGCGGAGAACGGCGACCATCTTATTAAGCACCTTGAGGGTGGCTTCCTTGGTATTTCTGGAAGGAACCCGAATC
This sequence comes from Opitutia bacterium, assembly GCA_038116775.1. Lineage (GTDB taxonomy): Bacteria > Verrucomicrobiota > Verrucomicrobiia > Opitutales > Seribacteraceae > Seribacter. Next base: position 1,473 of record JAYOEB010000192.1, on the reverse strand, counting down.
CAGGGGGATTGGCCGTCCGCGTCGGTTGCCTCGAACATCTCTTCCGCCGCCTGCTGATATTCCTTGTAGCGGCTGTGTCTGGCCAATACCGCATCCGACACCCTCCAGGCGGTGGCGGGGTTGGCTTGCAATGCCGCGAGGCGGGAGGCCTGTTCCTTTTTGGAAACCTCCAGAAAGAATTTGACGATGATGGTGCCCCCATCCTTGAGCTGACGCTCGAAATTCCTGACGTCCGCATAGGCCTTGGCCAACTCGGCGGGGCTGATGGACCGGTTGATCTTGGCATCCAAGAGGTTGCGGTACCAACTGCGGTCGAAGATCGCCAGCCTGCCCGCGGATGGGGTGCGTCTCCAAAAACGCCAGAGAAAGGGACGCATCTGCTCGTCCCGATTGGGGGAGGCGATGCAGGAAACCTTGAACCCTCGTGGATCAAGGGGTTGAATCATGTGGTTGATGATGGTTCCCTTGCCCGCGGCGCTCAACCCCTCGACCACCACGAGCACGGGAATGCCAAGTTCGCGGGATTTTCGCTGCAGGTAGGCCAACTCCTCCCCCTGTTCCTCAATCCTTCGAAGGGTTCCCTTCTTGGCCCGACCGGGTTCGTCGTAGGTCAAGGCATCCATGGCGTGAGTCTTGGGCTTGGTCGACTACCTCCGCCGTCCATCCGATTTCTTGTTTTCATTGCCTATATTCCGATGTCGGGAACTAAGGAAATTGGCAAGCATGGAGTCGATTTTGGGAACAAAAAAAGCCCCGTCCTCTGCAGACGGGGCTTTTTCAATTTAAAATTTCTAAAACTTAGTAGGAGATCAGGCCTTCGATGTAAAACTCGTTGTAATCGCCTTGCTTGTTAGAAAATGCTGCATCGCTATCGACATCAGTAGTGCTGTATTCCACATTCAAGCCAAAATTCTCAGTAACGGAGAAGAGCAATGCCAGGGTAAATCGATTAGCGTCTAAACCAGCTCCAATTTCTTCATAATCTTCATGAGTGTAGCGGAGGGTGGCGGCAAACCAATCGGTAAATTGGTAACTGGCAAGCAACATCATACTCCAATATTCTTCATTGTTGTAATCGATATCAAAATTATCATACTCAATTGCAAGAGTCAGATCATTTGGATTGTACCCCAACCAAATATTAAATTGTGAGATATCACTATCACGCGGTAGGGAAAGAGTTGATAAATCTTGGTTAATTTCCTCATGAGCATAGCCTAAGCGAGCCTCCAGCCCGGGAATAATCATTACAGATAGAGCTAAATCAAGTGCTAAGTCATCATCATCGAAGTGATCACTCCCCCAATATCCATCATGAATTCCGAAGGTGAAACCAAATTGACCATTGTTGAAGTTTGCTCGGAGACCGTCGACGTAATTTCTGCGGGTGTTGGCGGGGGCTAATCCTAAATCATAATCACCTTTCTTAGAGCCAAGAACATATGCATTAGTAACAGCAAGTAAGCCGGTAGC
>JAYOEB010000191.1:0-4570 GCA_038116775.1 Opitutia bacterium | reverse complement strand
ACCCTGATGGAAGCCTCACGGCCAGTGTTTTGACCGATCTTGCCGCCGACCCAGGCGAGGAAAGCAACGTCAGAGACGAACCCAAGCACGCAGAGGCTCTCTCATGGGGAAAGGAAAGACTTCATTTGCGGATCAAGGAATCGAAGGAACTCACTCCGCAAAAGTCGAGAAAACCCCTCTCCCCACTAAAGTTGAAAATCACGCCAAATCACCAGGACCTTCTGCAAAGCATAGACGGTTTCGGAGGATCGATCGCCTTCTGGGGAACGAATCCCGATGAACGGGCCATGCACTATGCATTCAAGGAATTGAAGGTCTCGATTCTCCGCGTCCAAGGGGAAGTCTCCCCTAGAGGTGCGGTCGATCACAACAAGGAGGTTCTGCAAAGAGCCATGAAGATTAATCCAAGGCTGCGAGTTTTGCTGACTTTTTGGCAACCCCGTTCAAGTCAGCTCCAAAGGCAAGCGGATTGGCTGGACGTCGTCGAGGGAGAGCATGGGAAGAGATATGAACTAAAGCCCGAAATGGAAGATGCATGGGCGGATGAAATCATCAGGCGGGCCAGACGATACTTGGACTGGGGCATCAAGGTTACGGCGATCGGCGTGCAAAATGAGACCAATTACTCGCACCCAGGCACCCAGACCTGCGCTTGGGATCCAGTGAGATTAAGGGATTTCATCGAAAAAAAGCTCGAACCAAGGATGAAGCAAGCGGATCTGCGACTGAAGATCGCCGCCCCCGACCTTGCCTACGTTGGTTATCGAGGAAGCGAGATTAGCCGCTTTCTGCCAACCATTCGCAGCGAAGCGGTTGACCTGGTGGCCTATCATATGTACGACAGCTACAAGAAAGGAATGGATGGAAGGATCACCGTGCTGCGAGACAACAGTCGTGAAATCGGTCGTATCCGCAGGAACGAATTTCCACAAAAGAGGTTTTGGATGACCGAGACGACCGGCGCTCAATGGAATAACGACGTTTGGCATACCTACGGCTGGACCGACCAAGCCAGTGAATTCGACAAGGCCATCTTGGCGGCCCAGTACCTGCATATGACCCTAGCCGACGCCGAAGCCAATGCCTTCCTTTGGTGGGGGCTGATTTATTCCTTAGCCCCCGATTGGCAAAGTGATCCAAAAGTCAGGCAAAAGCATCGCGACGAAGGACTGGTTCTAGTGACGGAAAAAGTCGGTAGCGAAGGGAGGCAGAGGTTTCTCGAAAAAACCAAAAAGTTTTTCGTACTCAAGCAATACGCCAATTTCATTGAACCGGGCACCCGAAGAATTTCGATTGATTTCCCCCAACCCCTTCTGGTATCGGCCTACCAAAAGTCCGAAGAAAAAAAGGGGGTGATCGTTTGCATCAATCCATCGGAAAAAGAAATTGATCTGGCTGTCAACCTACCCACCGCAGCCAGGCTCAGGAAAGCCTTTCAAACCGATCAACTGCTGAATTGCGCGGAGGTGGACCCCAGAAGTCACTTGCCCCCCCAATCGGTAAGAACGATTTTGTACGACTATTGAATGCGAAAGCTCGATTTTCCAGAATTGCAGCTCTGCAAGTTTTACGAAAGCGCCTTGAACCTTTGTTTCTTTTAGTCCTTCGAAACTAAATTCCTTTCGGTTTGCATGGGATTTTGATCCTCGAGTTCCCCCAACCTGGTCATCAGGGCATTCTGGAGCCTTGTCCGCACTTTCAGGTACTTCGGATCACTGGCTCTGTTGAGCAATTCGAAGGGATCTTCCTGCAAGTCATACAATTCGAACTCCTCTCGATTATGTAATTTATGAACGAGTTCCTGCTCATGTTTGCATTTACCTGCCTTTGCAACCCAGGAACCGGTCGAATCTAGATCTTTGGGTCTTGTTTTCGGGTTCTCGATCATTGCAAGAGCTTGAGTAAGGGTAACGTTCGAAGTCATGGATAGGTGATTAGGGTTATAGATCAGGGAATATCTCTTATCCCGAATCGACCGGATGGGGTAGACTCGCTCCCGGTTGTCGACGATGCGGCAATTCGTAAAGGCACCGTAGACGAATTGATGAATCGGTTCGCTCCTACCCTCTAAAAAGTGGAGAAAGCTTCTTCCGTCGAAAGCGCTTTCATTGAATTGACCTCCTAGTCCATCCACCAGTGTTGGAGTGACGTCAGCCGTGGAAACTAGTTCGGAAATGACCGATCCGGGCTTGGAGATGCCTGGCCAGCGGACGACGAATCCAGTGCGCAATCCATTGTCGTAGCAAGTCCATTTGGCGAAAGGAAGTTGGGTTCCCTGCTCGCTGCAGATCATAAAAACGGTGCTTTCCCAGAGATTTCTCCTTTCAAGTTCTTTGCGCATCAGTCCAACCAATCGGTCGAAATTCGTTATTTCGGCATAGTACTCGACCATTTCCTGACGTAGTTGGGGGGTATCGACCCAATAGGGAGGCACCTTGATTTTTTGAACGTCGTACTCCGAGGCGTCACCTGTAGTGAAAGGAGCGTGAGAGTCATGAGATCCAATAAAGAGGCAAAAGGAATCTTCGGATTTCTTGCAATCATCCAAAAAGGATCGCGCTTTCTTCATGATCTCAGGATTGGCATCGACTTGTTTGCTTACCTCGCCGAGTCTTTCAAATGGATAGCATTCCTTTGGCCCGACGTGAGACTTTCCCAAAAGGGCGACCCGATAACCGAGGGGCTTCAGGTAGTGGGCTATGCTTCGGGTTCCCTTTGCAGACTTCGAATGGTTGGGCAAAGTGCGAGTTCTCCACGGAGAGCAACCGCTGTAGAGCTCCTGCCTGAAAGGGGCGCACATAGCAACCGTGCAGTAAGCCCGGTCGAAGCGGGTTCCATCTTTGGCCAGTTGATCTATGTTTGGAGTCTTGCAGTCTTTTCCGCCATATGCTCCCCAAGTGTCGCGGTTCATATCGTCAGCCAAGAGGAACAACACGTTGAGTTTCCTGGCCTCAAGAGAAAGGAGCAAAGTCATAAAAACCAGTATGGAACGTAAAACCATAGACCCACGTTAGTGGTAAATCAATTGAGCGGAAGCGCAAATTTCTTCACTTGCCTTGAATCTTATCCAATGAGCCGCAAAACCATCGGGAAATTCATGGCTCAGTTTTTCGCCGGCTTTCAGCTCATAAGTCATGTAAGGGTGAAACCCCGACCAATGATCGATATCGATTTCGGCCGTAACCTTGCAATCCTTGTCCGCCTCAAGTAGCAAAGTCTTTTTGTCGTATCCCGTCATGAGGTAGGGATCCGAGGAGATACCCGCTGCTACCCGGGTATTTTTCCAAGGCCCCCCCACGCCCACCGGCTTACCCAATTTCCAGAGTTCGTCAATTCCTCCCATCCACAAGGCAGTTCGACCATCCGTCGCTCTGAATATCCTTGATTCGAGGGAATCATTAGACGAGGTCACGGATTTCAACCCCGCCAACACCAGCAAGCCGTTCCAAGTCGCAAAGTCAGATATTTGCTTATGGTGAGAACTGATCGGACGCATCTTGGTGTAGAGCGGCGCCTGTCCGACGATCCAAAAGGGAACCTCGTAGAAAGTGCCGTGAAGGTTGGCAAGCATCCGCTCGGATTCAACCTCTCGGTGCATTCTAGAATGGCCGAAGGAAAAGGGCTTGTCGAATGATGCCGGTCCCTTGGGGAGTCTCAAAACCGTATAGTTCCCTTTTCGACCAACAATCGATCGATTCTCCCGGCTGACCAAAATCACCGAGGCATCGTCGACTTCAAACTCGCTTTGGGGAGTAAGAAACTCGCGAAGGGATCTCTTCCTTAAGTTACTTTCCCCCATGCTCGCGCCCAATTTCTTTGAGACTACCGGGCTAATACAATCTCCAACCATGGGTTCTTCGGCCAATGGCTTGAATTCAAACGTCACATGATCGAGATCATAAGCTCGTCCGTTGGAAGATAGGACCGACAAGTCCCGGTTGCGCGCATTGGGGAAAAGGAGAGCCCCAGTCACCTTCTCATCGTCATGGTCGGCAATGAGTCGAAAGACCTCCTCTCCTGATGATGGACTCGGAAATTCATCATCCGAGAACTGAAGGGAAACCGATGCATTGCAGGTTTTGTCCGTAACGACTCGAATCCATTGCCCGGAGAAGCTGGGGGCTAAGATATGAGATGCGTACCTCCTCGCATGAATCGATTTGTATTTTTCGAAGGTACCGGTTCCCTTCCAGTCCACTTGGAGGGCAAAGGTTGTCGGGCGATCGGTGGCAAAGTGAATCATACCCCGTGGAAATCCGTTTACGAGAAAGGGGGCGGACGGAACTCCTGCCTCCACCCGATCATTGATGTAGATTGAACCAGCTGCATTTCGGGGACCCCAACTTTTGAAATCCTCAAAGTCACCGAACCATAAATTGGATTGAGGCTGACCGACCAATGGGTTCCCCTGAATACTTGCTTCATCCGTTGCCAGAACGATTTTTCCATTCCAGGAGCAAAAATCGGGAAGGTATCGAATATGGGATCCGATCGGCTCGATTCCCCTGCAATTTTTGGAGGAAAAATTTCGGGGAAACTTGAAGAACATGCCATGCATATCCATAAGCAA
>JAYOEB010000190.1:0-4592 GCA_038116775.1 Opitutia bacterium | reverse complement strand
ATTATGCCTCTTGCAATCCAGACTTCATATCAACTGGAACGACCACACACCGGAGCAGATGGGTCGACGTTGGATTGGATTGGGCTTAGGGTTTATTTCAATGAAGATTTACCCGGTGAAAAAAAGAGCTTCGCTTACAAAATCCGGAAAAAAAGAAGCTGCCAGGACAAACCCCGATGCCTTTATTCTATGCTCCCTATTGGAGAATCAACCGAATTACGTTTCCGGAAGTCAGTTAGCCGATGCGCTCAAAATTTCCAGAGTCGGAGTCTGGTCTAGAATAAACAAATTACGCCAATCGGGATTAAAGATAAATGCAACGCAGAATCTAGGGTACTACCTTGCTGAAGAACCTTCCGACCTTAATTTCAACCTCATTCAGGCATGGTTACGCAAGATTGCATGCAGAGAAGTAGATTTATATAAATTCAAAGACGTCGGGAGCACCAACGTCGAAGCAGAGAAGCTTATTGCGGATCCAAAGGCAAAAACGCCCTTCGTCGTTCTTGCAGAAAGTCAATCAAAGGGAAAAGGAAGATTGAACAATGCCTGGCAAAGCCCTCCAGGTGGGAACTTATACATGTCAATCGGATTTAGACCTAAGGTCGAGATTCTCAAGCTCAGGCTCTACACTCTTTACCAGGCTTATCGAATTGTCGATTTTTTAAGAAATGAACTGTCCTCGGATCAGTTTATGATCAAGTGGCCGAATGACGTCTATCTTAACGGTAAAAAAGTCGGGGGTATTCTGACCGAGGCATCCATTGATTCCGAACGAGTAAAGTCTCTCATTTTCGGTTTTGGGCTAAATGTTGGAATGAGTCCAGATGTGAAGAATTCCAGATATTCAAGCTCAAGCTTGAAAAAAGAACTTAAACGATCCATCCCATTGAATGAATTAACCGCAAAGTTAATCAGGATTTGCATGGAAACTTTACGAGAATGCCTGAGCTGTGGAATCTCCAAGGAATTTCTTCAGGAATTCAAAAGATTCGATTACTTGAAAAATAAAAAAGTAGAAGTACGATTACCTAAAAAAACGATTTCTGGCAAGGCCGAGGGCATCGATGATTCCGGTGGACTATTCATTAAAGATTTCAACGGTGATAAGCATATATTTCATTCCGGTGAAATAATTTTACTTTAAAATCATCTCATGCACGACTTGATTTGCATAGATATCGGTAACACTAATATTTCCATTGGTTATTACAGTGGGACGGAGTTACAGGAGACGAAACGCTTACGGACTGTAAAGTTTTTAAATCAACCCGAAAGCTTGCTTTCTTTCATTGATGACAACCCGATTTCTTATTGTTCGGTGGTTCCAAAAGCCGAATCACTACTCCAAAGTATTGAAATGCCGAACCGTCTCCATCCTCTTTCCGTTCATTCCATTGGTTTTCTACCCATTTCTTATCCCGACCCCTCAGAAATTGGTACCGATAGACTAGCCAATGCAGTGGCTGTTTTCGATTTTTTCGAAAACCCGGTTATCGTCGTGGATATCGGCACTGCCTCCACCTTCGACGTCATAGATCCGAAAGATGGATATCTGGGGGGAGTCATCGTTCCCGGACCTCAGGGATTTTTGGATTTTCTAAATCAAAACACTGCTCTTTTGCCGAAACTGTCCTTAGACCTCGTTAACGCCGACCTAAAATCCTCAATCGGTAAAAACACTCATGATGCAATGTTGCTTGGCTTACGCCTTGGATACAAGCCTATGGTGTTTTCCATCGTTGAATCCCTTCAATCTCAACTCGCAGCAAACTCGAGCCAGAACATCGATGTAGTCGTGGCAGGCGGATCTTCCAAACTGCTGGAACCAAATTCCTTCGAACAATGTCCTAATCTGACTCTCGATGGACTTGCTATTGCTTTCAATAAGTAACTCCATAATGTAAACGCATGAATAGTAACGCAAAACCACTTCCAATTGTTGAGGTAGTTAATTTGTGTAAGAACTATGGCTTGATTCAGGCACTTAAGGGAATAAGTTTTTCGATTGGGAAGGGTGAGATAGTAGGGTTCCTAGGACCCAACGGGGCTGGTAAAAGTACCACCTTAAGAATTCTTTCAGGTCTGATTCCCGCCGATTCAGGCGAAGCAAGAGTTTGCGGAGTCGACCTCGCTGAAGAGGGCGGAGAAGTTAGGCAACACATCGGATACCTTGCTGAAAACAATCCCTTGCCGGAGGATTTTCGCGTAATTGAATACCTAAATTTCAGAGCCAGCCTCAAGGGTCTCAAGGGTAGTCGGAAGAAGAATCGAATCAAAAGCGTTCTTGAGGTATGCGATCTCGAGAGACGGGTTTCTGAAAGAAAAATCGGGAACCTGTCCAAAGGATATCGACAAAGAGTCGGAATAGCTGATTCTTTGCTGGCGGAACCCAGGCTTGTGATCCTCGACGAGCCGACGATTGGTCTGGACCCACAACAATCCGCAACCACGCGCAAAATGATGGAAAAACTGAGAGGTGAAGTTTCTTTCATACTTTCGAGTCACATCCTTTCTGAAGTAGAAGCATGCTGTGATCGCATGATTATTTTGAGTCACGGACAAATCGTTGCTGAAGGAACGCTTGTCGAACTACAAGCTAAATACATCAGCTCGGTCTCTTTCGAACTGGTTTCCAAAAATCGCAAAATATTTCTTCTAAAAGTTATTCGCGACATAGCTCCTGACTGTGAACTTATCAAGATAGACCCCGTTGAAATTGACGGAAAAAGAAGATTCGCCTTTGCTTGCCCGAATGATGAGCAGAGCGTTGAAGAAATTCTAAAAAAGCTTCTTGAAATCCACGAGGTTGACGTTTCTGAATTTAGAATCTGCAGACCAGACTTGGAAACTATTTTCCTTCGGGCTACGAAGCAAAACTGGAAAGAACGAGATTTGCGCGGAAGGGGCAGGATCTCCTAACTAAAGCGACGGCCAAAATGCAAGGATTTCCTGTAATTTTAAGACAAGAGTTATTTGGTCTGTTTGTTTCACCCGCCACATACGTCGCCAGTTTTTACTTTTTAACCCTACTGAGTTTTGGATTCAGATTTTTCATCGAAGGTTTTAGTGATACCGATTGGATACTTCCACCTCTGGCTTCTCTTGTTCTGGGACTCCTCTTTGGTTCTCCCGCCCTGATTCCTTTTCTTACCATGCGGTCATTTGCTGAAGAAAGGAGACTCGGCACCCTCGAAACTTTGCTGTCTGCTCCGGTCAGCAACCTAACGGTCGTCTTGGGGAAATGGGCCGCTTGCTATCTTTTTTTCGTTTTAATTTCATTGGCTGCCTTTTGTTTTCCATTAATTGTCTGCCTTTTTTTTCCCGTGCAAGCTTCCTCCCGAGGTTTCAATAACTCCGAGCAGTGGTTTGGTTGCGGGCTTTATCTTCTTGTTTTCGGAGCTAGTTTTAGCGCCATTGGAATTTTTTCCAGTTCGATCACCAAAAATCAGATGGTCGCCGGCATGCTGACTTTCACTTTACTCACTCTTTACCTATCTCTAATGACTATTTCTTTTGCCGAAGCCACTGAATATGCCAATGGAGATGATTTTTCAGAATTTATCTTCGCATGCGTGGGATCGATGTTTCAAGGTTTGGCTAAAATGCAGGCATTTTCTTTAGGAGTGATTGATCTACAAACTATTTTTCATCAATTTTCAGTCTTATTTTATTTCCTCTTTCTAGCTTCGCTTAAGTTGGATTGTATTACGAAGTAATGAATTTCAAACAGTCTAGAAGAAACCGCAGATTAGACTCTTGGCTGATTGTGATGCTTTTGTCCGTTTTCGTAATTTCAGTAAACTTCATCATTCAACGCACAACTCTAACGATTGACTTGTCTCCCGAGAAGCGATTTTCACTCTCTAGGGAGAGTTTGGCCTTGCTCGACAAAATGGAAGATTCGGTCGATATAGTTTTCACCATTAAGAACGACAACGACTTGCCCAAAATAATTCAGAAACTTCTCCTTGATCTCGATATACTGCTACGGAATTTTCAAAATGCCTCAACCAGGCATTCCATAAAGATTCATCGGTTCGATCCGGATTCTCCGAGGGATCAATTCGGTCCCCTCGGAAAACATAACATTACCGAGGATAACGCAGTTATCTTATTTTCTTCCAAAGGCAAAAGGAAAACTATTTTCCAATACGAAAGCAAAGAATCAACCAATCCCTACGACCTAACCGAAGCTTTTCAATCCAAGGACGCACATGCCAGACAGGCAATTTGGCAATCCGATTTTTACCAGGACTGGAAAGAAACAGGAAGAGGAATCCTAGAACCAAATTATTTCAGGGGTGAACAAGTTTTGGTAGAGTCTCTTTTGGAGGTCGCAGGACCATCGAAAGAAAAAAACGTCGTCTACTTTACGCGAGGTCACGGTGAGGCAAGTCCAACTGACTTTGATTCTCAAAATGGATTTTCGGAGTTTCGACGGTTGGTTGAGGAAAGCAACCTTCAGGTAACCACGATTGATCTAAGTTTGGTTGATAGCATCCCCGCAAATGCCAAGTTTATCGTCATCGCGCATCCAAAGGGCATTTTCTTGGACAAAGAGGTGGCCAACATCAGAAACTACGTGAGAC
>JAYOEB010000189.1:0-4598 GCA_038116775.1 Opitutia bacterium | reverse complement strand
CAACGAATCAGCTTTTTGCGCAAGTTCCGCATCACTGGAGAAGAACGACGACAATTTATCTTTGAATGGAAATACTACCTTCATACCACAATCCTGCAACCTCAGCTGGCAAAGGGGGGAAAACAGTATTCCCCTCATAGGCGGAAATTATCTCAATCTAAAATACAGTACCGATAACAAAGAGAAGGCCATTTCGAACGTCGTTTCCTTTTCTATCTTAGGCGATCAATTCGCTGCGTTGGACTCTCCTAAGGGTGGGTATCGGATAGATGGTTCCCTCAATGCCGAAGAAGATTTTCGAATTCATGTGAATAACGCCAAGGGTAGATTCGGATCTTCCGACGTCGAAGGTTCCTTTTCACAATCCTGGAATCCACCCAGATATCGATTCGAAGTGAACGGTCTCTGCCACCCTCCTGATCTCAATAATTGGATGCCAGGGTGGTGGAAGGACATCTGGACGGACTTCAACTTCACTCACAACATCCCGCTAGGATCCTTCCTCATAGAAGGAATTTGGGGGCAAAGCTCGAAGGAATCGAAGACCGTCGGCAGCGTGGAGACTCAAGACTTTTCTTTTCGAGAGTTGCCAATTCGTTCTTCGAAAATTTCAGTTCGAGTCGATGAGAATGAAACCTCAGTCACCTGCGAAGAATTGATTCACGACGAGGGAACGCTTTCGGGGACATTGGTTTTTCCAAGAAAATCAAGGGCATCCCCGTTCCTTTTGGAATTCGAGCTTGAAGGTGATTACCCTTTTGATGATGGCAGAAAAGTTCTGGGGGAAAGCATCCAATCGAAACTCAGCGAATTAAACGCCACTGCCATTGAGTGCCGCGCCATCGGTAAAATCGCTCATACATCGGAGGAAAGGGATCAAAGTGCAATGGACCTAACCATCATATCCTCCAAGAACTTGTCTTTCATGAATTTTGGCGTCGAATCTCTCAGAGGTGAAATTTCGTACGAAAGACAATTCACCAAGGGCCATTTTGATCAAATTAAGTTGGCGGGGGGGATTTCCACACTTAGCTTCGATTTAAATCATTCCGAAGTTCCAGAAGTCCTCGGTTTTAACTTAAGAATCGAAGACTCCAAAACCGAGGAACTTTTAAAATTACTAAATCCGGTTTTACCCAGAGATTTGGAAATCGAAGACTCGGATGGCAACGAATCCACCGATGACAATAGACTGAACTTGAGCTTGCAAGCCAGGGGCCCCACCACGAATCACCTAAGGTTCAAGGGATCTGGTAATTTAAAAATGTCTCAAAAAAACTTAAAGCAGTTCAATCTTCTGGGACCTTTATCCGATGAGATCGCAAAACTTAAAATCTTTCCCGTACAATTCAAAGATCCCATTGGTTTGTCTTTTAACGAATTAAACGCGGTGTTTGATCTAAACCACGATATTGTGGAAGTTTCTCCAATGGAATTATCAGGGACTTTCCCCAAGGTTGTCTTGAAGGGCTCAATAAATATTGCCACTGGAGAAAGAGACTTGGTCGGAAAAATGTATCTTACCGGAAGCCTCGCCGACAAGATTCCCCTGCCCGGCATAAAAAACCTTCAAGAAAAATTCGAGAATTTTGCCGATCCTCTTTCCAAAATAAGGCAATTTGAAATTACCGGCGCTTCGGACTCAGCAACATATCGAACTATCTTTTCTTCTTTTCTAAATTTCCCAAATTGAGTATTACTGACTTTCAACCTTAGAAAATTTCAAAACACGGAGGAAAATTGCTTTGGACTTAAGTGAATTAAAAGGGATCATTTCCCTTATGCAGAAATCAGATCTCACTGATTTGGAAATCGAGACACAAGATTTGAAGCTTCGATTGGGCAGACCCGGTTCCGGCGCTCCCGTCGCCTACGCCCATCCTGCGCCCGTTGTCTCACAAACCTCTCCCTCCACCGCCGATGCTCCCACTCCAGTCAAGGAAACGGCATCCGTCGAAAACAGCTTTGATTCCCCGATGGTAGGAACTTTTTACCGCAAACCTTCTCCCGATGACGCGGCTTTCGTAAACGTTGGAGATCAAATCAAAAAAGGAGACGTTCTTTGCATCATCGAAGCCATGAAGGTAATGAATGAGATTCAGTCGGACGTCGCCGGTGAAGTGACGGAAATTTTAGTCGACGACGGCGACAGCGTCGAATACGGACAAGCCCTCTTTAGAATCAAGTAATTGCAACTACCAACATGATTCGCAAAATTCTTATAGCGAATAGAGGTGAGATTGCCCTAAGAATTGCCCGAGCCTGCAGGGAACTGGGAATTCAAACCTTAGCCGTTTACTCCGAAGCTGATGAGCAATCCCTCCACGTGCAACTGGCCGATGAAGCCATATGCATAGGACCCGCTCCAAGCACTGAGAGTTATCTGCGGGCGGATCGTATTCTAAGCGCCGCCGAGCTTGCCGACGTCGACGCCATACACCCAGGTTATGGATTTCTCTCCGAAAATGCCGATTTTGCCGAACAATGCGAATCCTGCGACATCACCTTCATCGGTCCCCGTTCCGATACGATCCGAAAGATGGGACACAAAGCGAGAGCGAGGGAAACAGTCGCCAAAGCCGGCGTTCCGATCATCCCGGGCAGCGATGGCCCGGTGGCTGATGAAAAAGTTGCGACCAAAACGGCTCAGCAGATTGGCTTTCCCGTGATTATCAAAGCGGTTGCGGGAGGGGGAGGAAGAGGAATGAGGATCGCTCACAACGCAGTTACCTTTGCCCGAGAATTCCAATCTGCTAAACTCGAAGCAGAAAAGGCTTTCGGAGATGGTTCCCTCTACATAGAAAAATACCTTGAAAACCCCAGACACATTGAATTTCAAATTCTCGCTGATCATCATGGCAATACGATTCATCTGGGAGAGCGCGATTGTTCCGTGCAAAGAAGGCATCAGAAAGTAATCGAAGAGTCTCCATCCCCGTTTTTAGACAAAAGCCTGCGTAATCGGATGGGAAAAGCCGCCATCAAGGCAGCCGAGTCAGCAGATTACGTCAATGCCGGCACCATTGAGTTTTTAGTCGATGCAAAAGGAAACTTTTATTTCATCGAGATGAACACTCGAATCCAAGTGGAGCACGCCGTTACGGAGGAAGCCACCGGAATCGACCTAATCAAGGAACAAATACAAATTGCTTCTGGCAATCGGCTCTCCATATCGCAAAAGGACGTCGTCTTAAGCAAGCACGCCATTGAGTGTAGAATTTGCGCCGAAAACCCTTCCAAGGGCTTCATACCTTCTCCAGGCACCATTGGTCTTTACTACGCGCCGGGCGGACACGGCGTAAGAGTTGATTCTCACGTCTACGGTGGATACACGGTCTCCCCTCATTACGACAGCATGATTTGCAAGCTGATTACCTATGGGAGAACTCGAAAAATTGCCTTGGACAGAATGTACAGAGCTCTCAGCGAGTATCTTATTCGTGGAATTGACACCAACGTCGAATTCGTAAAGGCAGTAATCCTCGATCCAGCCTTCCGTCAAGGTGACGCGACCACTGCGTACGTCGAGGATTTTCTAGCCCGCGCCCCCAAGGAATTATTTCAAACACCTGAAGAGGAAAACAAAAGCAAATGAGTAGCAAAAAAAAAGCTGAGCCCATTGAGGACTCCATTCCAACTATCTCCGAAGAATCCAGCGAACTAGGCTGTATAAGAATAAACCACAGCGTGGTGGCGGGCATCGTGCGCTTGGCAACGCAATCGGTTTCAGGAGTGGTGACTGTAGGAGGTGGCGGCGTCGTGGAGGGGCTTACCGATTTTTTTTCCAAAAAAGAATCGGAACGAGGTGTCAAAGTGGCCGAATCATCGAAAGGAGGATATGACATCGAAGTGCGAGTGGTTCTTCAATTTGGAGTCGATCTCGCAAAAGTCGGAGTTTCCATACAAGAAGCGATTCGTGATCAAATTCTCGCAATGACCGGCAATCATGCCAAGACCATCGACGTGGTCATCGACGACATCAAGATGGACTCATCCGACAGGGAATCCGACGACGAGCAATGGAACGAAAAAACCACTTGATTCTTTTCTCCGCTCGGCGGTCTAGGTGAATTTCAACGATTTAGAATATTTGCTCGATTGGAACCTCCAAGAGGCTCTGAGGAGTCCCCTGTATTTTTATCTTTTGATTCTTTTTTTGTTTCTGGTTCTAACCTTCTGGTCCCTACGTAAGGTAAGAAGGGACTTGGTTTCCGTTTTTTCCGACAAGGATGGCAAGGTTCAAATTACGCCTCATGCACTTCAGGAACTAGTCAAAAGAACTTGTGAGGAGATGAATGGCATCTTCTTTCCGAACACATCCATTAAAAAAAATGGCAACTCAATTAGGTTGCACGTGAGGTTGGTCATTAAAACCGACTGCAACATCAAGGAAACCCGAGAGGAATTAAGAAGGAAGCTGGAGATAGTGATGGTTGAAAAACTGAATTTCGATAATTTCGGAGGAATCGATCTGGTCATCAAAGGCTTTAAGGAAAACAGCGCCTAAGCCTTTTCTTTTGATTTTATCTCCCGCAGGACCGGCTTACCTAGTTCAATAGGCACAAGACGGCCTCGCACGTCCGCCCTCAACTCGGAAC
>JAYOEB010000188.1:0-4627 GCA_038116775.1 Opitutia bacterium | reverse complement strand
ACTGGCTGTATTTCCGGAATCTCCCTTTGGTTACGCTGGAGGCGTAGAGACTAAGGGCCATGCCAATGCCGATGACGAGTAGATAGAATGGGTCGAAGATCATGGTGTCTTATGTAAATGGAAGCGTAGCATAGATTTCGTTTTGCTCAAAAAATATCCTTTCAAGCGTTGATTTTAGATCAGTTATCGATACTTCGCAATGGATTTAGAAGATCCGAGGAAATTTTTTGGTTCGATTGAGGGAAGATTTCTGCTTTTAAATAGGTCGTATTCATGAATGCTGTAAAAACTTATCTTGCGGTTGATTTGGGAGCGGAGAGCGGCCGTGTTCTTGCCGGTGAGTTTGATGGACGATCCTTGAGTTTGCGGGTCGTTCATTCCTTTTCCAATGGTCCGATCGATCTGAACGGATCCATACATTGGAACGTGGTCGGCTTGTTCGCGGAAGTTCTAACGGGTCTGAACAAGTCGCGAGTCGAGTACGGATCCCGTCTCCAGTCGGTTGGCGTAGATAGTTGGGGCTTGGATTACGGACATTTGGACGCCGAGGGACATTTGCTTGGCTTGCCTTATCACTACCGGGATGAACGTACGCGTCCGATGCTTGATTTGGTCGATTCTCTGGTCGGTAGCGATGAATGCTATTCTCGCACAGGCATCCAGCCTCTTTTCATCAACACCTTGTTTCAATTGATGGCGGAAAAGGAGGCGGGGCAGGCGTGTTTGGCCAAATCGAGGCAACTTCTTTTTACTCCGGACTTGATCAATTTCTGGCTTACGGGGGAAAGGGGAAACGAAATTACCATGGCGAGCACCAGTCAGATGCTTAATCAGGAGACCAGGAATTGGGATTTCGAATTGTTGCGCCGCTTGGAAATACCCACAGATTTCCTCGGTCAACTTTGGGAACCCGGTCATTTGGTCGGGTCGATTACTGGAACTGCGGGAAGAAAAACCCAATGCGCCCATTTGCCTGTCTATGCCGTGGGATCCCATGATACCGCCTCTGCCGTGGCCGGTGTTCCCGCATCAGGCGATCGGGATTTCGCTTACCTGAGTTCCGGAACTTGGAGCCTGATGGGAGTTGAAAACGAGCAACCTCTTTGTGATCCGCAAAGCCAAGGACTAGGCTTTACCAATGAGTTCGGCGTCGATGGAAGTATTCGGTATCTCAAGAATATCAGCGGTTTGTGGATCGTTCAGGAGTGCCGTCGTCACTGGCAGTCCGTGGGGGAGAGCTTTGATTACGATCAACTCACTCATATGGCCCGGGAAGCGAAACCTTTCGCCGCCGTCATCGACGTCGACGACCCGGTTTTTTCCTCCATTGGAGAGATGCCTGGCAAGATCGTCGACAACTGCAAGAATTCCGGTCAGGTCTCCCCAACTACCAAAAACGAAACGGTCCGAATTGCCTTGGAAGGACTGGCCCTCAAATATCGTCAAGTTTTGGAAAACCTAAGATCCCAAACGGGAAAATCTCTTCAGACTCTGCATATCGTAGGTGGAGGCACGCAGAACGAGCTTCTCAATCAAATGACTGCCGATGCCACGGGCTGCGAAATCGTTGCCGGCCCCATCGAAGCCACTTCGGTTGGAAACATTCTGGTACAAATGAAGGCTCAGGGAGAACTGTCGTCACTCGCGGAAGGGCGCGAGCTGGTCAGGAATTCTTTCGAACCCCAAAGATATCAACCTCAAAGCCACGAGCAATGGGAGCAAGCGTATGGAAAA
Organism: Opitutia bacterium; assembly: GCA_038116775.1. Taxonomy (GTDB): domain Bacteria; phylum Verrucomicrobiota; class Verrucomicrobiia; order Opitutales; family Seribacteraceae; genus Seribacter. The sequence continues at coordinate 2,893 of JAYOEB010000188.1, read as the reverse complement.
ATGCTCGAAATCAACCAAAGCTCAGCCCTTTCAACATAAGACGGAAACCGAAATGAAATCGCCAACCATCTGGAAAAACCTCCCAAAAGTCGGGATTCGTCCCACCATCGACGGACGCCTTGGAGGCGTACGCGAGTCTCTCGAAGAGCAAACCATGAAACAGGCCAAAGCCGTCGCTCAGTTGATCCGCAACTCGTTGAAGTACCCCAATGGAGAAGCGGTGCAATGCGTGATTGCAGATAGCTGCATCGGGGGAGTGGCGGAAGCCGCCGCTACCGCGGAAAAATTTGCGCGGCAGGGAGTGGGTCTTTCGCTGACCGTGACGCCCTGCTGGTGCTACGGTTCCGAAACAATGGATATGGATCCGCTCATTCCCAAGGCCATATGGGGTTTTAACGGGACTGAAAGACCGGGAGCGGTCTACCTTGCGGCGGTTACCGCGGCCCATGCCCAAAAGGGAATTCCCGCTTTCAAAATTTATGGTCGGGACGTTCGGGATTCGTCCGATGATTCGATTCCCGAAGACGTCAGCGAAAAAATCATAAGATTTGCGCGCACTGGGTTGGCGGTCGCGATCATGCGAGGAAAATCCTATCTTTCAATGGGTGGAACTTCCATGGGAATTGTCGGGTCGACGATCGATCCTGCTTTTTTCGAGGCTTTCCTGGGTATGCGGGTTGAATTTTCGGACATGTCCGAATTTATCCGCAGGATCGAAGCCGGTATTTTTGATCAAGAGGAATTCCTTCGGGCCAAGGAATACCTACAATCCAACTTCATCGAGGGCGATGATTACAACGAACCAGAAAAACGGCGATCGCGAGAGCAGTTGGACGAAGAATGGGAAATTTCGATTAAAATGTGCCTGATTGCCCGAGACTTGATGGTGGGAAATCCAGTGCTGGCGGAGAAAGGATGGGGCGAAGAAGCTCAGGGACGTCATGCCATTGCGGCAGGGTTTCAAGGGCAGAGGCAATGGACCGATCACATGCCGAACGGAGACTTCATGGAAGCGGTCCTTAATTCCAGTTGGGATTGGAACGGCAAGCGGGCTCCTTATCTTTTGGCAACGGAAAACGATGCCTTGAACGGGGTATGCATGTTGTTTGGTCAATTGCTTACGCATACGGCTCAAATATTCGCCGACTTACGTACCTATTGGAGCCCGCGGGCAGTCGAGCGGGTAAGCGGAAAAAAACTGCAGGGTCGAGCCGAGGACGGCGTCCTTCACCTTATCAATTCCGGCCCCGCAGCCTTGGATGGAACGGGCGCTCAAACCGACGGGGAAGGCAATCCGACGATGAAACCTTATTGGGAAATTTCGGACGAGGAGGTCACGGCTTGCAACCGAGCCACTACCTGGCACCCATCCATTACCGAATATTTTCCAGGGGGAGGATGGTCTACTCGTTACAAGACTGCCGGAGGCATGCCCGTAACCATGTCGCGCTTGAACATAATCAAGGGACTCGGACCCGCCTTGCAACTGGCCGAGGGTTGGACGGTCGAATTGGAGGACGAAATTCACGAAGTTCTCGACCAACGGACCAATCCGACTTGGCCGACCACCTGGTTTGTTCCGAGATTGACCGGCAAGGGGGCTTTTCGAAGCGTCTATGGAGTGATGGAGGCATGGGGCTCCAACCATTGCGTGATGACTCCCGGTCACGTTGGGGCTGATTTCATTACCTTGACCGCCAGCCTGCGTATTCCCGTCTACATGCACAACCTATCCGAGGACCAAATATTTCGACCCACCACATGGACTGCCTTCGGCACCTCCGACTTGGAAGGAGCCGATTTTAGAGCCTGCGAAAAACTGGGTCCCCTGTACGGAGATTACAAGTAAAGATCCGGCAGAACAAAGATTTGCGTAAGCGATCTACTTTTTTCCTGCGTACTCTTGGTGTAGCCTAAGGATGGCATCATGGAGGACTTTGGCGGCGTCTCCATCGACCGTCTGCTTGCATTTCATCGCAGCCACCAGTACCTCGTGGGCTGCAATCAGAAGTTTGTCGTAATTCGATGCGCTCGATTTGATCCTCTGAATCAAAAAATAATCACATATGATCTTCTGAATTTTCGAAGCATGGTCCTCTTTGGTGGAAACCCATCTCGTCAGTTGATTTTTCGATTGGGCATCCTCCAGTCCGCTTAATTCGTTAATCAGTTTGCACGCCTTGGCAATGGTGGTTTGATCCTCGAGCATCTGATCAAAGCGAAGTTGATCGGTGTAGACACCACATGGGACTTGGCAATGCCCGAAGAGGTGGACTCCGACAACAGAGAAGAGTAAGGCAGGGAAGATGAGTTTGATTTTGGAGTTCATAGGAAACGTGTGCGGGTTCTAAAAAGAACCTCATTCAAACGCGGTTTTTGCGAAAGCCAAGAAAAAGTATCTCGTCGCCGCCAAAAAACTTCAGTTTCCATCTGAAGATTTTTTGCATAGTCTATCCGATTAGCCAGAGTGCGGGATGCTTCAGGTCAAAGGAAAGCCCTATCTTCAAAAGTCGTAAATTACATCATTCTGACCCAGTGAAAGGCATCTTGTTCCTGCACGATCTGTTTTGGGGGTTCTTCCGATTCTTTCATCACTGTCGTCCAACTTGCGATTGCCGGGTGGTTTCCTTGCGGGGGGAGGGAAGGGGAAAGCCCATTCTCCGACCAGACGAAAATTCATATTTCGCTTTTTCGCATGAGAGAGGAGTCATGGGCTTTGAACTCAAAAAATCGTGGTTCACTCCCCTTCATTCGCCGTATTTCCCGATCTTTTGCTTAGCATGACGATGACTCGAATTGAAGATTGCCAAAAAAATCCATAAGTCGATAATGGCAGAGCATGTTTGCGGGAGTAGCTCAGCTGGATAGAGCATCGGTCTTCTAAACCGAGGGT
>JAYOEB010000187.1:0-4663 GCA_038116775.1 Opitutia bacterium | reverse complement strand
AAATCCAATGAAAAGGCCGAGCGGTTCAATTTTTCTTTGCGGACATCGGATAGCGGGTGAAGAAGTCGGCGGGCTTCAATCTCCCTGCGGTAGTCTTCCGAGGTTATCCAAAGCGTATCCTCGGTCTCAAGGAGGCGGACCCCGTTGGATTGCATTAGTGAAAGGAGAATGCGGGAGGAGTTGATTCCCGACAGAAGCTGCTGGAGAGCGAAATCATCCTTTTTCTCGGCCCCGATGAGAAACGAACTGCTGAAACGACTGAAGCCAGCGGGGTTGGGTGGGGGTTCGGGAGACTTGATTCTGAAATCGCCGCCTGCAAAGACGAAGTTGCCGCTCACGGCATCCAGCAAGTCCGGAATCGAGGCATCAAAGCCAGGCAGGGATTTGTTGGCGTCAAAATTTCCACCGCTCAATAGATTCATCGTCGAATCCACGGCTTTCAGAACCGAACTTTTGAAGGAGTCGCTCGGAAAGCTCATTTTTCCCAAGAGGGGGGCATCGTCGGGAAGAAAAGAAAAAAGATCCTGGGCGGAATCCTTCGAAATTACTCTATCCGAAGGACGGATTGGATTGGTCTTGGCGGAATAGTCGAGAAGGGTGAAGTTGAGTTTTCCTTTTCCGGAGTGTAGCAGAAGTCCAAGAGAACGATGGGTCAATGGATCGAAGGCGGGAAGAAAGCCTTTGATCGGGTCTTGAACGAAGAAATCCTCCAAGAGCCGGGAAAGGCCGGTTCCCTCAAGGTAAAGCGAAGCATCGGGAGAATGGGCTAGGTGTTTCCTCAAGGAATCCGGGGACGTCTTGGAATCGGAATCTCGAAAAAATTCCTCAACGAGTTGATCGATTTGCAATTCGAAATTGGCGGTGGGAGGATTTCTTGGGTTTGGGATCATGCCAATCAAGTAGGCAATTTTGCCCCTCCGCCCGATTTCCAGAGGAGTATCTTGCTTTCCATAGCGGGTACCACCAGTTCCTTTTCCATGCAGACCGAGAGTTGCGGAAATGGAAGCCAGCAGGGAATCAGCTTTTTTCGAATCATCGATCTCAAGCAGTAATCCTCCCACCGGGGTCGGGTGGGAATTTCCTTCCAGCCTGGCGAAAAAATGAAGTGGGACGCCGAGGTTCAGCCCGCAAGCCTCCAAGTCTTCGACCAACTCCTTGAGCAAGGGCCGCCGGGAGCCAAGGTCATCAAGGATGGGATCCCAGACTTTGCTCTGCAGCAGATCGGATTTTTGCAGAATGCGCTTGGAATTCAAAGAAACGACCAGGAAGGATTCGGGAGGAATCCGGTCGATCAGGAGAGACCCCGGGCTTTTTTTGCCTAGTCCGGACTGGACGACGCCAAGCCAACACAACAACGTCAAAAATCTAGCCAAGATGGGATTTGTCATCATATTTTGTTCAAGGTATGCTGCGTTGCTGATGTTACAAATTATCTTTCCAACAATAAAAACTTTCTCTAAGCGAGACTAATCATCATGTTCACTGGTATCGTAGAGCAAGTTGGGCGAATCGAGTCACTTGAGGAAAAAGCAAACTCGTGGGAGCTCGTCGTTTCCAATCCTTTCGAAAAAGGGGATGGCTTGTCCGCCGGCGAGAGCATTGCCGTGAACGGTTGCTGCCTTACCCTTTGCGTCGATGCGGATCGAAAAATGACTTTCGAACTTCTCGAAGAAACCTTGGAAAAGACCAACCTCGGAAAGCACTTGCCCGGTAGCGCGGTCAATCTCGAAAGAGCACTTCCCGCCAATGGCCGCTTGGGAGGACACTTTGTCTCCGGTCACATCGATGCCTGCGGTAAAATCCGCGTTTTTGAAGAACAGGGGAAAAATCTTTACCTGCAGGTAGATGTCCCTTCCTCCCTGTCGAGATACCTGGTGGACAAGGGATCGATTGCAGTCAACGGCTGTTCCCTGACCGTTTGCGACGTCCTGGGGGACTCGTTTGCGGTTTGGTTGATCCCCCACACCATTGAAAGAACGAACCTGAGGGAATGCAAAAGTGGGGATTCGTTAAACTTGGAATTCGACCTGCTCGCCAAGTACGTCGAAAAATTGCTTGTCCCTTCTTTGAGCTCATGAATCCTAGGCAAGCTACCTTGGCCGTTCTCGAGGAACTCAGACGTCGCAGGACCGAAGGCCATCGGGCTGTCTATCTGGAGAATCAAACCCTTGAAGCATTGAGTGGAGTGTTGTCTGAAAATTCTCCGGAAAGAGGCAAAAGCGAATTCTCTTCCCATGATTCCTCCAGGGAAGTCCTCTCCGGAGTGGAGGAAAAGCTCCCGCATCTCGTTGAGGAAGTGGAGGAAGCTTCGCAAATCGTCGCCTTCGAGAAAGTTGGGAAAGTTAATGATTTTCCGGTTTCCGCCCCAATAGAACTTCCGCAAGGAGACAAATCGAACCAGTGGCAATGGCTTCGGGAGAAGGTACTTTCCTGTGAGATTTGCAACCGCGAGCTCAATCCGCAGGGAAAAGTGGTTTTTGGTTCCGGAAATCTCGACGCCCAGATTTTTTTCTGCGGGGAAGCGCCTGGAGCGGATGAAGAGATCATGGGAGAACCTTTTGTAGGTCCCGCCGGGGACTTGCTCCAACGCATCATCGAAGCCATGGGCCTTTCCCGGGAATCCGTATATCTCGGCAACATCCTAAACTGGCGGCCCCGTCATAACCAATCCTTTGGGAATCGCCCGCCATCCCTTGCGGAAACCTCCTTTTGTCTGCCGTATCTCAAGGCTCAGGTGGAAATCGTCCGGCCAAGAGTTCTGGTGGCTTTGGGGAAAACCGCCACCGATGGTCTTTTGGGGCACGATCCCAAGAGAAGGCTCTCCGATTGCCGAGGAAAATGGACCGAGGCTCTCGGCACGCCCATGATGGTCACCTATCACCCCTCCTACCTACTTCACAATCCCAGTCGCTCCAGTAAGCGAAAAGTATGGGAAGACATGCTTTTAGTCATGGAAAAGCTGGGAATGGAAATCTCGGAAAAGCAGCGTTCTTTTTTCAGTTGAGATTGTCCCCCCCGTGAGCACTACGCTTTTGGTATTGAATGGTTCTCCTCCATCCGAGGATTTGCTTCAATGGCGAGTTCGTGATGCTGATTTTGTCGTAGCGGTGGACGGGGGGTGGTATGCCATGAGACATGCGGATTTGATTCCGGATGCTCTTATTGGAGATTTTGATTCGTGTCCTGAATTCGATCGCATTACCAGCGAATATCCACGACTCAAGGTCGAATTTTCCGATGATCAGAATACCACCGACTTTCAAAAGGCGATTGATTGGATCAAATCCATTGGCAAGCTCGACAAGCTCATCATTCTTGGCGGTTTGGGCAAGAGATCCGATCATTTTTTGTCAAACTTGATCACTTCCATGAAAGTCGACGTTGCTTGTTCGGTCATTTTTGACGACGACCATGAATGGATCCAACGGGTCACTCCGCGGACTCCTTTGCGGTTATCGGGACGCTGCGGAGCCACGATCAGTCTTTTTGCCCTTGAAGTTTGCCCCCAAGTCACTTCCTCGGGATTGAGGTGGAATCTTCAATGCGAAGAGCTTTCCCCTCATTCCGGCTTCAGTCAGAGCAATCTCTGCGCTTCGGACCAAGTCGAGGTGAGCTGCTCCGAAGGTTCGCTATTCGTGATTGTACCGAAAGGTCTGGATTAGGGGATTTAAGCCAAAAAAAAAAGACCACGTGGGAGTGGTCTTTAGGTGGAAGTAAAGTGAGTCGACTACTTATACTGTGGAAGATGCCCTCTTTCCATGGCTTCCTGAAAGTACTTGTCAGGGTCTCTTTTCCACTTTCTTTCGGCGCTGGAAGACCAGAAGTAGATTTTCTTGCCTTTGTATTCGACGAAATTGGATTCCGGATTGACGATTCGTTCCGGATAAATCGGGCAATATCTCTGATCGAGCAATTCAACCTTATCGACTCCGAGTTGCTTTTGCTCTTCCGCCGTGAAGAGTTTTGCCAACTCAGGGACTGCCTTGAGGTAATACGCCGTCGCCTTGTCGAAAGCCTTTACGCAAGTGCCGCAACAAAAATAAACCTTCTTGCCGAGAACTTCGGAAAATTCCTCAGGGTCGATTTCATCGCCCAGCATAATGGCGCATTCCTCGGCGGCGGAAAGATAGTTGAGAGAAAAGAAGAAAAGCAATGTAGATAGAGTGAATTTCATACTTCCTTAATGTCCTGAAAATAAGATTTTATCAAGACTTTCAGCAAAAAAAGCGTAAATCAAATTTTGGAGGCATGCATTTCGGAAGTTGACGAAATTTGGTTCTTGAGGCTCCATTTCCCTTGAACAGCCCCATCATGACTAGTCTGGACAAAGAAAGATCAAGACGAAGACTTCAAGAGCTTTTGGAAGAAATCGACGAGTTCTTGGATCGGAGCGAGGAAGCCGCGGAGGCGGTTGCCCCGGACAAGGGGTTGGGAAGATTATCAAGGATGGAAGCTATGCAAGATCAGCAATTGGTTCTGGAAGTAAGAAGGAGGCAAAAAAGAAGAAAGGCGGAGGTACTGGGCGCGATTTCTAGGTTGGAGCAAAACCAATACGGTCAATGTTTGCTTTGCGGATCCTTTATCGGCGACGAACGTCTGGAGGTGTTTCCTGAGGTGGGAACTTGCATGAATTGCGCCTAACTCGGCCAAAGAGACCGAGTTG
>JAYOEB010000186.1:0-4672 GCA_038116775.1 Opitutia bacterium | reverse complement strand
ATCCAAGTCGTGAGCGTCATCGAGCGCCTGAATCACGAAGTCTTTCGACAAAGACTTTCCGAATGAGTCCGTGGCTAGGATTCTTATCGATATGTTGCCGTCGACTTCGTGATCCAGGCTTCGCGTGGCAACCAGTCGACCCGTTGAGTTGCTTTCGAGCCTAAAGGGGCTGACGCTCTCCAGGTAAGGCGAACCGTTGATTGAGGCAATACTAAGCAAGACCACGTCACCTCTGTTGGGATCGATAGCCGAAAACTTTCCTGCCGGAGAACCCGCTGGTTGGTTTTCAAACAAATCGACTGCGTCGAAAACTATACCAGTCGGGGCTTCGTTGGGAAACTCCTCGGCGTTGTCGGGGTCTCTTCCAGCCTCGACTTCGGCATAGTCGGAGTAGCCGTCGCCATCGGTGTCGACCGCCAAAGGATTGCTGACGAAGGTTTTGCCACTTTGTTGATGGACATACCCTTGAATTTCAGAAAGATCCGATAAGCCGTCTCCGTCCGAATCATTGCTGTCCAATCGAGTGCGGTGGGTAAAGAATTCCTCGCCATCCGTAAGTCCGTCGCCGTCTGTATCGTCAAGACCGGGGTTTCCGCCCACAAAAGACTCAATTCCATCCGTCAAACCATCACTGTCAGCGTCGCGGTTCGCCAATTCAAAGAGCAGTTTGATCTCATTTGGATTGAGCTCTCTCCCGTACAGCCTGACATCGTCGATTGAACCCGCGAACGGGTTTGTTCCATTCGGCGAGGCTCCGATGGAAAGCGAGGTGAGTTGGTTGGAAAAATGGATGGGCATGGCGACCCCGTTTGCCACTTTTTCTCCGTCGACATACAAAGTTGAGGATGAAGCGGTGGAGGTGAAGGCGACGAAACGCCAGTTTTCATTCGTTTGCGAAATCACTCCTTCCAAGGCATTTCCCAGGTTGTCTTTCACCATGACTTTGCCCGCTAGCGTCGACATCAGGTAGTGGGCGTCTCCATTGGCGTCGGAAAGTTCGAACAAAGTACTCTCATTGTTCTGATCTTCCCACTTTATCCACATTGACAGGGAAATGCTTTGATTAAGCTCGCGAAAATCGACTGCATGTTCACTTAAGTCCACCCGGCCGGCAGAGAGTTCAAAGCGAAGGGCGAGTCCAAGTTTTCCCAGCTCCCAAGGCTTTGCTTCCATAGCTGAAAGAGTGCCGTGCCTGGCCAAACCACTTGAATCCAAGGCTACCGAATCATTGTCGTCGAGTTTCCAATGACCGGCCAATCCTTCCTCCAGGGAGTCCAGGCCGAAATGAATCCACCTAACAGGACTCCACTTGCCGAAACTATCCCGAAAGCGTACCCCGATCCTATGCTCCCCCAAGCCTAAGCCGAGAGTGGAAACGGCCGCTTCGGCAACGGTCGTCTCTCTCCATGGCAGCGCCTCCTCCGTCATAGGAATCGCCAAGCCGACGCCAGGGTCCTGATTGATGAAATATTCCGCGCCCGCCAATCGAACCGGCGCGAGCGAAACTGAACTTTCCGTGAAAACGCCTCTTGAATCCTGTCTCCTTAGATGGGATGTGCCCGCCGAACCATTTCCGTCCAAATGTACCCAGTAGGATTGGCCCGCAGTTTTTCCCTCTACGATCAAGCTTCGGTCACCATCCCTTGAGAAAGAGTATTTCTCGGACAAAGTGAAATCCGCTTGCAGGTACTGCCAGAACCAGTCCCTGACGGTCGTATGGTTGTCATCCGGTTGGACGAGATATTCGATGCGGGTACCGTTGAGATCAAGGTGATAGGATTCTCCCGGGCTTGGACTGTTGGTCCAGGCAAGAAGATCTTGCTGGGCTCTGGCTGCATCGTCCGGAGCGACTGTGGATGGATCGAAAACAGTTACTTCAGTATAGTTCACGGACCCCCAATTCCCGTCATCATTCCTGAAGCGAGCGCCGATTCGAGTTATGCCGGGGGTCCATGCGGAAGGGTTGAGAGATATTGCGGTCGCCCCTTCGGTTTCCTCGTCATAGGTGAAGTCTTCCGCTGCAAGAGAAATTCCAGCGCCCTCTCCCGGATCACTGCCGACAAAGTACTCTGCCTGACTCAGTTTTCTCACGACGGGAGTTGACGCGCCATCCGGAAAGACGCCCCTGCCGGATTCCCCAGTGAGTTCGGGTTGAGTGGTGGAGTTGCTCTCCAGTCCAACCAAGTAGGAGTCGCCAGGCGTCTTTCCCGTCAAACGGATTCCTCCTCCCGTTAGGGCGATTACGTCGGCTTTGGGGTTTCCACTCAGAATACCAATGAGTCCGTCGCGGGTGGTATTGAGATCGGGACTGGTAGCGTTGTAGTCGTAATGAACCCCGTCGATCGTCACCCTAAACCAGTCGCCGGGCTGAAAGCCCGATTTCAAGCTAATGAAGTCGGTTTGAAAACTGGAAGGAGGGTCGGGTTGCACGGAACTTGGATCGAAAACCGTGAGATCAACGTAGCGAAAGGGACTCCATTGGCCCAAATCATCCTGAAAGCGGAGCCCGATCCGATGAACGCCGGCGCTTAGGGCGCTGCCATCAATTGAAAGCGGCGAGATTCCCTCATGCTCCTGGTCGAAACGCAAATCCTCCGGCTCGAATGAATGCGGATTATTTGAGTCGTTCAGAAAGTATTCTCCACCCGTCAAATAACGGGTCGCGGGCATTTGCTCGGATGAAGGAAAAAGAGGGCGATAGGGAACGGTTTGGTTAAGCATTATGGTGCCGGAACCTACGCAAGTTATGACAGAAGGTCCTCCAGAACAGGTAAACTGACATCTCCCATTTCCTAGGTAAATTGCGGTGCAAAAACCCGAACAGCGGGCATTGACTTCATCGCATAAGCGCTGACAGAAGTCATCGAAGCTTTCGCTCGATTGGTAGGTGAGCGAGATGAAAATGCCGTTGAGCGTGCAATTCAGTTCGTCTCCGAAGACAAAATCCTGGCCTATGACTAATTCCGTAACCTGATCGCGCTCTTCCGAGTCTGCCTCTACGGTCGATGCATCAAAAACGATTAGGTCCAAAAAGTTGTATGGACTCCATCTGCCCAGGTCATCCTTGAAGCGTAACCCGATTCGATGGTTTCCTCCGGTGAGCAGAGTCGCATTGATCTCGATCGGGAGAATTCCCTCGTGTTCCTCGTCGAAGGCCAAGTCCTCGGGGTTGAGGATTTCCGTTGCGTTCGGGTCGTTGACGAAATATTCCGCTCCGCCAATCGTACGAAAGACCGGACTGGGTGAGGCAAGGGGAAAGACGGGTCTTGCCGAGGAAGAACTCAATGCAGTGAAGCCGGAAGCATTGCCGTCGATTCCCACAAGATAGGAATCCCCCGGTATTTTACCGGTCAAACGGATGATGCCTCCGGGCAAGGCTGCCGCATCTGCTTTGGGGTTTCCGCTGAGGGCACCGAGCAGTCCGTCACGCGTGGCATTCAGGTCGGAACTGGTGGCGTTGTAGTCATAGTCGACGCCGTCAATGGTCACCCGGAACCAGTCGCCCGGTTGAAAGCCAGTTTGAAGGGAGATGGTATCGGTCTGGGCAAGATAAGCTGGATCCGCATCTACGGAAGTGGGATCAAAAACGGATATATCATGCCACCAAACGGGCCCCCACCTGCCAAGATCGTCCACAAATCGAAACCCGATACGCTTGTCCCCTCCGCTCCATGTAGCGGGATCCAGGTCGGGCAGAGTCACGCCTTCCGTTTCCTCATCCCAGAGCAAATCCTCCGCCTGGACAGCGATTCCGTTTCCTTCACCCGGATCATTGCCCACAAAATATTCCGCACCACCGAAATATCGGGTAACTGGTGAAACATATCCCAAGGGAAAGATCCCCCGCGCGGATTGCCCGGAATCGGTCGATCCGGTTGCCCCGCCCTCGTACTTAAGTTTTATCCCGAGAATTTGATAGCCCGTCCCCGTCAAACGAAGTCCGTCGGGGCCTATTCTTGCAATACTTACCCCGGGGTTGCCCGCAATGAGCAATTGATACAAACCATCCTGCACGTCACTGACGTTGTCATCCGTACCCACGACATAACGGTACTCCGTACCATTGACCTCGACAAGGTAGGCATCGCCTGCGGAAAAACCAGGATTTATGGTAAGGTCAGCTTCTTCCGGCCTGCCCTCAGGTTCCGCCTCGATGGAACCGGGATCCACCACCTCCACATAAAACCAGCGGATCCCCGACCAATCCCCGAATTCATCCGCAAAACGCATTCCTACCCGGTGGGTTCCGGCACTCCATCCACTCGCGTCGATGGACAGCGGATCACCATCCTCAATCTCCGAACTGTAGTTCCCATCCTCCGCATTGAGCATCGTGCCCCCACCCTGGCCGGGATCAGCATTTAAAAACCATTCCCCCTGATGGATCACATTGACCGCAAAGTAGGAATTGTTGTACCCACTGTCCTTCACGTATCCGGGGATCATCTGTTCATTGGCAGGCACCGCCCGGTGGATCAGTTCCTCTTTCAGCACATCCGCTCCGCTGGTATCAAAATAGACCGCTATGTCCTCACCCTTGGTCTTTCCGTGAAGAAGAATCTCCCCCTCTCCTCCCGCACTCGCCAAAACCAGCACGGAAGCTTCCACCGAGGTATTAATTCCCGTGACCAGGCGGTCACGCAGGGCATTTGGGGTCTCATCGAGCAGGACG
>JAYOEB010000185.1:0-4686 GCA_038116775.1 Opitutia bacterium | reverse complement strand
GGGTAGGAGTTTCCTCGCACGACTTTCCTGGTGGTTTCATAGACTTCCTTGCCGCCGTATACGATTGTAAGTATCGCATGAAAGTCGGGCGGTTGTTGCGTGGGAGCGAAAGGCTTCGCCTGCCATCTGTCGTCAAATCCGTCATTGTCGCTATCCTTGAAGTCAGTCGGCCAAGGCGGTGATGAGCCTATTAGGGAACCGAATAAGGCGGCGCCGTCGGGCTCCGCCACAAATATGAGCAGAGCGGCGGAACTGACTCCATCCATTTTATCCCTAGCCTGTACCCTAACTGAATACTGCCGGCGAACAAAGTAGTTGGAGGAAGACAACAGAATGAGTTGGTCATCTTGAATCTTGAAGAGAGTGTTGTCGTCGTCTCCAAGTCCTGAGTTGAAGCTGTAATGCAGGGATCCCCCATCTTCCGGATCTTGAGATTGCAGGAAGCCAATGGTTTGCTGACCGGCAACTCCGTGCTTGGCCAAATTTGCTGAAACAGAAGGAGGAGATGGGAGAAGGTTCTCAAAAACGTCCAGCACTTTGATTCTAAACTCTTTGCGAAATGCATATCCATCCCCGTCGACGACTCTAACCCGAATGGAAAATTCTGATTGTCTTTCAAAATCAAATGGGCGGACGGAGGAAAGTTGACCTGTTGCGGAAAGTTCGAAGTCAGCCTTACCCTTCTCGAGGATAAAAGTGTGCGTGTCGTCCTGATTTGGATCGACTGCCGTCAGAACCCCAATCTTCGTTCCCTTTGGCTGGTTTTCGAAAACCTCGTTCGAGCTTAGGGAGATATCCTCAACGGGAAGGTTTTCATAAACGTCTCTGACATAAACAATAAACTCTTTTTCGATGCTCAGACCTGCGGGGTCAGTTGCCCGAATGGCTATCGGATATTGGCTCTTGAGTTCGTGATCGAAAATCGCCGAAGAGAGAAGCATCCCCTCTTCGTTTATGGTGAAGGATTCTTCGCCCTGTGCTAATTTGAGGCTGTGAGAATCATCCAAGTTCGGATCGACTACCTGGATCTTGCCTACGATCGCGCCAGGGTTCAGATTCTCATCGATTTCATTTGTCAGGAGAAAAAGATTTGCAGGCGGTTCGAACTCAGGGAGATCCTCCACTGTTATCTGCAGCAACTTCGATTTTATTCCGCCAGCCGAATCCCGAACGCTGATTTCAATTAGGTACTGGGCTTCGAGCTCGAAATCGAAGGAGATCCTGGAACGAAGCTCGTTTTCCACGATCTCGAAATTCTTGTTTCCGATAAGATTTCCGCTGAGAAAGAATTCGTGACTATCTTCCAGGTCGGCATCCAATGCGCTTAGGAGTCCGATTGCGGTACCGCTTGGCGAATTTTCGGGAATCTCCGAATGACTCAGAACAAGACTGGTAGGCGGACGATTCCCGCCGGTTGGAATACTGTTGGCATCCTTGGGGTCACTGCCCTTGTTGATTTCCGTGAAATCATCATGACCATCACCATCAAAGTCAGGAACGTAGTCGGAAAGTCCGAGCTTTTCCTCCTCTTCTTCGATTAGACCGTCATTATCTTCGTCTTCCTTGTCGTCATCGCTTACCGAGATCGGAAGCTCTCCTTCCCATAAGCCGCCCTTTCCATCGTGAATCTCCACGAAAACGACGAACTCGGAGCGATCTTCATAGTTTAGGACCTCCCTGGGCAACAGTTCGTTGCGTCCCCTGATTTCAAAATATTGGTTGTCGGGATAATCCGCTTCTCGGATCAAGCGAAATTGATGAAGGTCTCCCCAGTCGCTATCCAAAGCCTGCAACTTGGCGAAAACAGCAGTGGGAGGGAGGTTCTCCATTATCGAAAGGGAGGATTCAAGCAAACCGAATGGCGCGGAGTTGGGAACAAAAGACCCAACTTTCGCCACAAAGGCATCACTCAAACCCTTGCTGGTCTTGACGAAGGGATCAAACTCGCGCTTTTGGGAGAAATTGCCGCAAAGGTAAAGGCTTCCACGCCCATCCGCGGAAACCGAGGTTCCTGAAGCGGGAAAGGACCAAAGAGTATCGCCCTCAGCGGAAATTTTTTCAATGGAGTTTCCGATGGAAATGATTTCTCCATCGGAATTGACGGTACATTGGTTTGCGGCAGAGCTGCTCTTCAGTAAAGAAAATTGATGAGAGCCGTCATCCAACCCAAAGACAAATCCTCCCGGAGACAATTCAGTCCCTTCAATCTTTACTGGCGAGGAGACTATGCCCACACCCGCAATTCCGGTAGGAGTCGAGGCGAGATCATTAATTCGCAGGTTCGAACCTAAGGCTAGGAAATTCTTGCTAAGGTAAGAACCTTTGGCTGAAAGCCTCGCAATGAGAGAGGCTCCCTTTCCGTCGTTTGTGAATTCGTGAGCGCCGATCGTTACCGTTTTGCGACTGCTTGTGAATGCGCCAACCCTGCAGGCAAGATGAATTTCATTATTTGGTGAAACGGACAAAGCATCAATAAAGTCGTCTCCCTTTCCGGCCAAAGTAGTAGACCATTTTAATTTTCCGGATTGATCGAACTTCAGCGCGAAACCATCAATTTTGCTCCCCCATGACATCAAAAACTTATTATCGGGCAAGGAGGCAAAAAGATGAAAGTATCCTACGAGATATGCATTGCCATGCTGGTCGAGCATCGAATCGCTTGATCTGCTTAAACCGCTGTCGAAAGAAGGCAATCCGTGGGCCCATATGACCTTGCCGTTTTCGAGAGCATTGAGTTTTGCAATGAATGCCGAACCTGCCGCCGTGCCTTCGGGTAAATGAGTTTCTCCTATTTGCAAGCTGTGATTTCCATGCTGCCATCGGCTTGATCGCCCATAGGAACCGGACACCAGAAGATGCCCGTCGTCGGAAAGAGATATGGAATTGGCGTGATCGTTTCCTGCGCCTCTGAAACTCATGCCCCACTGAACCAAACCATGGGTGTCGAATTTGACGACGAATACGTCACTGCCTCCGCTTGAATTAAAACGGAGTCCACCCTCGAATTCAACGTTCCCTTCGAAAGTCCCCAATACGTAACTGTTTCCATGTTCGTCGGTTGCGACGTCATGGGCATTGTCCGCTAAATCCGCACCTCCAGTGCGAACCCAAGCGAATCCCGTTTCCTTCTTGGGCGAATCATTCGGATCTAGTGGGTCCGAGCCATGCTGCCTTTCATAGCCATCGCCCGCGCCGTCTCCATCCGTATCTGGGTTTTCATCGTCGGTGCCCAATTCATTCTCCAGTTTTTCGATTAAGCCATCCCCGTCCTTATCTTCTTCGTCGTCATTAAGAATCGAAATGTCAAAGACCCTCTCCACACTCAGTCCCGCGAGATCCCGGGCCATGACTCTTATGGAATATGCTGATTTTCTCTCGTGATCGAAAAGGTCGCGTGTTCTTAAGGTGTCGTCTTCTATCACGAATGAAAAATTATCCGTGTCCCCCTCGCCTTCGATCAAGACCATTTCATGGTCATCCTCCAAGTCTTCGTCCTCAATCGCGAAGGTTCCGACTAGGGTGTTCAACGGTGAGTTCTCAATGACTTGATTCGGGCTGAGCGTTAAGTTCGAAGGCGGGTGATTCTCAAGGGGATAGTCCTCGGGGTCGGTTGGATCGGTGCCTTCCTCGATTTCTCGGAGATCCTCGAACTGATCTCCGTCCGTATCGCGAAGAATATCCGAGGTTCCGTAATATTCTTCCTCCAATTCGGACAAACCATCCTCATCCGCATCCTCGTTCGAATCATCAAGAACCTTGATAAGGAATACCCTTTCGAGAAATCCACCCGCTTCATCGGTGGTCCTGACGCGAATGGAAGCCAAATTCTTTTCTTCGTGATTTAATGTTTTCGATGAAAGCAGGCTTCCGTTTCCATCCACCATAAATGCCGCGTTATCGGTAGATCCGTTGCCATCCACCAAACTGTAATGAAAAAACTTATCCCACGGGTTCGGGTCATAGGAAATGAAATCACCGATCTTGGTTTGAGGCTCTTTGTTTTCGCGAATGGTGTCGGAACTGAGGATAATCTCCGTGGGGGGATTATTTGGAGGTCTGGGGTCAAAGGGGTCTTTGGGGTCCGTTCCGTCGACGGTTTCCTGCCCGTCGAGATGACCGTCGTCGTCAAAGTCGGGGATGCTGTCGTCGAGACCCATATCCCTTTCCTGCTTTTCGGAGAGTCCGTCTTGGTCCGTATCTTCGGAATCATCGTTGGCGACCGGTATTTTCAATTCTTTGGAGAACTTCCCTCCTCTGTCATCGGAAACCTCCACCCGAATTGAATAATTGTGATCTGGATTGATTTCATAATCCAAAACTTTCGCCGTGGTTAGGTCCCCGGTGGCAAGGTTAAGGGTAAAGAAATCATTATGATCATCACCCTCTCCCCTCACTAGTGAGAAAAAGTGAAAATCCTTTTTATCGGGATCAATCGCCCTTAGGGATGCGGCCAGGACGCCCTCGGGTTGGTTTTCCAGTGGATATTCGGGCAAAAGAGAGATATCGGACGGAGGGGTGTTTTCCTTCCCCGGCCAGTCGGTTTCGTCAAGTGGGTCGGTGCCTGCCTCTATTTCGGCTTTGTCGCTATGTCCGTCTTGATCGGTATCTGAAAGGTTTGGGTTTGTGCCGAGATCAAGCTCTTCCTCATTGGAAAGACCGTCTTCATCCAAGTCGTTAGCGTCATCG
>JAYOEB010000184.1:0-4770 GCA_038116775.1 Opitutia bacterium | reverse complement strand
GAACCAAATCTATCTTTTGCTTACGAAAGCGGATCTTCGGAAAATAGTCTCAACAGTGGTTTTGGCGTGGAGTGGCTAGAGTCAACGACGGAAAACCGGAAAAAAGACATACGGTCGATAGGCTTTCTTGCATCCTTGATTCGCGAACCCGCGGAAAGCGGAGCCTTTTACCAGTCCCTGACCACGAATTCCTTCGGCGTCCTAAGCGACGTTCGAACCGGTGGACTCAAGCGTGATCTCAGCAGCGCCTTCGCCAATGAAACTGATTGGGGCGAGTTGTCCGATCTCAACGCGGTGTGGGCCGATGATTTCAGCAACTACGTCTACAAACAAAGGGTTTTTTATCAAAAAAGCGTACCTTTGGCTCTTAATTCCAAGGAGAATGATTGGCGTACGGGAAGTGATCAAACCTTGCTTGAAGAACACGGAATCCTCGCGGGCCCCAGATGGACGACGATGGGATCCTTTCACAACCTTTACCTAGCTTCCAGTTATGGAGATATTTATCCGGACGATTTTCCGAGAATCGTAGGCGATAATAATATTATTTTCAATCATCTGTTTCCTTTTGGCGTTCGCCCCAACAGCCCTGGCAACAACTTGATGATTACCAACAGCAATCGCCTCCGTCAGAACTTCAATTATTTCCGTGGTCTTGAAAAACGCCCGGAGCCCAAGAATCACCCCATACAACCGGTTTTGCTGGAGATCAAATACTCCCATCATCCGACTTACCAACAAGGACAACTCGGATTGGCCGTGTATCCTTCCTTGGCTTTTTGGAATCCCTACGACAAGCCAATCTCCAACCAAGACCTCTTTGTCGAGGTTCCCATAGCCATCGGCATGCAGTCAATGAACGCCAAACATTACGATTTGTACAGAAAGTGGTGGATGTACTGTTTCGACGAGGTTTTGTTTGCCGATCAAAATCCTGGCGTCGATCCGACGGCGCCACCCTACTACATTCCGCCTGGGTTTCAAAACTTTGAGGACCGGAACGGAAATGGAGTCAAAGATCCGGGGGAGCCCTTGGTTGGTTTGGGAAATTGGATGGGAACTCCGCCTGGGATTCCCACGAACCGCGATCAGTTCTTCAGGTATTACAATTTCTCCGCCAATCATCCTTTTCCACGTTCCACCCTCAAATTGCCCACTTCCTACGGCGCATTGGTGGGACCGGCTTTGGGAAATGCGGTGCATCGTCATTTTCTTCATTCCAATGATCCTGAGGCGCCAACCGCCAACGGAGACCGCCATTTGCTTTTGCATATAGCCAATTTGGAGTTAGATGCGGGTGAAAAGGCTCATTTCACCGTCAGTCCCTCGACCACTTCCCCGATTCTTCACACGCCTCTTCCCGCCGCCGGTCAAACCACTTTCGTCAAGGTCGACTTACAGAAGCTTGCTTCCGGAGAAGAAGACCAACCAGTGGTCTTTTTGAATAACGATACCAGCCTAAACGGAACCGACCCGGTTTCCTTGAGGTATTGGGTCTGGGGCTTCCGCGGCGTTCATCCTAATGCCAAGGAGGCTTTTGGCGTCAATGGCCAAAGAGTTCAAAGCAGTTCGGTTGATCCGCCCAAAGGCATTACCATTTACGCTGGGGATCCAAGGGGGCTTAGTCCTGAAAACCGTAGAATCGTCGGAAAGATAAACAAACAGTTTGGCATCGACGTCGGAAGCGGCGTAAGCGACTTTGCAAGTTGCAGCGACTTGGCGAATTTCCCCGCGGGCAGTTCCTTGCCTGGAGGTGGGTTCCGCATACGATTCGCTTTACCGGGGACCTCCGATAAGATCGTTTTCGAACAATTCAATATCCGCGCTTTGGTGCAAAGCAATCAGGATGGATTCGGTGATAATTGGGAGTATCAATTTTTCAATTCGAACTATGCCTATGGTAACAACCCCTCGGTTTTCCTTCAGCAAGGCGCATCCGGAACCTTTAACGTCGGAACGAATCCATTTGATCTGCAGCATTCTTATCCCAATTTCTTTTCTCTTCCTCCTTTGGACGACGACAACGTGTTGGGAATGGCGAATTTCAATCCGCAATCTGTTTCCCTCTGGGGGTTGGATCCAAACTTTGGAGTAATGCCCAAGGCGAGCGCGTTTAATGCGTCCGTTGGTTACTTTCACGATGACGACCTCCTTGGATCGATGGAAGGCGAGAACAATGCCGTCATGTTTGAGATCCCCGATTCCCCGATGCTTTCGATCTTCCAATTCCGACACGCCAACCTCAACAATTATTCGCATGGTCCGACCTATGCCTTCGGAAATTCATATGCTTCGCCCCAAGTGGCCCGTTATCAGGTATGGGGGAAAATGAAAGCCTTTTCCATGCAACCCATGTTTCCTGGTATGGATATTCCAAGAAACATCTCCATTGCTCAAGACCTTCAAAATGCGGGATTGCCCTACAACCCATTCATTTGGCTTCCTCATCGAGAAATAAATTATGATGATCCGATTCGAGAGAAATACGTAAACAATGATCATCAGAACATCACGCTGGACCATAGCTATTACTTGAATTATTCCCTTCTCGACGGTTATTTCACAACAGGCTTGGGAGTCGACGCTCCCGAGTGGGAAATTTCCGATCCGCTTTTCTTCCCTCCAGGCGTCCGATATTTGCCGCTGAGGAACCCGCGTCTGATTCCCTACATGAGAGAAGGCGAGTGGAGATCCACGAGCTACGCGGACAAAAGACCCGATCTTGCGTCTTCCGGTACGGACGAAGAATTTCGTTATCAAACCATTGCGGGTGATCTCCTGATTGACGGAGCCTTTAACGTCAATTCCACCTCGGTGGATGCATGGGCAAGTCAGCTTGCGTCTCTGCGGGGAATTTCCATCAGTGGAGAAACCATTGCAAGCGATGAGACGCCGGTCCCCCGTTTCTTGGAGTACGAAAACCTGAATTCTTGGAACAAGTTGAGAAAATTAAGCGATGAGGAGATTAACTTGCTGGCTCACAAAATCGTCGAACAAGTTAAGTTGAGAGGGCCTTTTTTGTCTTATGCGGATTTCGTAAATCGACGAATTCAAGGGAACAGAATCAATCTTCTGGGTTTTCCATTTGGACAATGGACGGGCGATGGCAAAGAGGAAACCCGAAGTTCGGTCTTGGGCCTGCGAGGCGCGGTTCAAGGCGCCATTGCCGAGGCCAAGCTCAATCAGGGTGGCTTTTCGGCAACGAATGCAGAAGCCTTTATTCCCGTTCTTCCCAATCAAAGGTTTGTCGGGACGGCGGTGGTCGACAATCCTTGGCCTTTGGCATCCGAATTAAGCTTTCTTCCCTCAGACTTCGGCATTCATGCGATTTCCCGGGGTTCCATTAGTTTTTCCGATCATGATGCATTGGGCAACGTAGTCCCCTATCAGGATTTTCTGAGTTTTCGGCCAATTGCCAGGCAATCCATTGATCCCGCAAACGTCAGCAACTCCGACCCCAACACTTTTTTCGTTTATCCTCAAAAATGGGGAAAAGGATTTTATGAAGTTTACTACGAAAATCCGCCACCCCCATCCCGCAAAATCAGCATGCCGGACGGAAGCTTGGAATCTTTTAAGTATAACTTCAAGAATTTCGAGGATACCTTCTATTATGGCGAAGCTCCCGAGAATCTTTTGGCCGTCGAAAACGTGGCGACTGGAGCTAACAAGCCTGGATGGGTCATGCAGTCGGACTTATTGAGTCCGTTGGCTCCGGTTACCGCGGTTCGCTCGGATACCTTCGTCATTCGGGTAATGGGAGAAAACAAGTTGCTTGAAAACGACCTCACTCAGACCAAAGCATGGATTGAACTTACGGTGCAACGCGTACCTGATTACGTCAAGGCCGACCTCGACAATCCTCACCATCGTCCCCATGAACCTTTCGAGGATAGGAATCTTAACGGTTACTGGGACGCGGAAATCGATGAGCACTGGATTGATCTGAACCAAGACAGCGTTACCCGTAATCGAGATGGGTCTACTTCTCAGAATTCTAAGGATCTATACCCAAATCTACCCGGAGACAATCCGTCTTTTGCCGATGGTCTGGAATCGGATCTTTCCCTAAACAAGGATCCGGAGGAAGAGGATCCGTCCACTTCGAATTCAATGAGGATTTCGAAAACCGGAATCAATCAAAGATTTGGAAGAAAGTTTAAAATCATTCAATTTCGTTGGCTCAGGCCGCAAGACGTGTAATGCGTTGACTTCCTCAATATATAAGCGGGCTCCTCATCTAACCTCATGACTCGATCTACCTTTGCGCTTTTTTCCAATCTTGTAATCGTTCTTGGGCTTGGTGGGCAAACCTCTCCGGTCGAGCAAGTCGAGCCTACGGCCATATTTTCGGGAATTTTTTGGGGTAAGCCGACGACGCGCTCCTTGCTCTTCGCCCCTTGGGGAAATTATGACGAGGAAAACTCCACCAAGGCGTTGGTGCGGGTCGGCTACGGTTCGCTTTCGCCCAAATGCGCCTACTACGGCAAGGGAAAAATCGAATTTCATCAGAAAAGAAACTACACCGAGCTGGAATTGGACCTAATGAGCGACAAAAGCCAAGCCGATAGAACAAGCTTTTTTGCGGAACTCCCCTTCTCCGGAAGCAATGGCCAAACCAAGGAGTTTATCGCTCTGTTTTCCCCAAAGAATCAGCAGGGAGATTATCAGGCATTTTTCCTCCCCTTCGAAAAGGAGGAAATTCCCTGGGGTTCATACAAATTGTTCTCTCAATTCAATGAAACGCTCTACCTTTCCGCAGGTAAGAAG
>JAYOEB010000183.1:0-4815 GCA_038116775.1 Opitutia bacterium | reverse complement strand
GCCTCCTTCAGGTTCTCCGTGGTTGTCGCGAGATCATGACCGAGGTTCTGGTTGTCCTGGCGCAAGTTGCGAACCTGTTCCTGCAGTCCTTGGTTGTCCGATTGAAGGGAGGCGACCTCTTTTTCCAAGCCAGCAACCTTGCCATTCAGAGATTTAACTTCTCCTTGCAGCTTGTCGTTTTCTGAAGTGAGTTCCGCAACTTCCTTGTTTTTTGCGTCCATTTCCTTTTCGCAATGAGCCAGTTGTTTGTCCTTTTCGGCAAGGAGCCTTTTGAGTTCGGCAATGGTGTCCTTGTAATCGGGGTCGGGCGGGGTGCCGGGGCCGGTCTTTGGAGCATCTAAAGTGGGAGCGCCTTTTCCCTTTTTCAAGTCACCAAATTCATAGCAGCCTGCATCAATTCCGTTCCCCTGTTTTCTTTGGTATCCTGCTATGTCCTTGTCACTTAAATTGGAGGCTTCCGAAGAATCCGCCTTGGTGATGGCCGGCGACGCCTTCATCAATCTCAGCCCGTCATCCGCAGTGCCCAAAACTCCGTCTTCGCCGGGTACGTCCTGCGAGTTCACAAAGCCGGGATTTACGTTACTGAGGTTTCCCTTTCCTTGATTGGCGATCTTTTCATCTTGGATTAGGCAATAATTGACAATCGCCTGAGCGCCCTTTGAATAAATTCCAGAGAAAGCCCCTATCTCATCTCCCGAGTTCGACCATAAGATGGAATTTACAACTTCCACTTTTCCGCCGTTTGCCATCCCCACACCGCCTTGGTGACCGAAGAAGTCAGTTGATTGGTTGCCGAAGATCGTAGAATTCTCAATGCGCATCCTACCCCCGTGGTCGACGAGAACAGCGCCTCCGCATGCCCATGCAAAATTGTTCCAGAGCAAGGAATTGCGCAGGATGACCTCTGCAGAGGATCCTGCATACACTCCACCGGCAAAAGTTCCGGCGTTCACTTTGGGAGTGCCGTGACCGTTGCCGTGAATAATGCAGTCCTCAATCGTCGATTTACCCATTGCATAGACGCCTCCGCCGTAATAATCGTGCCCATAGGATGACTTGACGGGATATCCCGCTCCTCCAGTCAGGGTGAATCCGCGTATGGTCGAATCATTGATCATGACGACTGATTTCATAGAATCCTTAGCCTTGATCGTCGTTTTGGATGGACCTTCCTTCGATTCCAAAACGACGCTTTTTCCCCACAAGCTTAAGTTTTCAGTGTAAGTTCCTGGGAAGACTTGGATCACGTCTCCGTTCTTCGCTTGATCGATCGCTTTTTGAATCGAATTTTCCGATGCCCCTTGCGGAGGGAACACTTGAAAGACTTCGGCATGGGAAGAGAGACCGGAGCAAAGCATGGAAAGTCCGAAAAAGAAGAAGCGAAGACATTGAACATTGGAAGTAAGAAGAGATTTTTTCATGGCTTATAAATGTTATATTTAAATATACTAAATATACAAATAAAAGAATTGCAAATTATTTTGTTAAAATTTTTGAGACAGTTTTGATTTCCCGTCCTCATTCCCGACCAGCCATCACCAAGATTCGGTTTGATTGCGGTTTTATCCTTTTTTCGATTCCCGACGATTGAAGTGGAATATCCGAGCTCGGATGCGGCTCCAAAGCAAGGTGTCGAGGGATATGATATAAAAAGAGGCTCTTCATTCGAAGAGCCTCTTCAAGCCGTTCTCCGTTCAAAGAGCTTATCTGGCAACCGCTGCAACCTGTTGGTTCTCGGATGGGACGACGTCCCATGCGACCCATTCCTGAGTGGTGTAGTTGTAGAAGTAGCGGGGGTTGGAGGAGCCCAGTTCGTAGTAGTTCCAGCTTTGATCGTCGTAAGTGTAGACCAGTGGGAAGTGTTCGGCGTCGGTGAAGATCCATCCTCTTTGCGGATCGTATACCCATCCGTTGATGAACGGGGTTTCGGCCATGCGAACGGCCTCCTTCAGGTTCTCCGTGGTTGTCGCGAGATCATGACCGAGGTTCTGGTTGTCCTGGCGCAAGTTGCGAACCTGTTCCTGCAGCCCTTGGTTGTCCGATTGAAGGGAGGCGACCTCTTTTTCCAGTCCGTTGATCTTGCCGTTGAGCGACTTCGCCTCGCCTTGCAGTCTTGCTTTCTCGGAAGTGAGTTCGCCGATCTCCTTGTTCTTGGCGGCCGTTTCCTTTTCGCAATGAGCCAGTTGCTCGTCTTTTTCGGCAAGGAGCCTTTTGAGTTCGGCGATGGTATCCTTGTAATCGGGGTCGGGTGGGGCGCCGGGATCATTGTTTGGGGGTGGTGGAGGGGTTGCTCGATCGCTCGAGTTATATGATTCCAGTTCGTATAGCGCCTGCACTTCTTCTTCCGATAATGCCCGGTCGTAAATCCGAACCTCGTCTATGAAACCCTTGAAGTTGGAATAGCGAAGATTTTCTTCTCGAGAGCTTCCAAAAACGAGATCGTCCTGATTGTTGCTGAAGTCGGAGAATGGATCCTCTTTCGCCAGTGACACCTTGGCATTCAGGTAAATGATGCATTCTCCTTTCTTGCGATCAAGAACCACCGTATAATGAAACCACTGATTTTTCGGTACGGAGGCATCATAGGTCTTTTGTGAGCTCTTACGGCCTGCAGAGGCAAAATGCAGTGAAGAGTTGTTGTTCAGCCAAAGCGAATATTCACGATTTTCGAATCCGTTTCGGTAAGTTCCTCCCTTGTGGATGACCGGAGACCATTGGTTGGTGAATTCATCGAATTTCAACCACATGCCGATGGTTAGCTGCTTCGAGGGGTTGAGGGTTGGAGATCCGGCAACGACAACCCTGCTTCCGCCGTCAAAATAAAGGGCTGTGTTTCTCCGTTCGTGGCGATCGAAAGCGCTGACGGCGCCCTCTATCTTGCCGTGATTGCCATTTCCCGAATGATCTACTGCATTTCCGTCGAAAGCAAACCAGGCCTTCAATCCATCCTCAAGCTTGACTTCAGAACTTTTTTCCTTTGACGGATCTCTTGGTAGAGCATGGGCTGAAAGAGCGGCTAGGTGATTTGCCAAAAACGCGGATAGGGCGAAAGCGACGCAGGTGCAAAAATGATCGAGTTTGTCCATGATATTATAATACATGCATACTTAAACCAAATGTATGCCTACAAATTATCGTTGGCGGCCATCAATTGAGCGTTTTCCTCGGTGATGGCATCCCATGCGACCCATTCCTCGGTGGTGTAGTTGTAGAAGTAGCGGGGGTTGGAGGAGCCCAGTTCGTAGTAGTTCCAGCTTTGATCGTCGTAAGTGTAGACCAGTGGGAAGTGTTCGGCGTCGGTGAAGATCCATCCTCTTTGCGGATCGTATACCCATCCGTTGATGAACGGGGTTTCGGCCATGCGAACGGCCTCCTTCAGGTTCTCCGTGGTTGTCGCGAGATCATGACCGAGGTTCTGGTTGTTCTGGCGCAAGTTGCGAACCTGTTCCTGCAGCCCTTGGTTGTCCGACTTCAAGGCAGCGACTTCATTTTCCAGTCCATTCACCTTTCCGGTTAGAGATTTTACTTCTCCTTGCAGTTTCGCATTTTCCGAGGTGAGGTTGCCAATTTCCTTTTTCTTGGCAGCGATCTCTTCATTCGCATTTTTAAGCTCATTTGCCTGCTTCCGGATTTCCTCACTCTTTTGAGCAATAGTTTCAAGGTAGTCGGGAGCTGGTGGAGCACCTGGGCCTTTTTCCGGAGCCAGAATATTTGGTATAGGACGGCTGAAGGGATTGTTCGGGTCGGTATTTGCGGCAACTTCTTTTCCGTCGTTGTGCCCGTCTCCGTCACTATCGGGATTGTTGGGGTCGGTATAATAACCATATTCCAGCACGTATCCATTCTTGTTTTCATTGAACTGATTATCGTTCCAAGCCCGATTTCCGTTCAAGGAAGGCCCCCAAGTTTGAAGAAAATCTTCGTTACCCAAGTTATTCGGCTCGTTTGCTGCCCACTTGGTGAAGCTCCATGCCTCTTTCGTAATCCATTCCCAAACTCCTTCGGTCTTTTCATCCGTTCCTCCAAGCCAATAGGTGTTGGGCAAATCTCCGGCCCATTCTTGAATTGCATGCCATTCCTTCTCGCTTGTAATCGTGGCTAGATGACCGCCCCTTTTCTCCGCATCAGCTTTAGCGGTTCGCCAGTCATATTTACCGGAAATAATATGATACCTTCCTTTGCCAGTCTCATAATCATCGGTGAGACCGTCCCCGTCGGTATCCTCAAATCCACCGTCAAACAGGCGGGCGACCTCTGCGTCGTTGATCGCTCGGTTGTAAACGTAGACGTCGTCTATGCAGCCGTCAAATTTTCTGTCCCTATTTCTATTTTGACCAATGATGATGTTGGAGAATTGATTGGCTTCCCCGCCTTCCAGCTCCTGGGAGTAGACTCTTTTGCCGTTTTCATAGAAACGAACCACTTTTCCCGATACGGTAACTGCGAGGTGCTGCCATTCCGTGGTTACCAGAGCAAAACTTTCGGGGTTGCTGGAAAAGAGTTGATAAGTCGGGTAGCGCCCACCGCTCGTATGAATCTGGCAAGTTGCAGCCGAGCCGGGTGTTTTATCGTGAATATTGATTACGGAACGATAGCGGCTTTGCTCTACATCATTGGCTTTCGCCCAAAGGGAAAGGGTGAAGTCGCCCTTTCTATCATCGAGATCTGCGAACAGAAAATCGTCTTTTCCATCAAACGAATATGCGGATTCCGTCATTCCGAAGCGGTCATCTGTAAGTGTGGCTCCGTTGACTTCCAGGTGATGATCATTACCACTTTTGTCTTCTGCATTTCCGGAAAAAGGATAGTGGGCAA
>JAYOEB010000182.1:0-4832 GCA_038116775.1 Opitutia bacterium | reverse complement strand
GCATCAAGAAATCTCCGTAGGGTCCGAGTCCGCTCTTGCCTGCAAACTCTTTCATCGGCACCCAGGGTTGGTGGGGGATGGGGGAGGCGTAGTACAAAAAGAAAGGTTGATCCGATTGCTCCTGGACATGATTTTCTATGATCTTTACTGCCCGTTTCACCAATGTGGGACTTGCCTGCTCAACCGAAAAACCGGGAGCAGTTTTGGTTTTCACACTCGAGCTTTCGCCCTTGATATTGAATTTTGGAAAAGTAAGTGGCTCGGTTGGCTCTTTGGTGAAACGATTGTTTTCGATCCATGTCATCGGATCGGACCCGGCGGAGGAATGAATGCCGAAAAAAGTATCGAATCCCCGATCAACTGGCCCCCCAGGCAGAACTTCGTCCGTCCATCTGTTTTTTCTTTGGTTGGGATAGTCGAAGCCAAGGTGCCATTTTCCCACCATGTGGGTCGAGTAACCCTTGGAACGGAACAAGTCAGCCAGCGTTTTTTCTTCTTCATCAACGATGGCTTTTCCTCGGGCGAGCAGGGTATTGAGAACTCCGGTTCGGGCAGGATTGATCCCGGTAAGCAGACCATAGCGGGAAGGGGTACAGGTGCCGGAAGCAGCGTGGGCATCGATAAAACGGATGCCTTCCTTTGCCAACTGGTTGAGGTGGGGCGTTTTGATCTTTGACTCCCGATTGAAAGGCTCGCAATCTCCGAAGCCCATGTCGTCCGCGAGAATGACGACGACGTTGGGGCCCTCTGGGGAGGAAAAAGCAGTCAGAAGCAGGGTAAGGAGGGGGGATGAGAAAAAGAATCGGTTCATGAAATCTTGGCGCGTCTTACCCTCGGGAAAAATTCACTCCCAGGACTTCATGAAGGCGACGACGTCGGCAACGTCCTGAGCGGTGAGCCCAAGTTGTTCCGCCGAGAGCATGAGCGAGCGCGTCATACGCTTGGAGGCTTTGATTTTTGATTTCGGTACCATTTGCAGCAAGCCGCCCTGTGAAAGCACGAGTGCCGGATCACCATCGGACTCGGTGATCCCGTGAATGATCCCCCCGTCCTTCAGTAAGTATTCCGTTCCCTGAAACCCATGAGCGATTCCTTGGGATGGGTTGACAATGGCGTGAATGATGGCGGAGGTGGACTGTTTGGCCGCCCAACCTTGGAGACGCGGGCCGTAATTGGCTCCCACACCATTTACTTCGTGGCACATGACGCAGCGCAAAATTGTGGTTTGTCCCTTGGTCGGATCACCCTTCAGTTTTTCGATTTCGGGTACACGGAGCTCTGTTTTTCCGATGGGGGCGGGGGTGCTGATGGCTACGAGATCAATCTTGTCGGGATCGTAAATCCCGGATTCCTTGAGTTTGTCGTCCAGATCATATTGGTTCCATATGGTGATTTTTCTTCTGAGTATCCACTGAGTGATGGCCTCGCGAAGGCTGGGTTCGGAAAGTTTCCGTCCAAGGTCGAGCAGAGTTTGCGGGGCTTGGGAATGATTTACGAAGGCGATCGATTCGACGGCGAACAACCGATCCGCCAACGAAAGATTCTCGTCGGCCACCCGGATTTTCAAGTCAGCGAGGGCTTCCCTGACTCCCAACCGCCAGGTGATGCGGGCAAAAGACAAATCCCAGTCCCGGGGGTCGTTCATGCCCAGACCATCCCGAAGACCTTTCCAGATCTCCGTTTCCTTTCCCGTCGAGGCAAGGCCTATGGATTCGAGATAGTTTTTGTCGTTTCCATCGAACCGCTTGGCGATTTCCAAAAGAACCGGCTTGGCTTGGCTGGCCGGATAAGCCCGCATGGAGAGGGCTACGTCTCTTCTCACCCCGGCGCTTGGGTCTTTGGACATCTCAAGGGCATGGGGGAGCATGTCGCGACCCGCTCTTCTCAGGCTGCGATAAGCGACCAAGCGAAAGACGGGATTTTCGGATAGCAGGAGTTCCCTTACCTTCCGCATTCCTCTCTCGCCCAAGTGAGGCAACAACCAAATGGAACGGGCGGCCAGATAAGAATTTTCATTGGAAAGCAACTCCGCCACTGCGTCGTATGCCTTGCTCCGTTTTCTTCGAAGCGCTTCAAAGCCGAGGAAGCGGACGTTTGGGTTTGGGCTCAGCAGGGCATCGATTTGGCCTGAGGTGGACTTCAAGTCCAGGGGGGGTATCGAACTTTGAAACTTTTTGGGAGCAATCCGGTAAATGGCTCCGGAGGAAGATTCGTCCCGGGTGGCATGTCCACCCGAACCCGGATCATACCAATCCGCGACGTAAAGGGCCCCATCCGGCCCAATGCAGAGGTCGGCGGGACGAAAGTGAACCCTTTCGTCACGATCTTCCTCGCTGATGATTTCGGAAGTGGGATTGCGGGTGGAGAGAAAATTGAACCTTTCCATGGTGTAGCTTGCTCCCTTGGGTTGGGGGCGGTAGCCGAAAATGGCATTACGGGAGGCTTCGCAGGACAAGTAGGTTCCGACCCACTCTTCACCCAAGGCTCCGTTTTCATAAAAGGTCACTCCGGTCGGACCACCGGATCCGTACACGTCGCCAGCGTCGAAAGTACCGGGGTCGTCCTGCCTCCAGTGGGCTCGGGGGATGGGTTGCCCGGGCCTCTTGTCCGCTTGCCACTTGTATTGGCCGTCTAGGGAGTAGTAACCTGCGGATCCGAATTCCAAGACGTAGGAGTTGCGGCAACCGGAGTAGTCGTCGTTGTCGCTTTGATACAGGTCGCCCAATGAATTAACGACTTGCTCGTAGCTGTTGCGGTAGCCATGACCGATGATTTCGGCATCCGTTCCGTCTGGGTTCATGCGAACGCTGAATCCCGAACTCCAGACGAAACCGTCGTCGCTTTGGGCTCCTTTCAATTCATGAGTCGGGGTGTAAAAGTATTTTTCGCTGGCCCCGCCTCGATAGTTGGTGTTCATGCGAAAGGTTTTACCGGAGTTGTCGGTGAAAATGGCTCCGCAGTTGCCGCTGTTGAAATACCATTTCCCGTCCGGGCCGGAGGTCACGGAGTGGAGGGAATGATCGTGCTGACGTCCGTTGAAGCCGGTGAGCAGAACCTCCTTGCGGTCAATCTTGGGGTCGAACTTGAGATTTCGGTCGACGTCGGTGTAGATCACGATGTCCGGAGGTTGGGAGATGACGACTTGGTTGTCGAAAACGGCAATGCCAAGTGGAGATTCGAGGAAGGGATCCTGAAGAAAAACTTTGGAATCGTCGGCTTTTCCATCTTTGTCGGAATCGATCAGCACCATGATGCGGTCGCCCGCATGGCGTCGGATACCCAGTTTTTCTCGGTAATTGACGCCTTCGGTCACCCAAATTCTACCCTGCGGATCAATGGACATGTTGGTGGGGTTGAAAAAGAGGGGACTTTTGGCCCAGAGGGTGACTTCGAGGCTGGAATCGACGGAGAACTTATCCACCCTTACGTATTTGGACTCGCTTGTCGGTGGCCATGCCATCCGCGACGGTTTCGAATTTGCGGACAGGAGTTGAAACAGGCAAATCGCGGTTATCCAAAAGGGAAAAAGAAAGGCTTTCATCGCGGGAAACTTGAAGCGGTTATTTTTTCCTTGGTTTTTTTCCGGGTCGGGGAGCCATCCGTCCGTCGGCCCCGAGGATCGGTTTTTTGCCGGGTTCTTGGCTTAGAAGTTCCGGCGTGGGAAGTTCGATTTCCTCGGGATAGTCGGGGCGGTTGAGGTTTTGATTAAGCATCGCTTTGGTAACCTCGGCCGAAGGAACTCCATTTTCCGGAACCTCTAGGCGGGCTACCCAGACAATGGTGTTGAGGATGAGCTTACGATAGCCTTCGATCGCCCAGTTTCGGTGATAGTGACCGCCTACGAAACCGGCCCCCCTGGAGCCCTCATCCGGGTCGGAACACCAAAGCAAGGCTTGAGGAGCGCCCAATTTTCTTTCGGCGTCGCGATTCCAAAACTTGCCGCTTCCATAGCGAATCATGTTTTTTTCGGTGGGAATGGCGGTGGCCAGGGGATAGCAGTGCGGGCAACTTTGGGGATCAGGGAAGTTGAGGTTCCAATAAAACTCGTCGTAGGCGGTTAGCGTATCGACTCCTCGCCCGACTGGGTGGTTTTCCTTCGGCTTGATTTCAGCAACCCAGGAGGGATTGACGGAGAAGTCGTCGTCAAAAAAGCCACCGATCCATCGGTGGTAATACTTTTGGGCAACCTCCTTGCTTGGATGAACGCCGTAGTGCATGAACATAATGCCCATGCCGGATCGTATCTTCTTGTCCAAAAAGTCGTACTTTTCTCCAAAATCTCCTCCTTCATCCGCGTAAATGATGCAAGCGTCGAGATCGTCGAAAAGAGATTCGTCCTCGGGCCAACCGTACCAATGAACCTTGGCCTTTACGGGCAGTCCGCTTTCGTTGAGGGCGTTGGCGAGGAGGATGGACCCCGCCTTGTATTCGTGAAATCCGTGCCGGTGTTGGGTGTCTCCGGCAAGGAAAAGAACGTTTTTCCTTTCCTGAAAGCCGCTGAGAAAGTCGGACCATGGAAGCCCGAGGATAAAAAGGAGAGCGAATCCCTTGAAGTTAGTCAAAATTCGAGCGAATGGTAGATGCATGTCTTTGAGTCCGTTGGGCAAACCGAAAAAGGAAATGGGGAATGCATTCCGGAGATGAATTAGATGGAGGAGTCGGCCCCTTGCGGATATAGATTGCGAAAGGCGGGCAGAGCTTCGTCGTAGGAAACGTCTTCGATAATCCAAAGATTGCGGAAGGATACCCCGGTGCCCTTGTGGTCCTGAATCATGAGGGGGCGTTTGCCGTGTTTTTTGTAGGGACCTCCGACCTCTCCGTAGACCCAGGCG
>JAYOEB010000181.1:0-4871 GCA_038116775.1 Opitutia bacterium | reverse complement strand
GTCTACCGTTGAAGAATCCCATGGAACCAGTGAGTTCCCCGACCATGAGGTCCAAAGCCCTGAGCATGGCATCCTGCCCATTCAAACCTTTGACCGACGCAGCCTTCACGACTTTCCTGGGCTCCCCCGATAAGATAGACAGTCCGACGACGTCTTTGCCTTCGGCGACTAGTGAAATGCCGAAGCTACTCGACTGAGGATTCGTCAAGCGCAGGGCGCCATGAGCCCGAATTGCCCGCGTTGCCAATGGCAAGAGGCTCTTGTCCGTATTTTCCAAATCCAAGGCAATTTGCTTTTTGGCCAATTCTCCTTCGATCGGTCCCAGCACGATAGTCGATGACGATTGCCCAAGACTGATTCCGGTGATTCCCATGACCAGGGCAACCACCAGCCCTCTCCCACAATTTTCCACGTTCATACCCTTACCTTCCAAAACTTGAGGATTCCCGCAAGCGCAAAGAGCGCCGTTTCGACGTTATGATTGATAGAAGGCTTGAAAGTCGGGAAATTTATTATTGCCATCCTCGTTGGAGCTTCCTTGATGGTCAGCTTGCAAGATGAACCAACAGGATTTACTACTATCACTTTTAAAAAAAGTCAAATATCCCGGTTTCAGCCGGGATATCGTCTCCTTCGGCTTGGTCAGAGAAGCAAGCCTCGTTGACGGAGTCGCCAAAGTCAAGGTGGAGGTTTCGGGACAAGACCCCACCCTACCCTCTCAAATAAAGAACGGAATCGAATCGCTTCTCGACCAACAAGCCTCAGTCGATTCCCATGAGATTCGAGTGATTTTCCAAAAAGAAGGCAGTGCCCATGAGAACAATTCCCAAGACAATCAGAAAAACAACGTCGCCGGCATAAAAAAAATCATCGCCATCGCAAGCGGTAAAGGCGGTGTGGGAAAATCGACGATTACCGCGAATCTGGCCTGCGCCCTGAGCAGAATAGGCTCCGATGGAGAAACGTCCTATAAAATCGGTATCATGGATTGCGACTTGTACGGTCCGTCCATTCCCCTTCAACTCGGAATTTCCGAGCAACCTGCCGCGGTCGGTGAAAACTTGCTTTCGCCGGTGGTGAACTACGGCATAAAAGTCATGTCGATGGGTCTGCTCGTGGATGAGCATACGCCAGTCGTTTGGAGGGGTCCGATGGTCATGAAGACGATTCAGCAATTTGCCGCCAACGTGGATTGGGGGGAACTGGATTATCTGCTTATCGACCTTCCTCCGGGAACTGGAGACGCCCAACTTTCTCTTGCCCAAGTTCTACCTCTCGACGGAGTGATCATCGTAACCACTCCGCAAAAAGCCGCATTTGAAGTGGCGAGACGTGGGGCTGGAATGTTCTCCAAGGTGAACGTTCCGATTTTAGGCGTGATCGAGAACATGAGCTATCTCCTTAACCCGAAAACTGGAGAGAAGAGCTTTTTGTTCGGACAAGGCGGCGGTTCCATGACCGCCAAAAACCTAAAAACCGCATTTCTGGGAGAGGTGCCCTTGGAAGAGGAAGTGAGAATGGGAGCGGATCATGGCGTGCCCATTATCTTGGGGAACCCGGAAAGCGAGGTAACTGTGAACCTGAACGAAATCGCGGAAAAAATCACCGCGATCCTTCCCTGCTGAACCTAGCCGGTAAGAGTAAAAGGCCCTTAGCCTTTTATTTCACGATGAATCGTGTGACGACGAAGAAAGCGATTATACTTCTTCTTTTCGACGGGGTCCGTTTGCAACTTCTTGTTTCTGGACGCCATGTATCGTGAAGGAGGTTTTCCTTCCTTGCGCGCTTCGGTGCATTCCAAAATTACGGTTTCTCTAGGCATGGGCTCCTTCTAACAAATCCATTGGTGGATGAGCAATGATAAAAGATCTTGGATTGAAAAGGCGTTCATTGGAGTTTCAAAAGCTTTGCATTTGCAAAATTTTCCCACTTTGACCACATTAGGATGATGGACAGCACATCCGACCCCAGCATTTCAAGCCTGAATGAATCGGGATTGAAGGAAATGCAACTCCAACGGAACGATCAATCCAGGATCGACCTGCCCCAAGCTGGTCAGGAAAGCTCGGTCAAGGTAACCAAATCGCCCGAAGCGATCAAGCTTGGAGGTCATTTGTCGCCTGAGGATTCTCTGGAAAACCAAACCCACTGCCCTCAGGCTGGAAACCCGCTTCCCAGCGTCGATAATCTGGATGACGCCGGCATAGATTGCACCCGCAAGCCAGATTGGGAAGTCGTCGAACCCACTCAGCTACCTGAACAACCCGGTCCCAGTCAATTCCACAACGACAAATTTTGGGACGAACGCAGCCTGGACGAAGAACTCCAGAGAAAGGATCTTCAGCAGGAGCTTATCGACGAGGAGGTTCGGGAATTCCAAAAAGCCGCGGAAAGAGGAGAAGACTTCAGTCGCCCCTTTCGCAATGAGGTTTTGGATCCCTACTATCAAAGCGGTAGTGATCCTTCCACCCCCCCCTCGTCTGGCCACAGCTTGGATTCATTCATTTGATTGTGCGTGGATATTCCCACACGCTACGAAATCATAGGAAATTGCCTGGCCGTCAAATGGTCTGACGAAAGAGAGGACTTTTGGGATGCTTCCTTTCTGCGAAAACATTCGCCAAGCGCCGAGCAGGCTGGGGAAATGGACATCTTCGGCAGAATTCATGGAGCGGCGAATCCTGAGAACGATTTCCATGAGATCCGCCTTAAGAACTGTCATCCTGTCGGAAATTACGGCCTTCGCCTAGTTTTCAGCGATGGGCACGCAACGGGAATCTATTCCTGGAACTACCTGCAGGGCCTTTCTGAAATTGCGGAAGGCGGCTAAAGCAACGATTTCAGGCGACTCCCCTCTCGCTTCCCCTGATGAAATCAACGATTTCAACGGTCACCGGATTGCCCGCCCAAGGAGAGTCTTCGGCTAAGGAAAGAATTGCCTGACTGCGGTTGAAATCGCTTTTGTAGAGGGTTTTGAAAACTCCCCTGGCAACTTCGACTTCTGCCGCGGAAAAACCGTTTCGCTCCATTCCAATCTTGTTGATGGAACGAACTTCCGCGGGAAACCCATCGGCAAGCATGTAGGGCGGAACGTCCTGCACCAGTTTTGAACAAGCGGAGACCATGCAATGTTTGCCGAGTCTGCAAAATTGATGAACGCCTGCATTCCATCCGACGTTTACGAAATCATTCACTTCGACGTGTCCTCCCAAGGCCGAATGACTGCTCATTACCAAATGATTCCCGACACGGCAATCATGGGCCACATGGCTGTAGGCGAGAAAAACGTTGTGGGATCCGATGGCGGTATGGTCATTCTCCTCGGTGGCGACGTGGGCGGTAACGTACTCGCGAAAGACGTTGTGATCACCAATCATAAGTCCCGGTTCCCCGCCTTTGTACTTCAAGTCATGAGTCAAGCCGCCAATCATGGCATAGGGATAAACCGCATTTGATCTTCCCATGCTTACCCGTCCCTCGACCGTCGCATGATGGAAAATCCGACAATCGTCTCCGACCCTCACCTTTGCTCCAACCATGGCAAAGGCTTCGACCACAACGTTTTCCCCAAGTTGGGCGCTGGAATCGACGATGGCCTGAGGATGAATTTCAACCGCCATTTCTAGCTGGCATCCTTTCCGTCGATGATGGAAAACATGAGGCTTGCGGACGAAACGACTTGGTCGGCGACCTTGCACTCCACGCTCGCGGTGGCAAGCTTGTTGCCCCTGACCTTTTCAAGCTTTGCCGTAATCACCAACTGATCGCCGGGCACCACCGGCTTGCGAAACTTCACCTTGTCCGCGCTCATGAAAAAAGCCACCTTACCTTCCGCGGAACCTCTTCTCAAAAGAAGTATGCCGGCCGCTTGGGCCATGGCCTCCAATTGCAAAACCCCGGGCATAACCGGATGACCGGGAAAATGTCCGGTGAAAAAGGGTTCGTTGATAGTGACGTTTTTGATGCCAACGAGTTTCTCATCACCTTCGATGGACGCCACGCGATCAATCATCACGAAAGGAAACCGATGAGGCAAAACGTCCAAGACTCTTCCGACGTCCAGTTCCGTCTCATCCGGCAAGACGAAGGACTTGCCCTTGTTCGCTACCCTCGATTGCTTGGACTCCTTACCGGAATCATTCATCAGATCATTGAGTTTTCTCGTCAACTGCGTATTCAGAGAATGACCGGGACGAACCGCGATGATATGAGCCTGAATGGGCTTACCAAGAAGCGTAAGATCGCCGACGATATCGAGGATCTTGTGTCGGACGAATTCGTCTTCAAAGCGGAGGGGTTCCTTAGAGAGGACGTTGTCGCCCTTGATGACGATCGCGCTGTCGAGACTGCCTCCACGGATTTTTCCAAGCTTCAACAATTCCTCAATGTCCTCGTAAAGCGTGAAGGTACGCGCAGGAGCGAGTTCGGCAAGGTATGTCTCGGGATCCATTTCAATAGACAAGTGCTGGACGTGACTGGCTCGTTCATCGGTTGAGGTGCAGGTGATGCGAAAACCATCATAAGGCAAGGCAATCATCGAACGATTGCCGTCGGTAACGGAAACGGGCGAGGGCAATTTGAAAAATTTTCGCTCTTCTTCCAATTCAACCGGTTCGGCCTCTAGGATAAGATTGGCGAAGGGCCGGGCGGAGCCGTCCATGATGGGTGGTTCGCTGGCATCCAAATCAATGACGGCATTGTCGATCCCGGAACCAGCCAAGGCGCTCAAAACATGTTCGATCGTATGAACTTTGGCGTTGCCGTTGGAAATGGTGGTGCTCCGCACCAAGTCGGTGACGTTCGCGGCCAAAGGTCGAATCTCCGGGTGGCCGTACAGGTCGGTTCGTCTAAAGACGTATCCGGAATTGGCC
>JAYOEB010000180.1:0-4879 GCA_038116775.1 Opitutia bacterium | reverse complement strand
GTATTGGAAACCAACCGTCCCTACCTCGTCGCTCAGGTCGATGGGTTCGCGTCGATCCTGGGATTTGCCCTGTTGGGAGGAATCATTCTAAATCTCATGCCCTGCGTATTTCCGGTCATCGGCCTGAAAATCATGTCTTTCGCAAAGCAAGCCGGTGAGGACAAAAAAAGCGTCAAGCGGCACGGCTTGGTCTTTACCTTTGGCGTGCTCTTCTCCTTTTGGATTTTGTCGGGTCTTCTCTTGTTTCTTCGTGATAGCCTGGAGACGGGGCTTGGCTGGGGTTTTCAATTACAGGAACCCATTTTCGTCTTCGGGCTCGCGGTCTTTCTGTTCGTATTCGCCCTCAGTCTCAGCGGAGTTCTGGATATCGGCGGGTCCCTCACCGGGATGGGATCTCATTTGACCCGGGCCGAGGGATACGTCGGAACTTTTTTCTCCGGGGTCTTGGCAACGGTGGTCGCCACCCCTTGCATGGCTCCCTTTCTCGGGGCCGCGGTGGGGGCCGCCCTCACCATGAATTGGTTGCATGCCTTCATGGTCTTTAGCTTCGTCGCCCTTGGGCTTTCCTTGCCCTATTTGATCTTATCCGTTTTTCCCGCGTGGATCGCCAAACTACCCAAACCGGGTCCCTGGATGGATACCTTCAAGCAATTCATGGCCTTTCCGTTGTACGCCACCGTGGCCTGGTTGCTCTGGACGCTACAAAGCCTCCTGTAGCCAGGAGGCTTTGCCGCTTAGTAAAACCTTTGGGAAGGGATCTGCCTAAAGGGCTTCCTCTCCTTGTTCCCCGGTCCGAATGCGCACCGCTTGCTCGACGGGAAGAACGAAGATTTTGCCGTCGCCGATTTTCTCGGTCCGGGCGGCCTTGGCAATGGTGTCGATGACCTTGTCCGCGAGGTCGTCCGGAACCGCTACCTCCACGACGACCTTGGGAAGGAAGTCGATGGTGTATTCGCTGCCCCGATAAATCTCGGTGTGTCCCTTTTGGCGGCCAAAGCCCTTGGCCTCCAATACGGTCATTCCCTCGATTCCGATTTCGGACAGGGCATCCTTCACGTCCTCGAGCTTAAATGGTTTGATGATAGACTTGATTAATTTCATTGATTTTCAAAATTTGAATTTTGGGGTTTAGTTCAGGGAATAACCATTCTCTCCATGCTCGGCTTGGTCAAGCCCCTTTGTTTCATCATCCTCAGAAACTCGGATTCCTCCAAGCAGGGCGGAGATGACCTTTACGATTACGTAGGTCGCTACGATGGATAGGGCAATCGCCGCCAGAACGCCTTGTGCTTGGATGGTGAGTTGCTCGCTCCAAGTCAGGTAGGCCCCGTTTTCATGTTGGCTGATGCCCTGTCCGCCCATTACCCCAAGTTGTCCGAAGTAGGAAACCATTAGAGTTCCGAGAATGCCGCCGACGCCGTGAACCGCGGCTACGTCGAGGGAGTCGTCGACGCCAAGCTTTTCCTTGATGAAGCTGCACGCATAGTAGCAAACCAAGCCGGCGCTGGCACCAATGATGATCGCCCCCAGGGGACCCACGCTGCCGGATGCGGGAGTGATGGTGGCAAGTCCGGCGATGGTACCGGTTACGATGCCCACCAGACCCGGCTTTCCGGTCTTGTTCCATTCGATCAGCATCCAGACCAAACTGGCGGTGGCGGCGGAAAGATGGGTGACCAGCATGGCCATGCCCGCATCGTTGTTGGACGCTCCCGCGCTGCCGGCGTTAAAACCGAACCATCCCACCCAGAGCATGGAGGCGCCGATCATCACCATACCGGGATTGTGCGGAGGTTTGAGGCTCTTGGGGAAGCCGTGACGGCGACCGAGCATCCAAGCCAAGGTGAGGGCGGAGGCTCCCGCAGTCGCATGAACCACGATGCCACCCGCAAAATCGATGACCCCTGCTTTATTAAGCCAGCCATGATCGGCGCACCATACCCAATAGCAAACCGGAAAGTAAACCGCAATCAGCCAAAGGGCGCTGAAGAGAACCACCGCGGAAAATTTCATTCTTTCCACGAAGGCCCCCACGATCAGACCGGGCGTAATGATGGCAAAAGTCATTTGGAACATGATCCATACCGATTCCGGCATATCCCCGTTCAAGGAATCTTCGCTGAGATGTTCCAGGAAAAAGGCGCTTTTCCCACCGATCCATCCCCGGGCCTCTTCCCCCAGTCCCCCAGGCGTCAGGGAAAGGCTGTACCCTATGGCAAACCAAAGCAAGGAGGCTACGCAAGCAATGGTGAAGCATTGCATGAGGACCGAAAGCACGTTCTTGGACTGCACCAGTCCACCGTAAAAAAGAGCCAGACCCGGAAGAGTCATGAAAAGAACAAGGGCGGTGGCCGTGATTATCCAGGCGGTGTTTCCCGAGTCAAGGCTGACGGTCTCTTCCTCCGCCGCGGGCACATCGGCTTGGGCGATGGCGGTTTCGGCGACGCCCAGGTTTTCATCGACTGCCTTGGCTTTTCGCGGAGCGGGTTTTTCGGCTTCGGCTTTGGCGGTCGGAGCATCAGACGAAGCGGATGAAGCGTCTTGTTGGGCGTGGGCAAGTGATCCTCCGAGGAAAAAGCCGAGGATGAGCATGCCGATGGATAGTTTTGTTTTTATCTTCATGGGCTGGTGGTTACGGGTGATTAAAAAATGATCAGAGGTCGTAGGTTTTGCCCGAAGGCGACAAACTTAGCGACGAATTATCGGTGTATGCAGGATTTACGCCATGAGCCGAATTCATGATTAAAGTGAACAAAAATCATTCAGGGCCATAAAATCAAATATAAAAAAAGAGGCCCGGCGCTTAACCGGGCCTCTTTCATTTGATTTAGCTTGCCTTAACTCAACCCTAAAGAGCCTCTTCTCCCTTCTCTCCGGTCCGAATGCGGACGGTTTCCTCGACGGGAAGAACGAAGATTTTGCCATCGCCGATCTTTCCGGTCTGGGAGGCGGTCACGATTGCGTCGATCACCTTGTCGGTCAAGTCGTCGGCTATGACGATTTCCAGTTTGACTTTGGGAAGAAAATCAACCGTGTATTCGCTGCCTCGGTAAATTTCGGTGTGTCCCTTTTGGCGTCCGAATCCCTTGACTTCCGACACGGTCATGCCTTCCACTCCGATCTCCGAGAGCGCATCCTTGACTTCCTCCAACTTGAAGGGCTTGATGATTGCTTTGATAAGTTTCATAGTGATTTTTCCTTTGATTTAGATTTTAGAAGCTTGAATCGGAGTCATCCGTTGTAAGCCTCCTGGCCATGTTCGGTGATGTCGAGCCCTCTTTCTTCTTCCTCTTCGCTGACGCGCACTCCGATCGTAGCCTTGAGTATGGAAAATACCACGTAAGAGAAAACGAATGCAAATCCGCTTACCAAAGCCGCCCCGCCGAGCTGAACCATAAAGTCGCTGTCTGCGAAGATGGCGCAGGCGAGGGTTCCCCAAATTCCGCAGACGCCATGGACCGAAATGGCCCCGACTGGGTCGTCGATCTTGGCCTTGTCCAGGTAAATGATGGAGAAGACCACGATGACGCCGGCGATGAGACCGATCAAGATGGAATCGCTCACGGTTACCACGTCCGCATTGGCGGTTATGCCCACAAGGCCTGCCAGAATACCATTCAATCCCATGGAGAGATCGGGCTTTCTAAGAAGGATCCAGGATGCGAGGATTGCTCCCAAGGCGCCCGAACCAGCGGCCAAGGTGGTGGTGGTGAAAACGAGGGAGACGGGACCGGCGTCAGCGGAAAGAACGGAGCCACCGTTAAATCCGTACCATCCGAACATCAGCAGAAACACGCCGATCGCAGCCAAAGGAAAATTGTGAGCGGGGATTGGCTTGATTCCGTTTTCCGTAAACTTTCCTTTTCTAGGGCCCAGTACCAAAACGCAGGCCAAGGCTCCGAATCCGCCGAATGCGTGCACGACCGTCGAACCGGCGAAATCCTTGAAGTCCAAACTGGCAAGGTATCCGCCGCCCCAGTGCCATGAACCGGCTATGGGATAAGCGAGGGCTACGAAAAGAACCGCGAAAATCATGAAGCTAGATAATTTGACTCTCTCGGCTACGGCTCCCGACACGATGGTGGCTCCCGTAGCGGCGAACATCGCCTGAAAGATGAAGTCTCCGAATCCGGTCATGCACAAGGCCACTCCGGGACCATAGGAAAGATCCGAGCCGCCGAAATCGCCGTCCGGTGGATTGAAGGGACCTCCGATGGAGAGCCAATTTTCAACGATTCCCCAATCGCCCAACGGGTAGTGCGTGTTAAAGCCGATCAACGCATAGGTGACTACGCCGATGGAAATGATGAAGACGTTCTTGAAGAGTACGTTCACGACGTTTTTCTTCTGGCATAATCCGGATTCCAGAGTCGCGAAGCCAAGGTGCATCAGGAAAACCAAGGCGGCGGCGATGCAGGTCCACAAAGTGGAGGTGGTGTAGAAATCAAAACCGTACTCGTACTCGGTGCCTACCCCGCCCGAAAGACCGACGTAACCTTGGAGGATGTCGGCCGATCCATCCTCGTCTTCGGTGAATCCGGAAGAGAGCGGAATCTTGTTGTCGATGGCATATTGGAGGGTGGCGATCTTACCCTCGATGGCTTCCTTGTCGTCTTCTCCTGCAGAGGAAAGCGAAGCTTGAAGCGATTTCAGTTCCGAAACGGCGTCGAAGGGCGCCGCGGTAGCTTCCTCTGCGTGATCGTCCGCATGGACCGGCATGGCGTAAGTAAGGAGAAGGGTCGCGGTCAGGAGTAGAAATTTCCATGGAGATGCACCCAGAAGATTGAATTTTTCAAGTTTAGAGTTCATTTTGTTAGTTGTTGATGGTCAATACTATAAAAGTATAATATTTACGATTTAAGTCACAGGTTGCATAAGC
>JAYOEB010000179.1:0-4943 GCA_038116775.1 Opitutia bacterium | reverse complement strand
GATCTGCAGGCACCAAAAAAACATGGACTTGGAAATAAGCGGTGCAATAAGATTCGCATGCCACTCGCCTGGTTCGGTTTCAGTTTGAGAAGTGACCACGTAAACAGGGTTGGTTTTTTGCTTTTCGACCTCCTTTGCGAAGACTTCATCCGATTCGTTCCAATTCTCATCTGGATCGACCTGCAAAAGATGAATTTGATGATCAGCTTGGTGATAGGTTTCCGTGGCAGGATCGAAATATGCGAAGGATGGGGAAACAATTTCCAATTTACCCGACTGAAGGGGAGTAATTACGTATTCGAATCGTTGAACTCCGGAAAATTCGTTTTCTTGATTTCCTGCGAACGAAAAAGCAGGTGGTCCTACTTTGAAAGTAGATTGGGCTTGTAATTGAGGTGCAGGCATGGCGGCAAAATTTCCTTTTCCGGAGATGGTAATCGTTAGGCGGACGGGATCCCCCACGGCTACGCTTTTTGAATCGATCGAAGAACTGATTTCAAAATTGCCGATGGCTCCTGTAAAATTCGGCGGCTTGCCTCTTGAAGGCAAAGTCCGTATTTCAATGGGACGGGTTCTGGAAGTGACTTGCACTGAAGTTTCACGTCCCAAGCCGAAGAATGGATCATTGAAGAATGGATCATTGAAAAATGGACTGTTGAATGGAGAGGATCTCCTTTCGTTCGTACGAATCAAAACGTTCGAGTGGTAGGCAAGTGAATGATTTCCCTCCATCGCCGCAGTCAGCCCCACAGTCCAAGAGTAGGTGGTGTAACTCTTGTTGAATTTCTGGACGTTTTCCCGAACGGTTGGATTGCCTGGATTGGTTATGGAGAATGCATCGCCTATTTTGCTAGGGGGAGTTTCAGGGCGAATCATCATTCGATTCCACAAAAACAGACTTATTTCAGACAGAACGGTCTCTCCATGATACAGGTAGTCCCGCGGTAGGCTGAAGTCGATTAAGACAGCGTTCTTCAATTCGTCTTGCTGCTTTTTCTGCTCCCGCAGTTTTAAGATATCCCGTTGGCTTGGAGAAAGGACTTCAAGGGAGGCCGCGGGCACTTTGTATTTTTTATTTTCCATCGTTAGGAACCAGGCAGGCAACGTGTAGGCGCCCTCCCTTTGAGGATTTACCGAAAACCTCATTTCCAAGGTTATCGATGCGTGACCGTTTATAATGCTGGTGCTCTGAAGGGTTTGAGGAGCGCTGGACATTAGGAGCCCATCGATTCGAGGAATATTCAACTGAGGAGAACGGTGAGAGCCTTGAATCACGACTTTGTATACGCATTGGTTACTCAAAGTAATGGAGCTGGGCTCAAAAGAAGAGCGGATTGAAACCCCTTGTCCGAGGCAAACCGAGGAGAAAAATCCGAGCAGCAAGATGAAGCCGAGCTGTTTCGCGGCATGGAATAATGATGGTTTGCGGTGAACTTTCATCTAATAATCCCTGCCGTTGTTGGAAGAGACTCCGCCTTGAGCTTCCATAGGAAGAGGCTGACTTTTTGATTCTGTATTTTGCTGTTCGCGTTCGTAAACACTATTAGTCATTTCTGGCAGAGCAGAATTGGCATTCTCCTCATGGTCCTGCGATGAGTTCTCATCGTCCTTTTGCTGATCGCTGGATTGCTGAGATTCTTTTTCGGATCGATCGAATACGCCGAAGTCACAAGCAGGGGGATCCTCCCAACTGGCATTTATATCGTGAAAGTCATCGTGGGGATAGGTCACGTTGGCGTCGGGATTTTCAGGTGCGATACCTATCGAATAAGATCCCGGACGAATCGGCAAATTGAAACGACCATCCTTTGGGATTGGGAATGAAGTATCATTCTCATCGAGCATTTTGTCTTTATTGAGATCGAAGAAGATTTTTCCGCCGGAGAAAGCTTCCTCATTTTCGTCTTTTTCGCCATTGCCGTTCTGGTCCGCCCATACCATCCCAGACAGCACCGGCGCTTCGCGGTATGGTAGATTGATATTTCTTGATTCTGATGTGTTTGCGATTGGAGGATCGGAGGAGGGGATGAGCGTCTTTTGATTACTTCGATTGAAATCGCGTAGCGTTGAGCCGATTTGAACTTGAGTTGGTTCTGCTCCAATCCAGCCGAACGTAAAAATTCCGTTGTCGTCGGTGGAAGTCGGCTGTTCTTTGCTCGAATTCAGTTCACCGTCCCGGTCTCGGTCCCAAAATACGCTCGCCTTGAGACCTGGTTCGTCTTCCTCAATGGTTCCGTTTCCGTTGAGATCATGCCAAACTCGACCGGATATGATCCGAAGATACTTCCTTTCGAGCTTCTTGATCTCTTTTTGCAAAGACTTGAAGTTCTTTTCAGCTTTGTCGTTGCCATTGCTGGCAATCTTAAAGGCATTCTCGTAATGATCCAAGGCAGTCTGCCAAGACTTGTTGGCATCTGTCAGGTTTTGTTGATGAAGCCATTCATTGGTCTTGCGGTAATAAAGGTTTCCTAATGAGTTCAAGGCAACGGACTGAAGATCCGAATCGCCTTCGGACTTTTCCACGGCCTGAATCAGAAACTTTTCGGCTTCGACGAGAGAGTTCGCTTCCAAGTAGGAAAGACCGGCGTTTAGATATAGCCATGGATCAATCGTGGCGTTGGATTCGCTGGATGCATTGATTTCAAGAGAATAAAAACGAGCAGCTTCGGATGGATCT
Organism: Opitutia bacterium; assembly: GCA_038116775.1. Classification (GTDB taxonomy): domain Bacteria; phylum Verrucomicrobiota; class Verrucomicrobiia; order Opitutales; family Seribacteraceae; genus Seribacter. The sequence goes on along the minus strand of JAYOEB010000179.1, from coordinate 2,266 downwards.
CCCCGAGCCGTGGCATCCTCTGCTCTTTGAACGTCATCCCGCTTGAAACAGCCTCCGAAGAGTAGGGGGAAGATCGAGAGAAGCCCTACTTTCCTCAGGTTTTTCGCGTTAGGAGTCAGAACTTCAAGGAACAAAAATAAAAGAGCCAGCAAGACGAAAGGCTGGAATCTTTCTATGGGGAGTTCGGTGGAAAGCTGCCTATTATTTCTTTCATGGCCTATGTTTTTTAATATCTCGAAGGTCTCCACCAGTCCTTGCCCCGTTGAACCCAAAGGGAAGTAACGCCCATCGGCGCTCTCGGCGATTTTTCGTAGTCCTTGTTCATCCATTTTGGTAAGCACTGGTTTTCCATTTCGATCTTTTAGAAAATTGCGCGGCGGAAGATTGGTGGGGTCGGTGGGTATGAATGCCCCGGTGGAAGATCCGATTCCAATGGTAAAGATTTTAATTCCTTGGGTTTTTGCAAGTTTGGCCCTTTTCAATCCTTCGCCCTCCAAATCCTCACCGTCGGAAATCAAAATCAAAAAGCGATCCTTGTCGACTTCTGCAAATGATCGGGCGGCCTCGTCTATGGGTAGGGCAAGATTGGTGCCATGTGACTTGATGACGCCTACTTCCAGATGTTCGAGGGTTTTCAGGAATGCCTGATGATCCAAAGTGAGAGGGCACTGGAGAAAGGCGGAACCCGCAAAGGCAATCAGACCCAAGCGGTTGCCCTGAACCTTCCCCATAAGGTTGGATAGGCCCAACTTAACTCGTTCAAGTCTGTTCGGCGTGATGTCTCGAGCGAGCATACTTTTGGAAACGTCTACGGCCACAAGTACGTCAATCCCTCTTGGCGTCGAAATCTTTTGTTCTTTTCCCCACTGAGGCCGGGCAAGAGCGAGAAAGGCAAAGACAAAGGATAGCAGTAAAAAGCATAGCTTCGTGTTTTTTTTGGCTTTGGAATAATTCGGGACGAGTTTCGCTAGCAAAGTTTTCGTTGTAAGAAGCTGAAGGCGCTTGCTTTTCTTTTTTTCACTCCAAACCGTCAGAACGACTAGAAAGGAAAGAGCAATGATTCCTAGGTATAAAAATTGTACGTCAGCAAACATGCTTAGGGGATTTTGAGAAAAATGGTGCGAGCCAAGAATACTTCCATGAAAAACGTCAAGAGACCAAGGGCAAGAGGCCAATGAAATAATTCCTCAAACAAACTGTTTACCTTTAGTTCTACGTCTGTTTTTTCAAGGCGATCAATCTCATCATAAATGGATCGCAGGGTTTCCTTGTCTTTGGCTTCGAAGAAACGTCCGTCGGTTTTGGAGGCGATCTTTTTGAGAATTTCCTTGTCCAGGGGATAGTCGGCGACTTGCACCATCGGTTTGCCGTTTGCGTATCTCATGACGTCTCGGGTAGAGGGATCGAATAAGTATGTTTGGGTTCTGCTGTTTGAACCGATGGCGATGGTATAGACCTTGATCTTTTCCTTGGAGGCCCCATCGGCAAAAATCAAAGGACTGTACCTAGGCGTGGGCTCGTCTTTGCCGTCCGTCAGTAGAATCAGAATCTTGGATTTTGATTCTAGGCTTTTCAGCCGATTGATGCCTTCGGAAAGGGCGGATCCGATATTGGTTCCCGTCTTTTCCGTCAAACCGACCCGCAGACGCGCCAAATTTCTTTGTAAAAATTCTTTATCCAAGGTGAGGGCGCTTACAAGGTAGGGATTGACTGAAAAAGCCACCAGACCAATTCGATCATGGCTTCTTTTGTCGATAAAGCTTCGCAGCACTTCCTTGACTACGTCTAAACGCGTTACTTCACCCATTTCTTCGTTGCTCATATCAAGGGCAAGCATGGATGCAGATAAGTCGACGGCCAGGACAATGTCGACACCACTTGAACGAATCGTTTGAGTGCTTCGGTCAAACTGGGGGCGAGCAATCGAAATGATTAGCAGGATTATAGATAGATATCTTAAGAACAAGGGAATCCACAAAAAGCGTTCTTTCCCCAATTTGGGGGAGATGGAAACATTCGAAAGAGTCGAGAATCGGAAACTAGGCTCTTGGCTTTTGCCCTTGCTTCGAATCCAGACAAGTAGGGGAATCAAAAGAAGAAGCAGGAACCAGATCGGTTCGGCAATGTGCAGCTTTTCTAGGGTATCCGGAAGCATCACTAAGCGCTCTGCGAGTCGATTTTATTCGAAGTCATTGCCGTCTCTTCCTCAAGCGTACCATGGGTGTGGGGCAGGGAATTAGTTGCCAACGTCAGCACGGCAAACGTT
>JAYOEB010000178.1:254-4944 GCA_038116775.1 Opitutia bacterium | reverse complement strand
ACTTTCCCGATGTAGAGATCGAAGGCAGCGAACAGAGCACCGAAAATCAAGAGGCAGAAAAGGCAAAAGTAGTAACTTAAGTTCAAAACGACTTTAGCAGAAAAGATAGGAAAGCATACGAAGTCTTATAGCTGTTATACTACCCTGCAGCTAACTTGAAATAAGCAAAATCATAAAGAAAAATCTTTAAGTTCACGCTACCGCCCTTGGCCGCATGCTTTTAAGCAAAGCCAATCCGTACCATTCCTGTTTGACTGCGAACGGCAAATTTAACCAGTGGAACTCATCGGGTGGGCGCTGGGAAAGTCCAAAGAATGTTCGTCAATTTCCATTTCCGTTGGTTGACCGAGAAGTTCGAAGAGCACCCTGACGCGCTCTCGAGCGGGGACTAATTGGGTTACTTCTCCCTCTCCTCCCTTAAACAAACCAGCAATGATTTTTACCTTGTCTCCAACCTTGTGGGGGTGATCTGGAATCTCTAAGATCCCATCTTTCGAAAAGAGTCTTAATTCCATAATGACTTCGGGTGAAATTGCCACGGGCACTTCATTTCTTCTCACGACATAGGCAACTCCTCGAGCGAAATGAACGCTGCGAGTAAGTGAAACTGGATCGAATTTGGCAAACAAATACCCAGGAAAAAGAGGCTTGGGTGGGGAGGAAACGACTTTTTTCCTGCGGATCGTACGAGGTAGGAAAACTTCAACGGAATCCATTGAGGACAAACTCGCCGCGGCCATGTTTTCCATTTTGGGTTTCGCTCGAATGCAAAACCAATTTTTCACCCATGCTTCAGGAACGTTGGATTCACTCATATTTTCAGTAACCTCGCTAGGGCAGGAAGCAGGCGTCCACCTGCTTTTGTCAGCCTTCTTAGCTTTTCAATTCGAATGTCGTAAAAACTTTTTTCATCTTCAGAAACCTTTGGGAGAGCCTCCTCCATTCTTTCTATCCTTTCCTTGGCGCTTTCCAGATGGGGAAGGATTTCGTCGTTCAGGAAAGTTGAGAAAAGTCTTCTGAATTCACTTTCAGCCACATAGTGATCCCTTCGGTTTCCCGGTACGTAACTTGTCTTCACTGCCTTGAGGGAGCGAAGGGTTTTCAAACCCTGACTCGCGGATCCGATACTAATCTCCAGACGGGTCGCGATTTGATCCATCGAAAGTGGTTCCGGGCTAAAATAGAGTAGTCCATAAATTTCTCCCACGGATCGAGGCAGACCTAGGAGACTCATCAAGCGCACGAAAAAGTTTATTGATTCGATTTCAAGCGTATATGGAATTCCCTCTTCTGCGGACTTGGGGGTGTTGGGATCCGGGGCCATGCTTCATTTATTTCAATAAAAAATGAAAATTGCAACTCGTATTTGAAATTTAGTTGAATCCATATGCTTGCGAAAATAAATTCATAGCTTGCCAGAAAAAAAAAGATCGAGTAGATTGAAGCTTTCCAAAGTCGATGCCCAACTATAGAGACCAAGGTAATTTGCTGCTGCACAAGATCTGTCTTTTGTGCGCATGCTTCACATGGTTTTGGATCAGCGTCTTCATTTGGGAAAGTTGGGATTTTTCACTAATAAGTTTGCCCTGGAATTACGCATTGGTTGCCATGGCCGGTCTTTTGGTCTCATCGTTCGGCATCTTTCAGAATTATGGTTCTTTTTACATCAAGAACGGATGGCAAAGAATTCGCGAATCTTTTCTAAAGTCGAATTTTCAAAGCGCTCTCATTGCATTCTTTGTTTTTGGGGCATATTTCGCAACCAAGGATAACGAAACCAGTAGATTGTTTTTGCTTTTCTTCGTTTTGGGAAGTTGGCCTGTTTTGGTTGTTTTTAATTTTGTCCTGCCGGGTTTCTTCAAGAGAATCATTGGTTTTCGGGGCGTTTGCCGCAAGACCCTGATTATCGGTTACCACAAATCATTGGATGATCTGAAGGACTGGATGAAATCTCAGGAATCTCACGGTTTTTCGTTTGTTGGTTGTTTTTCTTCAACTGTTCAAAAACCGAAAAACAGCGTGGTTCCTTGGTTGGGCCACTTTGCGGATCTCGACCCTTATCTGCAAACGAACGATATTCACCAACTGGTCGTCGTTCCCGATCGAAAGTCAGGCGAATGGGTGACTCAAGTCGCTGACTTGTCCGCCAAGCATGGTTGTAGAATTCTAATCTTCAACACGATGTCTGGCTTTTTCGACTCCAGATTGGTGTTCGTCGAAGAATCCGGTCGACAATTCTTTACCCTTTTAAGCGAACCGCTTGAAAGTCCCTTTAACCAAATGGTCAAAAGGTCCTTTGACCTGATGATTTGCATTCCCGCCATGTTGTTTTTGTTTCCTATCCTTACCGTTCTCGTCAAAGCATTTCAGTCTGCACAATCCAAGGGACCTCTTTTTTTCAAGCAGGAAAGGGTTGGCTTGGGAGGCAAGAGGTTTGTGATTTGGAAGTTTCGTTCGATGCACGTCGCATCTGAGGGAAATCGCGATGAGTCGATACAAGCCCACCACGGGGACCAGCGAATTTTCTCCTTTGGGAGAATCATGCGAAGATTCAGCATAGATGAAGTTCCCCAATTCATTAACGTTCTTCGTGGTGATATGAGCCTAGTCGGTCCCAGACCATACTTGGCGGAGCATGATTTTTTATTTCAAAAAGACTACAAGTCGTATCGAATCAGACAGTTCGTAAAGCCCGGAGTAACTGGTCCTGCTCAATGCCGTGGCTTGAGAGGAGAATTTACCGACCCTGATCTTGTAAGCCAGCGAATCAAGATGGATTTCGATTACGTTGGGAATTGGTCATTATGGCTTGACGTCGAGATTGTCATTCGAACCGTGGGTCAAGTGATTTTGCCGCCTAAGAGCGCCTGCTGAATAGGATTGCCCGGCAAAGACTCAAGACTCGAATCACTTTATCCTTGGATACGGAAGTCATTTTAGGGATTTCATTCTTTCAGGGCAGTGTGGAGCTTGCCTGTAATCTTGCTCGTAAAGGTGGATTGGTGCTTGCTCCTTCTGGACCAGGTATGGCGGGTGACCTTACGAGCTCCAAGGAATACCAAGCGTCTCTTGAAGGAGCCGACATAACCCTTTTGGACAGCGGTTTGATAGCCCTCTGGAGTAAGGTGATCATGAGTAGGAAACTATCCAGAATTTCAGGCTTGGCATTTTTAAACGAATTCTTGCTTAAGGTCGATTGGGAAAGGGAAAAGGCTCTATGGGTAATGCCAAGTGATCAACAGGCCAAAGGAAATTTGGATTGGCTTTCCCGTAGGTTTTGCAGGTCCTTCGAGCAGGCTTCCACTTACATCGCTCCGCAATACCCTAAATTTGGAAGAATCGAAGATCAACGTCTTGCGGAAATGATTTCTCTTGAAAAACCAAAAAACGTCTTTGTCCAACTTGGCGGAGGAGTTCAAGAAAGGCTGGGCATGTACTTGAAAGACAAAGCGGACTCCAGCACGACAATCATTTGCACTGGGGCGGCTTTAGCTTTTCTTTCAGGACAGCAGGTTAGAATTCCAATGTGGATCGATCGTCTTTATTTGGGCTGGCTCTTTAGGTGCATATGGAGACCTCAAACTTTTGGGCCTCGATACTTCAAGGCTTTGAAGTTGATCTATCTGCTTTTTAGATACGGGAAAAAGACGCCCTCGTAAAAGCCGACTCCCTTGATCAAACTATGAGTAAGGAAACAACAAAAATCATGCCTAAGCGAGCGAGTGTTCGCGCTCTGGGTTGCCGTCTCAACCAGTATGAGGCTCTGCATATCGAGACCAAGCTAAAAAGCAGAGGCTATGAAATCGTACCTTTCGGAGAACAAGCTGATTTGGCTGTGATCAATACTTGCACGGTCACTAGGGAAGCGGATGGAAAGTCTAGAAATGCCATTCGAAGATTCATCAGAACCAATCCCAAGGCAATCACCGTCGTCGTCGGTTGTTATTCGCAAGTTTCGGCAAATGAAATCGCTGTGATTGAGGGCGTCGATTACGTCATTGGAAATCACGATAAATCCGATTTTCTAGATTATGTTGGAGACGAAAAAAACGAAATTCCCGTTGTGGTTCGAGAGCGTATAAGCAAGGATGATTTTTCGATTGGTTTTGTGGGGGATTCGGAATACCTACAGCGGGCCAACCTCAAGATCCAAGACGGGTGTGACTTTATGTGCTCCTTTTGCGTAATCCCATTCGCTCGTGGCAGAGCACGATCTCGATCTTGGGAGAATTTATTGGAAGAAGCCAAGGCAATGATCGCCAAGGGGGTAAAGGAGATCGTCCTCACTGGGGTAAACATCGGAACCTACAAATCTGAGTTTAAGGATTTTGGGGGACTGATTGACGGTCTATCCGCATTGCAAGGATTAGAACGGTTGAGAATAAGCAGCATCGAACCGACGACGATTCCCGAGGAAATCTTTTCGATGATGACAGAACCAACTCATTGCCTCATGCCTTATTTGCACGTTCCCATGCAATCCGGATGCGATCGCGTCTTGAGACGAATGAAACGACGGTACGATTTGGCCGAGATGGAAGAATTTTTTCAAAGCGCAAAGAAAAAAGTTCCCGATCTTTGCATCGGCACGGATTTGATGGTTGGTTTCCCGGGAGAGTCGGAGAAAGACTTTAAGGAAACTTGCGCAACCTTCTTGAGACTTCCGTTTTCGTACTGCCATGTCTTCACC
>JAYOEB010000178.1:0-244 GCA_038116775.1 Opitutia bacterium | reverse complement strand
GTTTCGGTATGGGATAGAAAAAAGCGGAGCGCGGAACTGCGCAGGTTGTCAGCATTGAAACGGATGAATTTTCATGAAGACCAGATTGGCAGAGAGCTAAGAGTTTTGGTCGAGAACCCAAAAGATGAGATTTACTCCGGTTACTCCGATAATTACACCAGAGTGGTGATTGAAAATGGACAACCCGAATTCGCCAACCGTTTCGTAAAAGTTAAAGTTCTTGAAGCCAGACCGGAATATGTCG
>JAYOEB010000177.1:0-4961 GCA_038116775.1 Opitutia bacterium | reverse complement strand
GCATTGCAAAAGCGAGCAATGAAGAAAATTTTAAACGTCTTATCTTAAATAATCAAACAAAGTATTGCTCGCGAAACAGCAGGTTAACCGCTAGCGAAAAGCTTAAAATTTGCAAAGATCGCAAAGATATGCTTTTTTGTCGCCTTTTTTCTCTTTTTCTTAGCGGTTTTTTCTGTATTGCGCCATGTTCGCAAAAGAAGATGAGTATTCATCTAAGTTTTAAATAAAATTACGGTTCCTACATAAGCTAATAGAGCATGGAATCATTGATGAGGAAATTTCTTGATTCCTTAATTCCAAAACTACAGTTGTCCATTCGCCAAATAATAGTGATAATGATTTCTGCGCAGGCTTTTTTAATATTTCTTTTCGCATATTTTATCGCCATGAGTTGTCGTTGTTTTTTATTTCCGTACCAAAACTCCAAAATCGTTTCCTTAAGGAGAAAGCCGAGGTCCTTCTCTTCAGTTCTAAAATTCTAGAGACAAACCTGTATCTAACGAGAGGAAGCCCCCTTCGGTTTTCCATTTATCTCAAACGCAATTGAAGTCCGCCATGCCATTGCCTTCATATCGCGATGCCCCTGAAATAATACCCAGTTACATTTCCGTTCGGATAAAACCCTTTTTGTGACAATCCAAGTTGGCCTGGCAAATTCACATCACCAAACAAACTGCGGTTTCAAAGCTTTTATGCAGGTCAAGTCACTTGTGTATTTCATACAAAGGCTTACACACCTAAAATTGATTTTTTTATTCCACTTGCTAATGAAATGATCTTGCTTGCTTGCCTTGACTTCTTATCAATTTAATGGATGACCAATAAAATTACGCCTAGTGTAGGTGTCATAATGGGCAGTCAGTCAGATTGGCCAACCTTGGAAAAGTCTGCACTGACGCTTGAGGAATTCAGTGTTTCGTGGGAATCAAAAGTCGTAAGCGCCCACCGTACTCCGGAACTTCTTTACGAGTATGCCAAAACGGCTGAAGAAAGAGGTTTGAAATGCATTATTGCGGGTGCTGGCGGAGCAGCTCATTTGCCGGGCATGGCGGCTTCTCTGACTACGTTACCCGTATTGGGGGTGCCCATTGAGTCAAAAAAGCTGCATGGAATCGACTCCTTGCTATCGATCGTGCAAATGCCCGCCGGCGTTCCCACCGCTACTTTTGCCATAGGCGAAGCCGGAGCCACCAATGCGGCTCTATTCGCAATTTCCATGCTCGCTTCGTTGGGCGACGACGATTTGTCTGAAAAACTAAAGTCTTTCAGAGAAAGGCAACGCTTGCAGATTGAGAAAATGGAATTGCCGCCTCCCATATTTTCCTGATGAAAAATAAATGCGGAGGATGGATTGGCGTTCTTGGAGGAGGCCAATTAGGGAGGATGCTTTCATTGGATGCTCGCAGAATGGGCTTCAGGACTTTGGCCTGGACGGGGGGAGATCGGTCCGGAGCCGCTTCCACGGCGGACGAGTTGCTGGATGATGCCTTCGACGACCCAAAGGCCTTGGAAAAGTTTACCGACAAGGTTGAAGTAGCCACCGTAGAATTTGAGAATCTACCTCAATCGACTCTGGAAAAGGTAGAGGAAAGAGTTCCTCTTTATCCTGGAAGTTTTGCCGTTGCAACCTGTCAACATCGAGAGCGCGAAAAGCTCTTTCTCTCGAAGAACGGCTTTGCCTGCGCGCAATTTAGAATTTCAGACGATTTCGCATCCTTTAAAGATGGCATTGACGCTTTGAGCGGGGAAGTGATCGTCAAGACCGCAGAATTCGGTTATGACGGAAAGGGGCAGATCAGACTGCCGAGTAATCTTGAGCCATCCGCTTTGAAAGAAGCATGGAATTCATTTGATGGGGGACGGGTAGTCATCGAAGAACGCGTTTCCTTGGCAGCCGAATTCTCCCTTCTCGTGGCAAGAAGTTCCATCGGCCAAGTTCTCGCCTATGATCCGGTGGAAAACATTCACAGGAATCACATCCTCGACGTTTCAATCGCACCGGCAAGGATTCCTGAAGACATCCTAAGCGAAGCGAAGAGGATTGCATTGTCGATTGCGGAAAGCTTCAACTACGTCGGCATCTTGGCGGTGGAGTTCTTTTTGTCCGCCGACGGTCGTCTTCTTGTCAATGAATTGGCTCCCAGACCCCATAATTCAGGACACCACACCATAAACGCATGCAGCTGTTCGCAATTTGAAAATCAAACTCGGGCCATATGCGGACTTCCACTGGGCAGTCCGGATCTTTTTTCGCCGGTCATTATGATGAATCTACTAGGCGATCTCTGGTCGAATCCCATGAGCTCTCCCGACTGGACGCCATTTTTGAAAACCGCAGGTTGCTCCTTGCATCTTTATGGAAAAAGGGAAGCAAGGAAAGGGCGTAAGATGGGTCACGCTACGATAACCGGCAAATCTACCGAGCAGATCATCAACAAGCTTAATAAATTAAGAGAAAACCTCGATTTGCCGCTGATTTGACCCACTCTTTTCCTTCCTTGAAGAACTGTATCTTCAAATCGAACCCGACGCTTCATCAATGAGCGACGTTAGCTCCGAAGACACGCGAGGAAGTGAATGTGATTGACAGACCCCTTTTTTGTTGAGATTGAGTCTCAGTATCAACAAGTCCTTTTCTTTTATGAACAGTCTACGATTTCTTTGCCCCAAAAGCTTTGCTTGCGTTTTTTTGGTGATTTTCTCGCTTCCAGTTTGCATGTTGGGCAAGCAGGATGCGGGCGCCGACTACCTAAGCCCCTTCAACGTTATCGGAAAAAAGGAGGATGTGCGGGAACTGAAAGGATCCGGAGCCTCCTTGAAGCAAGATTCCCTGAAGATTTTCTCTCACACGGACGTTAATGAAATCCTTCGAGAAGTTCCTGGAATCTATCTGCGTGGAGAAGATGGATACGGACTCTTTCCAAACGTTAGTCTTCGTGGAGTGGACTCCCTGCGTTCCGCCAAGGTCACCATTTTGGAAGATGGCATTCCTTCCTCCCCCTCTCCGTTCTCCGATCCCGCCGCTTATTACTCTCCGACCGCGGGCAGAATGTCTGGATTTGAAATCCTCAAGGGCTCCAGCCAGATGAAATATGGCCCTAACACCACCGGAGGCGTCATCAATTACCTATCTACCCCCATTCCGGTCGAACGTTCTTCCAGCCTTCGGGCTTCCTACGGGGAATTCAATGAAAGAATCGCTCATGCCTTTTCAGGTGGAAAAACGGTTTTTGGACCGGGCAAGCTGGGCTACCTGCTTGAAGTGTTCGATCATCGAACCGACGGCTTTAAATCGATTAGCTCATTGGGTAACGCGGCAGGCGGAGACGCTCCCGTTTCCAAAAACGATCTCACCCTCAAGCTTAGCTATGAATTTGGAGAAGGCCACTACCTTGAGTTTAAGGCGGGAAGAACGGATTTGAATGCGGACGTCAGCTACATTGGCTTGAATCGAGGGGATTTTGCGACCAATCCATACCAACGGTACCACAACACCAAATTGGACAACATGGAGTCCGAGCAAACCCGTTACTATCTGCGCTACCTGAAGGGAATCGACGAGGATACGACGCTTAAGGCGACCATCTTTCATAATGAATTCGATCGAGACTGGTATAAGATCGATAAGATCAGAGCAAACAAGACAGCCGCCGTTGGAGGTGGGTTTGACGAGGTGTCCATAGGGCAGGGGGCTTTCGATAGCCTCGATCACGTCAACCTTTTGCGAGGCTCCGGCGCCATGAGCGCCCAGTACGACGGAACCGGGCAGGTACTCTACAAGCATAACGATCGCAACTACGAAAACACCGGTATTCAGGGCTCGCTCCGCAAGCAGTGGGAGAACCACGCTTTTGAGTTTGGCGGCAGGTACACCAAGGATCATTACACCTACAAGGATTACACACAAGACGCATACAACGTGACCACCGCCGGCAACGCAAGCGCCTCCCTGTCCTTCGACTCTACCTCAACTGGAAGCAAGGGGTCAGGAAGGGATCGTATCTCCAAGGCTTGGGAAGCATACCTTACGGACGAGATTCTCATGGATCGTCTGACCATAAGCCCAGGCATTCGCTACACCTCGGTTGAATATGAATACAAGGGAGCGAAAAAGTCGGTCAACGACGTTCTAGCCGGGCTAGGAGGAAGCTTCGACCTAGACGAACATCTTTTATTCGCCGGCGTTCATCAGGGTCACGCATTGCCCGGATACAGCGCCGCAGGGAGTAATCTGGAAGAGGAGAAGTCACTCGGGCTGGAAATTGGATCAAGGGGATCGCTGGCATCGGTAGATTACGAGTTAGCCTACTTCAACACGAAGATCAAGGATATGATCGCCGTCCCCTCTCTTGCCAGTGGTCTGGGTGATGAAGCAAAAAACATCGGGGAAGCAACCATCGACGGATTGGAGCTTATGTTCTCCAAAAATCTTATTTCCGAAGGTGCGTTCTCCATGCCCATCTCTTTTGCCGGCACCTTTACCAATGCTGAATTCGACAGCTCCACTGGTGCAAATGCCGAAGATCGTTACACGGGAGGCAACCCCGGCAACAAAATTCCATTCGTGCCGGAGAAGCAATACAATGCTAGGCTGGGCTTCGTTTTTGAAAACTGGAGTTCCTATCTCAACTACCACTGGCAGGACGATGTTTACGTTGATGCGGCAAACAGCGGAAAGATCGATGATTACGGTACGCTTGACTTATCCGCCGCCTACGAGTTCGGGGATGGAGCGAGGGTTTTCTCCAAAGTCACCAATTTGAACGACGAGATTTACGCTTCCAGCGATTTGCCGGAGGGCCTAAGGCCGGGAGCGCCCCGAACGGCAAGTCTTGGGTTCGAATTTAACTTCTAACGATCCGTCGGCTCCGAACGGGCCTTGCGCTCTTGATTGACAGATGCCTTCTAAACATCCATACTGACAACTCGTTGCTCGGTAGCTCAGTGGCAGAGCAGGTGGC
>JAYOEB010000176.1:0-5038 GCA_038116775.1 Opitutia bacterium | reverse complement strand
CGTGTAGGTAGCTATGCCTGACAACCTTTGAATGAAATTCAACAAGGTGCGCTCAACCAAAAGCATGCTGGAGGTATCTCCTTCAATGGAAGCGATGGCGGTATTTTTCTCAATTAATTCCTGGTCTTCTCGAAGTAGTTCGAATTTGAGATCTTGAATTCCAAAAACCCTGAATATATGGGGAACTAAGTATAAACCAGAGCAGACAATATTCTCTCTGGCGACTATGAGAGCCTTGGCGCGCCCTTTGACCATCGAATATTTGCTTGAAAGGTCTCCCATTCGTGGATTGGTCAGGTATTTTGGACCAACGTCCTCCTCCAGGCAGAGCTTGAGATGCCTCGAAACGTAATCGAGGTCCACTTCGTTCCATTGGATCCGCCTGCGTACTAATTGGATTGCGTCACGCTTTTTCAACGGTTCTGATTCCGATCTTTGATGAATTCATAGGTCTTCGGAACATCACTAATTATTTGTCTCGGATCAGGGCCGACTCCTATGAACCTTACGTTCGGAAGACTCGCTTCATCTTTGATCTTCGAGTATGCAACCTCGATGACGCTTGTGATCATTCTTGAGACGTAGATCTTGGCGTTTTCAGGCAAGTCCTTGAATGCCCTGACGTTCGTAATGTCCTCCGACCAACCGGAGAACTCCTCATAAACTGGAGTGAGAACCACCCTCGCATGTTCATCTCTGGGAACTTCCAAGGTGAGCTCTCCATCAGGATATTTATATGCTGTACAAATTTTAATTTTTCCGTCTAATTCCCGGTCAATGGTAAGCGCGTCCAGTTTGTTGATTACCAATTCGTCAAAACCACCATATTTCAGGGCATTTCCTTTTTCAACGGCATCGAACCAACCCACCATGCGTTGCCTGCCAGTGGAAGTTCCAAATTCTAGTTTGGAAAGTTTTTGAGCCCAACTACTTTTGGAGGGGTCAAGTTTCGTAATGAAGTGGTGGGTTCCTACTTTCGTGTCGTATGCTTTGCAGCAACCAACCTGATTGACTGATTGAAGCGGAATTCCAGCGGACATGAAGAATTCGGCGCCAAAAGTATGCGAGGCGGTGACGTTGGGAGTAAAGCCATGTCTTTTGTCCAACCAATAGGATTGGCCGAACTCAGCAAGAACAGAACGGCCATTATCAAGAGAATTGAGTAGTGTTTTTCTGCCGTCTGTTATGCAGTCACGAAGCTTGACCCCCGCTTCCCAATAAATTTCTTCGGCTTTTTCCGCATCGATCATAAAGGGTTCGTTGGCTTTGAATTTTTCGAAAGAAAACTCGTCTTCTGAAAAAATTCCATTTTCAACGGAAGCATGATTCGCGTTAGATTCCGCTTTGCTCAGAAGGTCGAAAAATGAAAACCATTCATTTTCGGTTATCTTGCAGACGTATTTAATCGTATCCAGTGCTCTCGCAATCCTTTCTCTGAACTTGTTTGCAAATATCTTTCGGTCTTGAGTGAAAATAGAAAAGAATATTTGCCACTGCCCCGTTTCGTCGTTGTATGCCGGGCTTATGCCTCTTGCTGTGGAGCCTCTATTTTGCTGTCCCAGTTGGTTTACTCTGTAACTTTCCCAAGAAAGATCCAAGAGCCTGTGCGTTAAGTCGCTGACTTGACATCTCTGATCAATGCGTAACCTGGGATAAACTGAAATATTTATTGCCTCGAGTGGTTTTGCCTCCCAATGAAACTTTCGAGGATCCGCCACCACGCCAGAACCGATCAGAAGATTAGTAACTTCCGGATTGCTTACTCCTGAAGGAAGCAAATTTAATTTCAGGCCCGCTGCAGTGTGCCCGGCATTTGCTCCTCCATTAACTTTCATCACGCAGTCTACGTGCTGGCCCGTGCTCTGCAGAACCCCATCCATGATTTCATGGACCACGCGGCCTTTGCCCTCATCGCCCATACTAATTCCCAACACAGTCGTTATCGAGGTATTATTCCCGTTTTTCACGTCAGTAAGATTATTTATCTGTTAGAGGCTCGAGAAGTCGCTATTTTTGACTTGTATCACGTCATGCGGAGCAGATTCACGTTGTCCGGCATGAGTGACTCTTACAAAGCGAGCCCGTTTTTGAAGCTCCGACAAGTCATTTGCTCCTAAATAGCCAAGTCCTGCGCGCAAGCCACCAGCCAAGGAATCAAGCGTTTCCTTGAGTGAGCTTGACACTTCCTTAAGGGCTTCGATCCCTTCGGCTGTGCTTTTGGAGCCGACGTCCTTCTTTTGATGGCCGTATCTTGAAGCAGATCCATGTTTCATCGCCTCTAAGCTTCCCATGCCACGGTAGTGCTTGTAGAATTTTCCCTCTATCTCTACGATTCTGCCCGGCGACTCTCGACATCCGGCGAGCAAACCACCACAGATAACCGCATCGGATAGGGTAAGGGCCTTGACGATGTCACCGGATTTATTGATTCCTCCATCTGCCAAGATGGAGACTGAATGATTTTTTTTGGCGCGGGATGCGGCGTAGAGGGCAGTCATTTGAGGAATGCCTACTCCTGCAACCAATCGTGTCGTGCAAATTGAACCGGGACCTTGCCCAACCTTGATGCAGTGAGCTCCGGATTCGACAAGGAACTCAACGCCTTCACTCGTGGTTACGTTGCCTGCCATAACGGCAAGGTCCGGGAAGGCATCGCGAAGAAGGCGAGTGGCTTCACCCACTCCTTTGGAAAATCCATGAGCCGTGGAAACGGCAACCATATCCAAGCCCTTGTCTCGCATTTCCTCAACGTGATCCAATATCTCTTTCCTTAGGATTTTTCCTGTCGAATCACGCGGAATGCTAACTGCGGCTCCGCACCTGAGCCTGAAGGACGAGTCGCGAGAGGGTCTGCGGTTTTCGACGTTTTCATCCGTAATGTGTTCGATGTCACTTAGGGTGTATAATCCTTTCAGTTTGTCATTCTTATCAACAACGAGCAGTTTGTGAATTCCGATATGATCGCTGAAGAATTTGTCCGCAGTGGCAATTGGATCTTCACCAACTTCAGAATCCCGAATTGTGTAAACTTGGTTTCTAGCCAGCATGCCTTCCGTCACTTTCCTGTTTTTGTATCTATTCTTAACGACGCGACCCGGAAGTAAGCCCAATAATCTCCCGGAATCATCAACAACGGGATAAGTCCTGAACGTGAAACTCTTTTCTTCAATGAGCTTTAGCACATCTCCGACAAGTTGATCAGCGGTAATGGTTATTGGGTCTTGAATAAGACCATGAACGTGATACTTGACACGGGTAAGTTCACGAACCTGCTGTCGATTGGACATATTGTAATGAAGGAGGCCCAGTCCACCGTTAAGAGCCATGGCAATGGCCATTTCAGATTCAGTGACCGTATCCATATCGGAGGAAATAATCGGAACGCTCAAAGCAATTTCTTCCGTTAATCTAGTTTCAATGCGAACGTCTCTGGGCACGACTTCGGAGTATTGGGTGGCCAAGCTAACGTCGTCAAAGGTCAGAGCAAAAGGCGAGCATTTTGCGAAAAAATCATCTGCGGGTAGATAAATGTTGTCTTCCATTTTATGACTTTGTCTTTTATTGACCTTTCACTATATGTTTCAAAGCTTTGGAGTTCTCAAGGTTAAACGATGAGCCCAGTTCGAGATTTTAAGATTTTTACGCACAAATCTCTTTATCCCATGACGAATGCGCGAGGTTCTTGCAATGGAACCAACAGCTTGCTTTTGAGAGAGCGAAGGCATGAAGACTTTTGGACCTACGGAGAAGTTCCCATTATGGCGGGTTTTACGAAAGCCTCCATGCAGCAGTTGATCGATGAATCCAAGTTGTGGGTACGGGAAGGAAATAAACGAGCCTACAAATATATAATTTCTGGCGTAAGCTGCTTGGAGTCAAGTATTTGGATGAATGGATATCCGGATTCTGGAATTTCAAAAACGGCTATTCTCTGCCATGATTACATCGAGACTTCCGAAAGGGATGCAACCTTCAAGAAGAAAATAGGCTTGGAGGATTGCAAAACGGAAATCCGAAAGACTTTGGAATGGCTTAGCAAACTTCCTGCGAGCGTAAAGATCAGGCTAGATGCAAACGGCGCCCTTTCCCATGATTCTCTGATGCGTTGGGTGGACGCGCTTTGGGGAAACGCTCAATTGGATTTTATCGAGCAACCAATGATGGGCTTGCCGTCAGAAGAATTGATGAGTTTCATGCAACAATCCAATTTTCCCATCGCCTTGGATGAGTCGGTTGTTGAAATGGGTAGCCCTCAGGAACTTCTCGAACATGGTTGGAGCGGTTACTTTATTTTAAAGCCGTGTTTGCTGGCTTGCTGGGAAAGTACCCTGGGATTCATTAAAAAAAATCCCGACAAAACAGTTGTCTCTACGGTTTTTGAGAGTCCTTTCGGATACGAAGCGGTATTGAGGCTTTGCAGGCACTCTAATTTAGTTCCAGGCGTTGACCGTTCCGTATATAAGGGTTTGCCCCATGAGATCAAAAGGCATCATTCTTTTCCCCTGGCGCTTTCCGGTGTTTTTTCCTCGGACCTGGATAGTCTGTGGTCGGAAATTTAGTCGATATTCAAAGGCTTCAGCATGTACGACTGGGTAGATAAGTTGAACCATAGGCAAAACCACAGCCTCAAATACGCTCTCGAGGCGTGGTCGTTTTTAAATCAAGGCGAATCGGTTCATTTTACCAACGACAGGCCCGTGGCTACGATGATTCCCTCAGAAATTGAAAATATTAGGAAAAAGAGTCGGATTTTTTTCACAAGTGGCACTACAGGAGTCCCCAAGAGAGCGTTTCACGATGAAGAAACCTTGTCATCTTCCGTTTTCGGATTGCTGGATAGAATAGGCGATGATCCGTACGATGCCTTTTGTTGTCTGCCTCTTCATCACGTTGGTGGTTGGATGCAGTTGGAACGAGCAGTCAGAACCAAGGGTAGAGTCTTATTCGGCAGTCATCGGGACTTATTGCGGGAAGATATGGGGGAAATGATGAAAAACCGTTGGGTTTCCTTAGTTCCAACTCAGTTACACTCTCTTTT
>JAYOEB010000175.1:0-5045 GCA_038116775.1 Opitutia bacterium | reverse complement strand
AAGCCCGGACAATTGCCCCCATGTTGCGGGCGGCCCCGATGGCAGCCAGTCCGGCTACTCCGGCACCTATAATCAAAACCTTCGCTGGAGGAACTTTTCCGGCTGCAGTAATCTGCCCAGTAAAAAAGCGTCCGAATACGTGAGAAGCTTCCACCACCGCCCGGTAGCCGGCCACGTTGGCCATCGAGCTTAACGCATCCATGGATTGGGCGCGGGAAATGCGGGGCACGCAATCCATCGCCAACAAATTGATTTTCCTTTCACCCAGTTTATTGAGCAATTCCTCATTTCTCGCAGGATAAACAAAACTGATCAGGGTCGCCCCTTCCTTGATCATCTCCGCTTCTTCCATGCTAGGTGGCGTGACCTTGAGGATCAGGTCGCTTTCGTTCCAGAGGGCTGACGCCTCCTCGACGATACGGGCACCTGCATCCGAGAAAGCGGAATCCGCAAGATTGGCTTGCTCCCCCGCTCCTTTTTGAATGATCACCTCGTATCCAAGCTTGGCAAAGGCCGCAATGTTATCCGGTGCGATTGCCACTCTTTTTTCAGAAGGCTGTGTTTCTTTGGGTATTCCTATAATCATGATTGTTTCGAAAGGGGAAACTTTTCTCAATTCAAGCATTCTTGGCAAAGAAAAAGTGGATGTCTTGTTTCGATTTGATACGATTTCTCCACTTAATTTCCTTTTTCGGGGGATCCTCGCCTATACGGGCAAACCACTGACACCTTTTTCCTGCTCGTAATTGAAATAGTTTCCTCTAGGATCAATCATTCAAGGTCGTGACCAAGAACGCGATGCTCACAAGTGGATGAAATCGATCCTTAGGAGTTAGGTGGGAAAGGGTTCTTGCACGGCAGGAACCTGAGCAAACATAGACATTACCTAATGAACGAACAAGATCTCCCTGATGCGGAGCAAATATCCACTGGGCCGAATTTTGAGGAATTTGGCCTGCTACCTGAAATCTTACAAGCCGTGGCCGGGATTGGATATGAAACCCCCTCCCCCATTCAACGTCGTTCCATTCCTCCCCTTTTGGAAGGATGTGACCTTCTCGGAGTCGCCCAGACCGGAACCGGCAAGACCGCTGCCTTTGCCTTGCCCCTGCTTTCTCGGCTTGACCCAAATTTAAGAGCGGTGCAAATGCTCTGCCTGGCCCCCACCCGCGAGCTGGCCATTCAGGTTGCTGATGCAATGGAGGGCTTTGCCGAACACGTTCCCGGGCTTAGAATCGTCCCCGTCTACGGCGGCACGGGATACAGCGATCAAATCAGGGAGCTCAAAAGAGGCGCCCAAATCGTGGTAGGCACTCCGGGGCGTGTTATGGATCACGTTCAAAAAAAGTACATGAAACTCGATCAGGTAAGAGCCATGGTGCTTGATGAAGCAGACGAAATGCTCAGCATGGGATTCATCGACGATATCGAGTGGATACTGGATCAAACGCCAACAAATCGGCAAACCGCTCTTTTTTCCGCAACCATGCCCAAGCCCATCCGCAAACTGGCAGACAAACACCTTAATGATCCGGTTGAAATCACCATCGAGGTAAAACGGGAAAACGCACCCAATATTCGCCAGCGTTTTCTTAACCTGCGTCCCCACGAGAAACAGGATATTCTGGCCCGTGTTCTGGAAATCGAACCTTTTGGAGCCGTACTCATTTTTGCCCGCACCAAAAATGCCACCACGGAAATTACGGAAAACCTCATGGCCAGGGGCTATGCTGCAGAGGCTCTTAATGGAGACATGCCTCAAAAACTGCGCGAAAAAACGGTCGACCGCTTGCGTAAGGGACACGTTAAAATTGTGGTGGCGACCGATGTGGCCGCCCGTGGACTTGACGTGGATGTAATTACACACGTGATCAATTACGACGCGCCCTTTGACCTCGAATCCTACACCCACCGGATCGGCCGGACCGGACGGGCAGGTCGCAAAGGTGATGCGATTCTCTTCGTAACCAACAAGGAAATGCGGATGCTCAAGGCAATCGAGCGGGCCCTCAAATCACCCTGCGAGGAATATGCCTTCCCGACTCTGGAGGAGATGAATGAGCGTAGAATGGGTGAATTCTTCTCCCGGATCGAGAGTGTATCAAGCGCGGATCTTTCGGACTATCGCCAGGCAATTCAAAGATTCCTCGAGGAGTCAGGAAAGGATTCCATCGAAGTAGCCGCCGCCCTTGCCTTCCTCGAAAGCGGAAAGAAACCTCTTTTATACGATGAGATGCCTGCCATTTCCAAAAATCTTAAGAGAGAGAAAAGAGAACGGGGCAATGACCGGGAGGACCGCTACGTCAGCAATGATGAGCTGCAGAGCTACCGCGTTGAAGTTGGCGAATACCACGGAGTGGAAAAACGCGATCTTGTCGGTGCGATCGCCAACGAGATAGGATTGGATACGAAATTCATCGGCAAGATCCGTCTGTTCAAGGACCACTCCTTCATCGACTTGCCCAAGGACATGCCCAAGGAAGTTTTCGAGGCATTAAAACAGGTATGGGTACAGGGACATCAGCTGAATCTTTCCATCGATCGCGGACGCCCAAGACCTGGAGGAAAAGGCGGCCAATTCGGAGGCAAAGGCGGCGATGGATTCCGTAAAGGTGGTGGATTCCGCAAGAGTGGAGGCGGATTCCGCAAAGGTGGAGCAAAGCCCAAGGATTCGGGCGGCAACCGAAATTTCCGCAAAAAGGGTGCCGGCAAGTTCAGGGGGTAAAAAATCAGAGGCTCAAAGATCTAGGAAACGCAACGAACTTAGTTTATTTCCGACCCGTCGCCCAGCGAACCCCGCTAGTGATCAGGTCGAGAAATTCCTTGGTGGATACGGTTTCATTGTGGTGCCCAATGGTGGTGGCGAACACTTTGCCTTTGCCATACTGGTTTATCCATATGCAAGCCTGTGGTTCTTCGGGCTTGTGTTGAGGCCCGTTGTCTCCGTAAGCCAATACCTTGGCGCCATCCAAAACATGGTGGACGAAATATAGCTCACCTTTGGGAGTCCGCCACTTGTCCGGCATATCTTTGATCGCGGGGTGATCGGCATGCTCGGACACCTTGGTCACCTCGAAGGGAACATGGGGGCCATGCCCATGGGAATGAACCCCCATTAATTTATTCCAACTTTTTTCCTCGGGCTTTTGATCCTTGATGAAAATATGGTAAGAATGCATCGCGCAATGCATGGCTATGGCAGGTACCCCGTCCTCGTGCACCTTGACGATGGAATCAATAAATGCCTTGTCATCCTCCCGGGCAAAGCAGTGGTTGTAAAAGACGAAATCATATCCGTCCGCCCAGCCCTCTTTGCTGAGCTTCGACTTGCTCTCCCGTGGATCCATGTCGTACATCACCGTCCATTTCACGGGCAGGCGCTGACTGATCCCTTCCATGATCACATTTTGCTGAAATCCGTAGTCATGGTGACCACCACCGGTTACGAGCAAGCCTTTAAGGGGTTTGTCGGCATAATCAGCAGCAAAGAGGCTAGCAATAAAACCAGACAAGAAAAGGAGTGTGGATATTTTCTTCATGAGATTCAAATCGAGAGTAATCGGTTTATTTCCTCATGACCCACTTGACTGCATTACCAAGCAAGTCGAGATATTCTTTGGTGGAAACCGTGGAGTTGTGATGACCGATGGTGGTGGCAAAAATCCTTCCCTTTCCGTGCGCCTTCACCCAGATACATGCCTGTGGTTCAAAGGGTTTTTTCTGTTTCCCGTTGTCTCCATAGGCCAGCACCGTTGTTTCGGGATATACTTCCTGCACGTTGTAAAGTTCTCCTTCAGGCGTCCTCCAACCATCTGGAAGATCTTTGATCACAGGGTGCTTGGCATTTTCCTTAACAATACTCACCGTAATCGGTTCCTTGGGCCCATGCCCTTTGGAACTTGCTCCCAGCATTTGGGGCCATGCCTTGATTTCGCCCTCTTTTTCGGGAACCTTCCAATGGTAGGAATGCATGGCGCAGTGCAAGGCAAGCGCAGGCTTTCCCGCTTCATGCACAGCGGTTACTGATTCAATGAATTTTACATCGTTTTCAAAGGCATAGCATTGATCATAGACCACATAATCGAACGGATCCGCCCATCCCTCACGGTTTAGGAAAGCCTTGGATTTCTTTTCATCCATCTCATGAAAGACTTCCCATTGGGTAGGCACACGCTCGCTGATCCCCTCTATGATGATATTTTTTTGCTCTCCATAATCATGACAGCACCCTCCGGTAAAAAACAAGGCTTTGAGCACCTGCTTGGTACTGGAAGCTGTCTTCTGCTTTTCCTCATCCACCACCCAAATATTTCGGTAACGGACAGGGTTGCCGTGGTCCTGCAAGCTAAGAGGACCTTTGTCCCCGTGTTTACGGTATGGAGTAACCGCATGAGGGCCTGCCCACCCTGTTCCGCCGCTTAATTCCAGATTGTCATGAATCAGGTGACCATTATGCACCACTGTGAACTTTGCCTTTCTTGTCACTTTCCCATCTTTATCGAAAAGCGGGCGGGTAAAATCAATTTCGTAGGATTGCCACTCTCCGGGCCCCCGTGAAGCATTGACCAGCGGTTTAGCCCGCCCGTAAAGAGCTCCGCACTGTCCATCCGGGTAGGTGCTGTTGGCATTTGGGCCAAAGGAATTAAGCACTTGGATTTCATACTTCCCCATTAGAAAAACTCCACTGTTGCCGCTCGACTGTCCCTGTCCCGTTGCTGAGACGGGAGTAGCAAATTCGAGGTATAACTTACAGGATCCAAATTCCTGCTTGGACCTGATATATCCGGACCGCGGAACTGCAACCAAAGCACCGTCCTCAAACTTCCACTTGGTTGGCACTCCGTTCATGGCCGACCAGTTGCTCAAACTTGATTCCGTACCGTCAAACAGGACCACTGCATTTTCAGGAGCATTCGCCTTTTCTCCATCATAGGGCTTCGGATCGACCACCGGGGGGAAAGGTTGTTTAGAGGGATCGGTTTCGTGCACCTTAATCCCATCGATGTACATGTAGGTGACTTTTTTACCACCCTCCTCACGAACTT
>JAYOEB010000174.1:0-5064 GCA_038116775.1 Opitutia bacterium | reverse complement strand
ACGTACATGCGACCGACCAAGCCAAAGGTATGCGCGACCAAGGTGATGAGGGTAAGGTAGTAGGCGAAGTTTTTGTATTGGTTGGAATGTCTTGGGTTGAAGTTCTCGCCTTTGCCCGCCAAACAAAGCCAGGAAAGACAGGCGGATGCGAAAATTACGACGTAGACGAGCGAACTTCGATAGAAGGGCTCGAAGGCGTTGTAGGTCTTTTCGAATCCGATCTTATCCATCTGAGCGGGGGCTCTCTCCCGGCATGCCTGCCGAATCGCGGCTACCGCGGCGTTGAAGCCCTCGGGGTTCTTGTTCGAGTAGGCGAGTCTGAGATCCTCGTAAAGAGAGATCACCGGGTCGACGCCGGTCCTCAGTTTGATCGCTTCGGCGTATTGAGCCGCGAACAATGCGGACGGATCCATCTTTTGCTTGTCCAGAATGAACTTCACCCTTTCCCTTAGTTGATCCGGCTCGGAGGCAACCAATTCTCTCAGCAGCGATGAGAACCTGACTGGGTCGAGGTTTCGTTTTTCCTGCGAATCCAAAGGTTCTTCCCCAACCATGGACTCTCCGACTTTTCTCCACTTCTCGGAGGGATCATTGGGTTCCGGAGGAATGGGGAAGAATTCCGCCCATAGATTGGCACGCGAATAATGGTCGAGCATGAAGACGATTTTGGCGAAATCGTCGCTGCCCATGCGGATTGCATCCGGATTCGAGGCGATGGAAGCGGCAAGCTCGCGGAATCGATGGTATTCCTTGGTACGATCCGAGTCCGATTGGGGGTTGAAGAAGAAATCCTTCAAGTCCAATTCCGACATCATCTTCGCGTCGCTTGGCGGAGCGGGCGGGGCAAGGGTATGCTTGAGCTTGCGGTAGAGCAGCAGACTGCGGTAGAGATCGATGACGTTTTGGTCGAAGCTGTCCTGTTTCTCTCTTTCCAATTTGCCCGACTCTCGGGCGCTCTGATCGATTTGTTCGAGGAATGGCTCCAAGTCGTCGTACGAGTAAAATTTGCCGTCCCTTTCGAATTTCCGACCGATGAGTCCGAGCACCTGATCATGATCGACGACAAAAGTCTTCAGTTCATCGGCTTCATCTGGGGCGAACAACACTTTGGCCAGCCATTCGATTGCCGGAACCTTGGATCCGTTTCGGTCAAGGGCGGTTCTTTTGTTGCGTAGGACAAGCAAGGTGTTGCGGGCCACGCTGTCCAAGGGTTTTACCCTGCCTCCTCTCAAAACCGGCAATTCCGCAAAGGCTTCCAAATCGATACTTTGGGGATCTGGGGCCGAATCGGAGCTGAAAAAGTCGAAAACGGACGATTGGGTGGAGCCAAAGGGCAAGGCCACCAGATAAACGCCCAAGGCGAAGAGAAGGGTGGGAAAAAAACGGTATTTGCGGAGGATGCTCATGCCGTTCGCGGGTTGACGGAATGCTTTCGCAGAAAGGATACGAGGTGGAAACTGAATTGCCAGAGCAGACCGATGGACACCAGAATGCAGGCCAAGTAGGGAACCAGCCAACTCGGGTTGCGGATGACTTGAAAAACGGTGTAGTCCGCGGCTTTGTTCATTTGGTATTGGTAGAAGGTCTTGCCCCCGTGTCGGAGCGGAGTGTTCATGTAAACGAGGGCGTTTCTTTGCCGACCGCTTCCGAGATGAAGGGTCACCTGACTCTCGAAGTTGTGGGGAATGTCGGTTCCCTGGTAAAATTCGTTTTCGATTCCCAACAGCTCGATCGAATAGGGGAGGTACTCCCTTTGGGGACGCAGGCCAACCCCCCAAAGTCTTCCTTGCCGTCTGATGGGTTGAAAGGAAAGATCCGCCAGTTTTGGGTGAACGAATTTCCAGCGGTCGTTGCCTGCGGGATGGGCTATCGCTGCCCAAGTGCCCATGCTTTCGCTTCCCTCCAGTAACTCGAACACCACGTAAGCGAAGTTCATGCCGTCGGTGCTGAAATCCTCTTCAGTGGGTTGTATGGAGAGCCCGGAGGCGATCCCGACTCCACGGTTTACTCCAAAGGCATCGGCAACCGAAGCCTTCCCCGTTTCCTCCAAACTAAAGATACTGTTGGGGGCGAATTTTTTAATCTTAATTTTGAAGGGCAAGTCCTCCGTGCGAAGAATCCGGCCCTCTTGGAGCATTTCTTGGGGAATCGCCACCACTTTGCTTCGGTTGGCCTCGGTGACGTCGCTGAACGCGAGTTCCACTCCGTGAAATCTTTCGACGTAGTTGACGGATTCGCCCTTGTTGATCTGCATTCTCGATTCGACCTGAATGGCTTGGGTGACCATTTGCCCGATCAGGAGCATGATGATTCCCAGGTGAATGATTTGAATGCCCATTTTTTTCATCGTCCACTGAAAGCGGGTGAGAAAGGCGGCGATCAAATTTACGATCAGCAATCCACCCAAGAGGTAACCGCCCGGGATCGGAAGGGGGAGAGGATTCAGAAATTCGCCACCCCAGAATTCGAGTGGGTAATGCCAAATCCCAAAGAGGCTCTCGAAATATTCGGCTTGGGCGCCGCGGATGCCAATCCTGACCTGTTCCAGAGTGGCCACGAAAATCAGGACCATGGAGAAACTCAACAAGGCCAAGGTCAGACGGACCGAGGCCAGAGGAACCATCCAAGGGAAAAGTTTCCGACGGGTACCGACGGAAAAGACTTTTTTCTTTTGTTGGCTTTGATTCATTGTGAAGGAGGAAAGGTCTTAGTGATCGTGAAAACAAACGGAATCCAATAAAGCCAGAAAGTTTTCCTTCTCAACCCGGGCAAGACCGGAGTCACCGATAAGTTTGAAAAACCAAGACTGGGACTTGCCGAACAAAAGGGCTCCATAGACCGATTGAGCCGTATTTTCGGCAATCAGCAAATGGGCGTCTTTTTGATCCACCCGAATCGCGGAAAGGTAGCTGTCCAAGTTGTTTTCATCTATTGCTTCCAGTCCGACTTGTTCGAGCCAACGGTTGACGTTGGGAAGCAAGCCGCCGACGTCTCCTGGAAAGGTGGTGATGGAAAAATCCAAGACTTTGCCGTTCGCATCTTCAATCGAATAACTTCCCACCCGCATCGAAGAGGCTTTTCCGGCTTTCCAATGCTTTGGAGTTTCCCAAGTGGGGGCACCCGCGGAGGAAGTACGCGAAGGCTGTGGCAGGCTAGGCTGGATGGCACGAATTTCCCTTTTCCCTGCGCGAACGGTTACGGATCCCAGGAACTCGGAGAATGAATCTAGTTCCCGGTTGATGAGTCGGGCATCCGCGACGAATGGAAAGAGCCAAGTTTCGCCTTCTTTCTTGAGGATCGCCAAAAGGGCGGTGTTGGGATTTTCGGACCCTTCCCGTTGGGATATCCGTATCCATTCAAAGCTTTCGCCGCCCAACTCTTTGATCTCGGTTACTTTCCGGAGTGATTCCTCGTCGAATCTATCATGGCCCAGTTCCATGCCGAACATGTTGGCGATTTCCAGCGACGAAACCGCATCCCGAAAAGGCATCACTCCAATTCTGCCTACGGGCCCGGACTCCGACTTGACGTGAAAGGAGCCAGCCATGGGACCCGAGAGATCGGGGTTTTCTCCCCAAGCGCTCGGTAATTTCCAAGCCACCACCGGACCCTCGTACTCGGGCTCGACGTAGTAGCTCCGAATCTGAGCCTCTTCGCTGCAAGAGAAAAGAAGAACGAGCGTCGCAAAGACAAGCGGAAGCGTTGCGAAGAATTGATTTTTTTGCGAAAAGAAACGCATTTCAGAGACTCATAATGGGCGGGAAAGGGGAATAGGGCAAACCAAAGGGAGTGGTTTCAGGCATTGCATTTGAAGAGGGCGACGTCTCCGTCTGCAAAAAGATACTCTTTGCCCTCAAGCCGCAGCTTGCCGTTTTCACGGGCTGCCTGCATCGATCCCGCCACCATCAAGTCGTCGTAGGAAACGACTTCCGCCTTGATGAAATTCTTTTCAAAGTCGGTATGGATCACACCGGCGCATTGCGGCGCCGTCATTCCCTTCCGGAAAGTCCAGGCCCGCGCTTCCTTTTCCCCAGCAGTCAGATAACTGGCCAGACCGAGTAATTCGTACGATGCCCGAATCAGGGACGCTACCCCGGAATCCTCCACTCCCATGGCTTCCAGATATTCCTTGGCCTCTCCCTCGGAAAGTTCGGATAGTTCTTCTTCCATTTTGGCTGAGATGAGGCAACAAATGGCATCTTGTTGTCCGCTTGCCCATTGCTGGAACGGGGCTAGATTGGGATTGGAGCTTGGGTCTGCGATCTCTTCCTCCTTGAGGTTGCATGCGTAGAGCATGGGTTTTGAACTGAGCAGGCAGAAGGACTTCATTCTCAAGCGGTCGTCTTCGTCCATACTCAAGAGATTGGCCGGTTTGCCTTCATCGAGATGGGGCAACAAGCGTTCGAGGAGGGCGACGCTGGCCGCCGCATCCTTGTCCTGCCCTCGGGCTTTCTTTTGGTTTTTCTGGAGCTGACTGCCGACGGATTCCACGTCCGCCAGGATCAGTTCGGTCATAATGACCTCGGCATCCGCAATCGGATCGACCCTGCCCATGTTGTGAATGACGTCCTCGTCCTCAAAGCAACGCACCACGTGCACGATGGCGTCCACCTCTCGAACGTTGGCCAAAAATTTGTTTCCCAGTCCCTCTCCCTTGCTGGCTCCGGCGACCAATCCGGCGATATCCACCATTTCGATTGCGGCTGGTATGATGGTGGAAGTGCCGACCAACTTGGCCAGAGGTTCCAGGCGCGAGTCCGGCACCTGCACGACGCCGACGTTGGGGTCAATGGTGCAGAATGGGTAGTTGGCGGCCTCCGCCTTGCGGGTTTTGGTGAGGGCGTTGAACAAAGTGCTTTTGCCGACGTTGGGCAAACCGACGATTCCTGCTTGTAGCATAATGATTGAAAAGATTCCATCATGTCGACCTTGTCCCTCTGGGTCAAGAATGCTTGGGCGGTGACGCTCCTTTCTCGTTGACGCCCGGGATAGGATTCTTAGTTTCAGGATTCCTTTGTGGCGATAGTAGCTCAGTTGGTTAGAGCACTGGTTTGTGGTACCAGG
>JAYOEB010000173.1:0-5095 GCA_038116775.1 Opitutia bacterium | reverse complement strand
ATATTTAAAGGGGTGGCGGAAGGAGAGGGATTCGAACCCCCGGAACCGTTTCCGGCTCAGCGGTTTTCAAGACCGCCCCAATCGACCACTCTGGCATCCTTCCTTCGTATTTGTAAGGAGCTATTTTTAGCTACTTAAATCCACACAAGGCATTCTAGCTGGAATTTAGTTAATGATCTTTGCTTGATCTTCGCCAAATTCTTGCATGGGTTTAAGGCATCTTACGGAATTAAACCCGATTGAATGACAATGAACAGAGACCATTCAGCAAAGACAAAAACCGGAAAGTGGCAAGTTGATTATAGGGCTGACGTAACTCCTGTATTCGATCCGAGACCCACTAAGGCAGCTAAGGGATTGCATATCCAAGTTAGGCCCGCATCTAACGACTGAGACTCTACCCTGCCAAGGAGAGATCTCGGAGAAGGAAGGAGCGTACCCCGAAATCTCTTCTTTCGTTGATTAATTGTGACCTTTGCCGCAATCGTCAAATCCCTTCAGAGGTTGACGCTTTTGCTTCTCTCTTTTCGGTTCATCGCTTTTCTTAAGACCTCTTCTCAAGTACTCGTTGAACTTGTCCATGAGTTCGCTGTGTCCGAGATTTTGATCTTCAGTATTATCTTCAAGATGAGAGTCTTTCCATTCGCTGAAGGTTTTCATGTCTTCATTGGAGCTCAATTTATAAACGAACCAAGGAGCAACGATTGTGGCAAAGCAGGCTATTGCGCCCATAAGTCTAATGCGCTATACCGTATGCGATAACCTTTCGAAATTTTCCTGACGCCCAATATGCCGATGATGAAGCCTTTTCCCGCGTTTTCCGCTCTTTTGATTGCGGGTTCGTGGATAGTTTCCGACTTCGTCTACGCCGATCGGTCAATGGAAGGCCCCCCGGGTTCGGTTTATCTCTTCGGCGATGAATTTTCTGGTTCGGTTCTTGACCGCAAGATCTGGGGCTTGGGGATCAATGAGAAAAACCTGCAAAACGAGGGAGTGGACTGCGTCTACCGTTATGAAAACGTGAGCTTGGAGGATGGGCTGCTTGTCTTTACCCAAAAGCGCGAACCCATGCCGGTATTGGGGAAATCTTGGTCAGGAGAAAAAACCTTTCATTATTCCTCCGGTGGCCTTCATACCCGCAAAGGTTTTGAGTTGGGCAACCAAATGTACATGGAACTGCGCTGCAAACTGCCGCAAAACAACGCTGGGTACGGCGCCTTTTGGACGGTGTCCCGCAAGATTGGAGACTGGGTGCCTGAAGATCTTCTCGAGATCGATATGTTCGAATTTATCGCCGCAAGGGAAAAAACCAGGTTTTGGAGCGGGCTGTGGTGGCATGACTTCCGGGCCCATGAAGTTTACGGAGGCATCCCGAAGAATTGTTTGGTCAAGCGATCGGAAGATCATTTCTTCATCAATGAACAAGTCTACAAAGCCCACCATGGGCATGGTCATTCGATCAAGGGGAATCAGATCAATTTCAATGAGTTTTTCACCTTTGGCATAAAAGTGACCGATGATGAGTTCATCTGGTATCTTGCCCAAAACGGGCCGGCTTGGAAATCGGAGCCCTACTTCAGATTTTCAGGGGGTAAGGTCCGCAACCGAACCTATGGGAAAGTCAACGAATTCGAGTGGCGCCGGGAAGTTCCCAAAGACTTGCACGCCCAAGTTAACCTCAATTATGCGATGAGGAATGCCGGTTGGGCGGGAGGACCGGTGAGGGACGAGCAACTCCCTTCCAGAATGTACGTCGATTATCTACGGGCATTTAGACTGAAGTAAAGATGAGTCCATTTCCAGCCATGAAAAGATGGAATCTGCTTGGATAGGCTCTATTTTCAGCTTGGGTACGTGGAGTCGATTCGTCCGTTGCAATTTGTCGATTAGAGAGAATTGTAAAAGGCTTCGGCGGCAGACTTGGTGGTGAAGAACCATTGGTCGACTTGGTTGACGCCGTTGTCGGCAACCGAATCCACGCCTTGGTCGTTCTGGATGGTGCCGATGACGCCGTTTTCCACGCTGACGACGTTGTAGTACTGATAACTCGATTCTGTAACCTTAAGATAACCGTTTTCATCAATTACATACGGCTTGTCATATGGTTGCTGCCCGAACAGTTGATCATGGAATCCCAAGTTTCCAGTATTTCTACCATTTTCAAATTTGTAAGTGTATTGGTCGGCGGTTTGCCCGCTTTGCCACTCTACCGACCAAAGGGTTATGCCATCGAGGGAAGAGTTCCAAGAAAACTTGTTTCCAGATTTCACAACTACGGATAATCCGTTCGCATCCGTTACGACTACTGATGGAGCGGTAAGATCATCGTAGTAATCCTGGGCCGCTGCCTTAGTGGTAAAGAACCACTGGTCGACCTCGTTGGTGCCATCATTTGCGACCGAGTCCACGCCTTGGTCGTTCTGGATGGTGCCGATGATCCCGTTTTCCACGCTGACGACGTTGTAGTACTGATAGTCTCCATCGTGCTCGAGGCTTTTTATGTAACCATTTTGGTCAATGGCGTAGGACACGACGTTGTTCCCGAGATCGGCCACGTCGTCGGTAAAGGCATCAAACCCGTAAAGAACGTATCCATTGCTGAACTTTACGGTGGCTATGGATACTTCGTTTCCGTCCTGCTCAATCCCCCAAAGGACGACTCCATCGAGATTACTGCTCCAAGAGTATTCATTACCAGACTGCACCACGACGGACTGGCCCCCCGGGGTTGACAGAACGCTTTCCTCCTTTCCGTTTTGATAGAACTCAGACCATTCTTGATCGTTGTAATTATAGGCGTAGATCTTTCCGTCTTGGCCACCCCACAAGTAAAGCCAGGTTTGAGTCTTGTCGTCGTAAACCCAAGGGAGGTGCTTGTAGTACAACCACTCGCTGGATTCGGAATTTGCTGGCAGTAAGAAAATAAAAAGAAGGAAATAGCCGAAAGTCTTCATGAATAAGATAAAGATCCTCAGTGATTGTGTTTTCAAGCGCAAAAATTCAGAGAGAAACAAGATGCAAGTCTTCAGAACTTATGCTCAGCGGCCAACCCATTGTTTCCGAGCATTGTTTCAACGATCTTATCGGTTGCCCCCCAAAAAAAAGTCTTTGCATCCTGTTTTGATGAACGAACCTCCAAGTCCAACGGCATCGAATGGCGGAGCTCGGCAATGGACAATGTATTTTGGGACGATTGCCCCTAAGCGAGGGATCCCTTCTCGGGCTTTGGCTCTCTTGGGCGGATGAAGATCTTATGGTGACCGTCCTTGCGCGCTCCACGCCTCCGTCAATTTTCACGACGCTGCCATGCGGTACGATTCCGTAGGCATGAGAGATCGCCAACCGGAAGGGCTCATCCCAAATGGTTTCGACGATGCGTTCGATTCTCCCGATGCCGTAGTCGTCCTGAGACTAAAGGAAGGGGATGGACTCGGTGGCCTTGAAAAATTCGCCCGAGGCTTGTCCGCTAAAGTTTTTTCTTCGTTTTTAAATTCACATCTGCTACTTAGAATAAATAAATTTCATTTGCCCATTTCAAACTGCCTTTTGCGCAGGTACTTCTCTCTTTTTTGCCCTTTGGGTCTTTGCCGCCGACGTCACGTCTCAATATTCGATCATTGACCCGTTGAATCGGGGCAAGGTTCTGATCACCGATCACTCAGTGATTGACAACGATTTCTTTCGTTACGACTTCAGTGGTTATACGTTGCGGGATGATCAAATCATAGATTTTGGGATAGATCCGGAAATGGAAAGTCTGACCTTCACCACCTTTGTCGGAGCGGATTGGATGGATGCCGTTTACAGTCACTATTTTGAAGTCACTTATTGGAAATCGAGTCGGAGCTTTCAGCAGGTAGTTTCCGGGCCATCTTGGTTTTCCAGTTATCACGCCAACAGGGAAGACAAATACGAAGAGTATTTCTACACTGATTCAGGCTTCCCGGCATACTTGGTGGTCTCGTGGGAAAAATACGACTTTAAGGTCGATGGTTTCTACAACTACTATTATTCCCTCCTCATCGATGCAACTACCTCGGGTCATAGCTCCTATCGCCAGGGTAATTATGATGGCGTCAACAAGCCATGGTTGGAGATTTCCATGCAGAGTATGGTGGGCGTGGGTTCGAATGAAAACCGGGATCTGCAGTTGTCCCGACTTGTGAGAGTCTTGAGAGAGGTGGCGGACAACATATCCATCACCGAAGCGGGTAGCCCGTCTCCAAGACTGGATCTGGTGCTTTTCGAGCAAGAATCCGCAAATTCCAGCCCCTACAGCTTCATTAAGTCTGAAGATCGTGGTATGGGTTGGCAGCATTCGAATTGGTTTGGAGACTTCTACAAGGGCAAGCCGGGTTGGGTCTATCACCGCGATCTGGGATGGTTGCGATACGAAAATTACACCCAAACGAGTTCTTGGTGCTGGCATCCCGTCTTATCCTGGTTCTGGGTATCGGAATCATCCTTTCCTCATGTGTTTTTGGAGTCTGGGGAATGGGCTTACCTAAAGAGGGATTCAACGTTGGCTTTTGATTATGCGGGTCATCAGTGGTGGGATTTAAACGATCTGATTCCGTCCCCGGATGATTCTTTCTCAGAGCGCGTCTCCAAAATTCAAAATTCCTTTTTGAGTTCGGCCAAAAAAAACAAGGCGATCGCCAACTACCTAATCAAGGGACTATGAGAGTTGCTGCCGGTATTTTCTTGGGGTCATTGGTTTGCTTGAGCGTTTCCTTGAGGGCGGCGACCGTTGCCGAGAAGTCCGAACAATTGCTTCAACGCCTTGACTCCGTGGAGTCCAAGTTCGAAGGCTTCAAGCAAAGGCGATTGGAGGATGCGACTGAGGCTTCGCCGGAGCAACTTCCCGACTTGCCGGATCCTCCGGAACTTCGCGATTCGAGCCCTTCTCCCGCTTCGCCAGTCGAAATCAAAAGGGCGGATCTTCCGGAGGCGCCAGTTTCATCGGGAGGGAGTTACGAACAATTGCTTCAACGCCTTGACTCCGTGGAGTCCAAGTTCGAAGGCTACAGGCAAAGGCGCTTGGAGGATGCGACTGAGGCTTCGCCGGAGCAACTTCCCGACTTGCCGGATCCTC
>JAYOEB010000172.1:4869-5096 GCA_038116775.1 Opitutia bacterium | reverse complement strand
CGTTTGCAGGGATTTGCTCAGAACTCATCCGAAGCCGAGTCTCAAGCCAAACTAAAAGTCCAGCGTCTGAACCAAGAACTAGCCAATGCCGGTGAGAAAATCGCGAGCTTGGAGGACGCCCTCCGTCGATCCCCATCCTCCGGTCGAATGACTCCCTTGCCGGGGCTTTCCACAAGTTCTCAACTTAGTCCGGTGCAAATGGCCGAACTCACCACTCTCAGAGAGCA
>JAYOEB010000172.1:0-4859 GCA_038116775.1 Opitutia bacterium | reverse complement strand
CAATTCCGTAACCTCGCCAACTCTCAGGGACGAGGCGATCTTGACCGCAGAATCCAGGATTTGAACCAAAAGAACCTGACGGCTCAGATTCAACTGGATCAGGAAAGATCGCGGGTGCAGGATCTTCGAAAGCAATTGGAGGAGGCGAGGGACATAAAGCAGGAAATCATCGAGCGCGGACAATCCGCCAATATTAAGGTCAATCTTTTGAACGATGAGCTGGAAGATGCCCGTGGAAGAATTGGTTCCCTTGAAAAAGCCCTGGTGGCTGCTCGCGAGGCAATAAGAGTTCTTCAGCGGGGAGGCAATGGAGGATCGACCGTACAGGTTTCCATCCCTTCCGTTTCCTCTTCTCAGTTGAATTCCCGCAGATCCGTTGGCAACGATTTCAGTCGGGGTGATGCCGGAGGTTCCAGATCCCTTGGTGTAAGCAGTCGATTGGGCAGTCGTCCTCTTCCTAGTCCGATCAATCCTTCTCCTCGCTCCAGTTTCCCCAGTATGAGTTCCCCTCCATTGGCTCCATCTTCGATGGATATTCCCGTAGTCCAAAGCGTACCTTCGGGACAGTCCACGATACAGCTGAAGGCTGAGGTTCAGTTTCTCAACAACAAGAAAAGACCGGCTGGATTCACCGAATTCTTTCTGGTGCGCAACAACCTCGATTCCATTTTGGAAAATGCCCGAATCAGCATTCCACGCAATGAGGGCATCAATTCCTTTGCCGAATTTTGGGCAAGAGCGGTTCAGCGCGGTTATCGCTTCCCAGGGGTTGCGGCTGCCATCCGCAATGCCTTGGCCAGGGCAAGCCTTACCAGACTGAAGACGAATTCCATCGGCGTGGCCAACGTCGACAATCTTGAGAGTGGAAACTATTACGTGATCGGGGCCTCAACCCTCGGACAAGTCGGGGTGGTTTGGTCGAAGCGGGTCACCCTCAGGGCGGGAGAAAACCAAGTGTCTCTTGACTTGAGGGATGCAGCTTGGGCTCAGTAGAAACGGCCCTACTTGAATTGCTTGACGATTCTCAAATACCTGGATGCTTCCAAATCACCGGCTCTGACCGCTTGTCCCAACCAGTCTGCGGCGACTTCGTAGTCAATGTCCACGCCTTGACCCAAAAAGTAGAGAATGCCTAGATAGCGGAGAGATTCGGGCTGGTTGTAAACGGCGGCTTTCTCGAACCATGATCTGGCTTCCTTGAATTTCCGTTCCTTGTAAGCCAACAAGCCCAATTCATTCATCGCCTCCTTCTCGCCCTGACTGGCGGCATCTTCCAAAAGTCCGATCGCAGCCAGCTCGTCCTTACCAATGGCGAGTGATTGCTTGGCTATTTCCACACTATCCACGGGCTCTTCGGCGAGATTCTCGACGGGGTCGATTTCGGCTTGGAAAAGCACGTCTTCCGGATTGGAGAATTTTCCCCGATTATCCACCTTCAGTACCGAGGTTATCGCTTGGGAGGCGATCTTGTTAATGGGCTCGCTTTCAACGAATGCGCTTGAATCTCCATTGTAGCGTAGGAGGATGTTTTCGTACTTTCGAAGCTGCAGGGCAGCCTCGGCGGAACCGTTCAAACTTGCCCGCCTAAGCCACTGAACCGCGAGTTCGAGGTTTTTGACGATACCGTCCCCGAGAGCTAGTTTCATTCCCAAGGTAAGTTGGGCCATGGTGAGTTCTCTTTCAGCGGCCGCCCGGATCCATCTGACGGCATAGTCGTCATTGAGCTCCAGTCCGTCGCCAACGGAATAAGCGAGTCCCAGGTAAAACATTCCTAGTGGAACTTTCTTTTTGGCAGCTATGGAAGACCATTTCAAGGCCAAGGCCGTGTCTTTCCTTACGCCTATTCCGGCAAAATAAATCATCCCCAGCGTGGCTTGAGCGGTTGGGAAATTCAATTCCGCGGACTTCTCGAGGTTACGGATTGCCTTGGGAACGTTGCGGGGAGGATTATCCATCTCCATCATGCCCAGGCAGTAGAGAGCCAGGGGATCATTGTCCTTGGCCAAGCTTCTGAGGTTCGAATGCAAATAGGCTTCGTCGTAGAGGAAATATCCTTTTTCCGTATTTCCCTTTTCCAATTCGATGGCCGCTAAGGTGGCAAGGCCCACCGCTCCTTCCTTGTTGGCTGCCATCTTCGTCCATCTGGTGGCTTCCTTAACGTCGATGGGCAGGCCGTGTTCACCGGTTTTGTAGAAGAGACCGAGAGCCCCCTGATAATAGACGTCCCCCTTGAGCGCTTTTGCTTGAATGGTCGCCAGACTTTCCCGTAGTATGTCGGCAATGGCCACGCTTGAGAGGTTGAGGCAAAAGACGACGAAGACAAGGATGGATCGAGGAGTTCTCGTCGGAAAAAAAGGAATCACTCTTCTAAGGTACGAAAGCATAACGATTGGGCAATTGGATCAAGTCTCGAATAATTGGGGCGTAGGGCAAGTCTTTTATAGTCAAAGTTTGGGACAAGGGAAAGCATTTGAATAAATTCAACATATGTGAAAAGTGCGATTTTGAGTGGCATTCGAACGATGGTCCGAATTGTCCGGTTTGCCAATCCGGTTCAACGCATGAAGAAACGGAACGGATGGGTGGGGTCTTCGGGAAGGGAAGACATGCGGCGAGAATGAAAGTCTGGTTCAAGGCGCTCGGATTGATCGCCTTGGTTTATTTCATTTATCAAATCTTGCCCTGAAGCAGGGAGGGCCCACGACCTTCAATTGTCTTCCAATTGCCTTGGCAAAAAGGGTCTTTCGAAGGCGTCGTGAAAATTATATCCTTCTTCGAAATCTTCCAGAGAATCATTTTCAGTTCTGCCGAGTATTCCAAAGTCAACCAGATTGAACACGATGTCTCCGAAATCCCTGCATTTTTTAATGTTCCAGTGGTCCATGATGGTCAGAGTCATGGGGCCAAACCGGTCCAATGCGTAGTCTCGAATGCCCTCGAGCAGTTGCGTGCCGGAAACGTGGCCTTTGTTCTGGGACTTGTCCTTTTCGATGTTTTTCAGGGTGTGGTCCAGGGCTTCTCGAATGAAGTAGTAGGCCCCCTTGCCGTATCGTGGGTCCTTGGCATGGATCTCTTTGATGACTTCTGGAAAATTCTTGTCGCTCATTGGGCTGAAAAGTTATCTTCTCGTTGGCATTGATCCTTACACGTATCTTTTGCAACCATCAAATTTTAAATGAAAGTTTCCTATTCTTTTGTCAAAGGGCGAGTGTCACCTCATTGCGTCACTTGGGTCTATCGCAAAAAGCGACACCGCAAGTTTTTCAAAAGCAGGGTGGACGCGATGATCTTTCGTCATGAAAAAGAATCCGAATCTGCCCAAGGGGCGACCTCGTCCGTGGACAACGAGTTCATCTTTCACTTTTTGGCGGATTTGAATCAAAAATTCGGTGAATTGATGCAAAGGTTGGATTCCCTGGAGAAATCCAGTTTGGAGATGGAGCGCTTGCTTGCTGAAATCAGGAAACCGCCGGCGCCCAAGATTCTTCGCGTCCGAGAAGCTGCCAAAGTACTTCGGGTTTCTTCCAGAAAGCTGTATTACTTGCTGGAGAAAGGAGTTTTCAAGCGATACAAACTTCCCCACACGCGTTCGACCTTCATTAAATTGGATGAGGTTGAAAAGGCGCTCGGTTCGAAATCAATAGACGGATTGGTTGATTGATCAGGGTTTGTTGAATGATTTTGTGACTTTTGCTTTGCGTGATTTGTGATGATGTGTGAAGAATTGAGATTTTAAAACTATGAGTAAGAAATTTCCAGGAGGTGTTATCACAGGTGATGGCGTTCAAGCCATTTTCAACGACGCTCATGAAAATGAGTATGCTTTGCCGGCAGTCAACGTGGTCGGAACCAATTCCGTCAATGCGGTGCTGGAGACGGCTGCCGAACTGAATTCACCCGTAATGATTCAATTTTCCAACGGCGGCGGCGTCTTTTATGCAGGCAAGAGCCTATCCAATGAGCAGGAAAAGGCTGCGATTGCCGGATCCGTATCCGGAGCCATGCACGTGCACGCCATGGCGGAAGCCTACGGCGTTCCGGTGATATTGCACACCGATCATGCCGCTCGAAAGCTTCTGCCTTGG
This sequence comes from Opitutia bacterium, assembly GCA_038116775.1. Classification (GTDB taxonomy): domain Bacteria; phylum Verrucomicrobiota; class Verrucomicrobiia; order Opitutales; family Seribacteraceae; genus Seribacter. Next base: position 774 of record JAYOEB010000172.1, on the reverse strand, counting down.
ATCGACGGTCTTTTGGATGCGGGTGAGAGGTTTTTCGAAAGAGAAGGCAAGTCGCTCTACAGTTCGCACATGCTCGATCTTTCGGAAGAGCCCATCGAGGACAATCTTTCCACTTGCAAAGAATATTTTCAGCGGATGAACGAGATTGGCATGACGGTTGAAATCGAATTGGGCGTTACTGGTGGCGAAGAGGATGGGGTGGACAACACCGACGTCGATACGGCCCGCCTCTACACCCAGCCTGAAGAAGTCAATCAAGCCTACGAGACCCTTTCGCAAGTCAGTGATCGTTTTACGGTTGCCGCCGCATTCGGCAACGTCCATGGAGTTTACAAACCGGGAAACGTCGAGCTCACGCCCAAAATACTCGAGGACTCCCAGAATTTCGTCAAGGATAAGCACGGTCTCTCCGGCAAGCCCATCCATTTTGTTTTTCATGGCGGTTCAGGTTCTTCTCGCGAGCAGATCCGTGAGGCAATCGGATACGGGGTGGTCAAGATGAACCTGGATACCGACATGCAGTGGGCTTTTTGGGATGGAGTGCACGGCTACTACTTGTCCAAGAAGGACTACCTGCAAGGTCAGCTTGGAAATCCCGAGGGAGAGGACAAGCCAAATAAGAAGCACTATGACCCCCGGGCTTGGCTACGGTCCGGCGAGCAAGCTTTCGTGGATCGACTGAAAAAGTCCTTTGAGGATTTTAACTGCCTGAACCGCAACACCTGACGAAATGGGAGAGGTGTGAGCCCTGCGGAAAATACGTCCGGTACTCCA